>JBGCFY010000125.1:0-56905 GCA_045110315.1 Saprospiraceae bacterium
TAAAATAAAAAATGTGCCGAACAAATGCATTGTCCCGCACATTTTCCACAATAAAAACTATAGCAATATGCTTTATTTCACGGTGCTATATTGCTCGAAATAGCCTGGTTTGTAGACGGAAGTTTTCAGATTTAGACGTTGATTGGCGACGATACAAGTCTGACCAGAATACAAGAAAATAGCCGGTTGTTCATCGTAAATAATTTCTTGAAGTTGCAAGTAAAGTGCATCTCGTTTCTTTTTATCTAAAGTTACCCGAATTTCTTCGATCAACTTATCCGCTTCCATGTTTCTAAAACCCACAAAATTACCACCACTCGGTGTGTCACTTTTGGAATGCCACAATTGGTATGGATCATATAATCCTGGATCAGGTCGAGCCTGTAATGGCATCATTTCAAATTCTCGTCTCCGACGATCGGCTAGGTAAACGGAAGTTTCCTTTACTTTAATTTCGATATCAATCCCTGCTCGCTTGGCCGTTTCTTTTACTAAAATTGCTAATTGTTCACTTGCTTTACTCGTAGGAATGGCAAACTCAATCGTCAGTTCTACTAACTCTCCGTCCATTTGTTTATCAACAATTCCGTTGCCATTCGTATCCTTCCAACCTGCTCCTGCTAATAATGTTTTTGCCTTTTCTACGTTGTACGGAATTGGCTTTAGACTTTTGTTATAATAATCAAACTGACTAGGAATCGGTCCAGTAATTGTTCTTGCCAAACCGGACTTGAGCACTTCTATAATTTCATCGCGATCAACGGCGTGTGCAATCGCTTGTCGTACTTTTTTATCTTTTAATTTTGGATTTTTAGCATTGAGTGCGATGTAAACGTAAGACATTGACTCTGGCTTGTAAAAATTTAAATTCTTTTTAGCTTGCTCGTTTTCTTGAAGCGCTAAATAATCATTCGTAGAAGTCACTGCCACATCGAGCGCACCACTTTTGAGCTGAGTCAGTGCACTATTACCATCTCTAATCACCTCGTAGACCAGCTCTTTTGGAATAGCCGTCAACATCGGATAGTCTTTGACCAATTTATCGCCCCACCAGTTTTCTTTTTTGCGAAGCACCAACCTTTGGTTAGGAATCCATTCAACTAGTTTGTACGCCCCACAACTCGTGATGTTGGCGAGCTCTCTACCATATTCAGGAGAATTAAATGCATCTGCAAATGTTTTTAGATTTGCATTTGACTTCGCTAACGCTGCCGCTTTTTCTGGATCCGTAAGGTCTGTTAAAGGAATATCTTTCATCAAACCTTGAGGATCATAAGCGTAAGCGGGATACATAAAAAAGCCAGAATAAGCTTCTCCCATAATGTAAGTTTGATCAGAATAAACAACAAATTTTTTCGGGTTGGTAGCATCTACTTTTACCGCTTTTACAAAATTCATAACTCCGCGATAAGCATCTGCTTTCACTAAAGGGTTAAATAAAATTTTCATTCCCAAAACGTAGTCGTGTCCCGTTACTGGCAAGCCATTGTCCCAAACGGCTTCCTCGTGAATTTCGTAACTATACGATACGCCTCCCGCATAAGGTCCTTCCGTTAGTTTCGCTACCGTTGGAAGTGATTTTACTAAAACCGGTTGTACACTTAAATCTTCTGGACTAAAGTTTAGTAACGTCGGAAAAAGATGCGCCAATAGTTGAAGCGCCGTAGAAGTCGTAGTCAACACAGGATTCAAACGCTTAGGTTCTGAACGCACTTGTATCGTTACTTTTAGGTCCTCATCGGTCACGATCTTCGCCGCTCCAGTTTTCGATGAACTTTCTTTTTTGTCCGCCGTCGTCTTAGGATCTGTCTTGCAAGCCACAACGAGACATAAACAGGTTATCAGCATTGCCAAGTGAGTTCCAAACGAGTATTTTATTTTTTTCATCATGATATTTTAACTTTTACTTGTTTATCATTAAGAAGTTGTTCAAAAACTCCAGAAATGTTATTCGCTTTAGTTTCCTACAAATTCTTCTTGCGCTAAGCTAAAAAAACTTTCGTGATATCCCGGAAATTTAATTGAGGTTTGAGCTTGAAATCTTTTGTGAATGACCAATCTTCCTTTAGGGGTAAAAAGAAAGATATAAGGCTGTTCGTCGTAGATCACTTCTTGGATTTGTTGATACAATTGATTTCTTTCCGTTTCCTTTACATTTGTTCTGATGGCTTCAATGAGTTCATCCGAAACTACGTCTCCAAAATTAACATAATTATTGCCATCGGGAATCAATTGACTCTTGGTATGCCAAACCTGTTTCAGATCATCCAAGGTCTCGGGTAAGCTCCAAGCACGGTAAGCCATTTCATAATCTCGTTGCCGCACTAAAGTCCTTAACTTACTCAATTCGTGTGCCTCAATTTCGATTTTCACACCCGCTTTTCTAGCATTTTCTTTAAATAAGATTGCAATACTTTTCCCCGTATCATTACCTGCCCCGATTTTAATGGTCAAGCTTAAATCTACACGTTCTCCGTCAATAACTTTATCTACAATGCCATCGTTATTGCTGTCTACCCAACCGGCAGCTTTCAAAAGTGCTTGCGCTTGTGCTACGCTAAATGGGATAAATGCCAAACTGTCGTGAAAATAGGGGCGCTTAGGATGAATCGGACCGTGTATACGTTCTCCTAATCCCTGCATCACCGTTTCGATAATTTCTTCTACATCAACCAAATGAGCCAATGCCCGACGAACCCGTTTATCTTCCAGTTTAGGATTAGCTCCATTTAATGCGATAAAATAGTACAACAAAGACGGTGGCGTGTACAAATTAAACTGTTCTTGGACATTAGTATTTCTTTTTAAGTCGAAAAAAGAATTGGCCTGAACATTACTGACAACGTCAAGCGCTCCAGACTTCAACTCCGTTAACATCGAAGCATCATCAACAATTGGACGGTAAATAATCTTTTCAGGATTAGCCGTCAACATTGGATATTTTGCTGCCAATTGATCTCCCCACCATCCTTTTTTCTTTTCTAGGACAATTTTTTGCGCGGGTTGCCATTCTGCCAAACGGTACGGACCGCTTCCCCGTAAAAAATCAAGATTAGTCGTATAATCTGCTCCGGTAAAACGTTCTCCAAATTGTGCTAATAAAGTAGCTTGTGCTGCCGTCGGTTTTTCGTTTAGAAAAGAAACCATTTCTGCCAAAGAAAAATTAGCCATTGTATGCTCTGGATCGAAAAGATATTCTGGCAAAATCGGCATACTTCCCGTATTTACTTTAATCAAAATGTACTGCTTATTCGAAAGAATGGTAAATTTTCTCGGATTCTTGTCATCTATTTTAACGTCTTCTACAAAATCTAAGTAAGAAACAAAGGCATTGGTTTGGGCGTAAGGATTAAAAAGAACTTTCAAGGTAAAAACGTAATCACTCGCGAGCACTGGATCGCCATTATCCCATCGTGCTTCTTCGTGGATTTCATAGGTATAGTTCGTCTTGCCATCTGGTAGCAACTCAATTTCAGGAAGCTGCTTCGCCAAAAAAGGCTGCATGGTCAACTTGTTCGCATCAAACGATAAAAGAGAAGAAAATAACTTAAGGCTTACCTGTTGGGCGTAAGCATTAATCGTATATGGATTAAGATTATCAGGAGCAGTGGGGAGTCGTACGGTAACAATATTCTTAGCGGGAATTACTTTTTTGTCGGTTGTGCAAGCACAAAAAAGTAAAAGCACCAAAATATATGAAAGCCTAGCCGGTAACTGCTTTGCCATAATAGTCGCGTATTAGTTAATTTGTATGATCTCTTACTATAAATCAACGTGCTCATTCAATTGAACCATCGAGTCCATTTTCCAGCGAGAACAGATTTACTTTGTTGAAGTAAGGGCTTGAACAAAATTACGATAAAATAAGTCTGAGGTCTGCCTATTGTTTCCTATATGCTAGCCAATGGTCAAATCCATTTTGTACAAAACGCCATAATACTTACAGCGTAGAGAACTCTATACGTATGATTTTGTTATACCTTCAAAAATAAAGATAATCATTAATTAATAAAGGAAGTTGTTTAAAAACTCCAAAAATGTTTGCAACCTGATCTTTTGTCCAACTTTTCAGCTTTTTTATCCTCTGTAGCGGTGTTGCGAACGCCAGCAGCGCCCCAACTGCCGATCAGCAAAAAGCAGAATTTGAACAAAAAAATCGACTTACTTGTTTGGAAGGAAAGCCTTTGTCAACTGCTTTTCAAATAAATAAACAACTTCAAAGGTAAAAATATACTTTCAATATGGCTACAGTTTTAATTGCAGGTGGTACTGGACTTATTGGTTCTCGACTCCGCGTTTTACTTAAAGAACGGAATCACGAAGTACTTATTCTCAGTCGAAAAAAACGAAAGGATACTGATTATCAATACTTTCAATGGGATGTTGATCAGCAATTCATCGAAGAAGAAGCCATTCAAAAGGCAGATTACATCATCAATTTAGCGGGAGCAGGGATTGCCGATGGTCTCTGGACAAAAAGTCGCAAGCAATTAATTATTAATAGTCGTGTCAAAACCAATAATTTATTACTCGCTTATGCTCAAAAAATAAAAATGCCAAAGGCTTTTGTAGCGGCATCTGCGATTGGCTTTTACGGAGAACAAGGCGATCAATTAGTTGACGAAACTACTCCTCCTCCAACCGATGGTTTCCTTTCAACGAGCACCCAAGCCTGGGAAAAATCAATTGATAAGATTGCTGATACAAATATTCGCACCGTCAAAATCCGTATCGGCATTGTCTTATCAAAACAAGGTGGTGCACTTGCCAAAATGCTTCCTTCTTTCAAAGTGGGCATTGGAACCTACTTTGGAGATGGTAGTCAGTATTATTCGTGGATTCACATTGATGACCTTTGTCGAATTTTTATCCAAGCCATCGAAAATGAACAATTAGCAGGAACTTATAACGGCGTTGCCCCTCATCCCGTGACTAATAAAACATTAACAGAAAGCATCAAACAAGCTCTGTCCAGTAGTGCACTAATTATACCCGCTCCTTCGATAGCGTTGCGCTTAGCGATGGGCGAAATGGCAGATGTCGTACTGACGAGTACCCGCGTTTCGGCGAATAAAATACTACGGACAGACTTTAATTTTCAGTTTCCTGAAATTGTTCCTGCACTTAAAGACATTATTGATCGGAAAATATAGTGCCTTCCCAGAAGAGGGAAGGAAGAGCGGCAGTAATTTACTTTTGGAAAACTTCAATTTTCTTCGTCTTGACAACTAAGTCGGTAAACTTTCCTTTAAATCGAGTAGCTTTCACGATGTGATTATCAATCCAGTGGTAATTTCCTCCACGTGGTTTGTTCATCAATAATCCGTGATATAGGAAATTGTGCTTATTAAGCCAAAACTCTGTAATTTCTCGGTGCTCCTCTGTTCTAGAGGTAAAGAACGTAATAATATGACCTTCATTATACCATTTATTAACCATCTTCAGCGCATCAGGATAAGGTAGGCAAGTTCCCATTCGCTCGGGCTCTTCGTTTGGTACATCATCCGTGATCGTGCCATCAATGTCTACAAGAAAGTTTTTTACCTTTTCGGGTAATAATGGGCTGACATTTTCTCCTTTTTCATTGAACTTTTGCTCTAGTTCGTGCTTCTGATCCATCGTTATTTTTTTATTATTTGGTGATGCAATGAATGCATCGGAAAAGAAATTCAAAGATACGGTAATTTGCTGCAAAAACCTAATGTTTTTAGCTACTTAAAGATGTTTCAATCGAATCCTTTTCCTGAATTAACAGGGTTTGCGGCGTCTTTTAAACGGGTTTTTATCATCGATATTTCTATATCTTCGATATTCTTTAATTAAAAAAGTTGTTTAAAAATAGATCTTAAGACCTACAGTTAAAAGCTTGCAACATCATTTTAAAACAACTTCAATGATTAAACGCCAAACAAGACCATTCGTTTTTGACTAAATCGTGTAAATAATTTAACGACTAAAAGGAAGGTGACCTAATTTTGTCTAGCGGAGATTTCCAGCCAAACAAGGAATAAAAACAACGTTACCGATATCAACTTGGCTGCCCTAATCGAAATTAATGAATTCTTGCGGATTTACGGGTTTTCCTTTGTACCACAATTCAAAATGTAAATGCGGTCCGTCCGAAAGCGTTCCCGTATTACCAATAATTGCAACGGCTTCTCCTGCTTTCACGAAGCTGCCTCGTTTTTTCAGCAAAGAAGAATTGTGTTTGTAAAAGGAAATCAAGGTGTTAGAGTGTTGTATTCCAATGGTATTTCCTGTTTCTAAAGTCCAGTCGGAGGCGATGACATAACCATCAAGAACAGCTTTGACGGGAGTATTTTTAGGTGCCATGATATCCACGCCATCATGTTTACCATTCATCATAAATTCTGCACTTATTTCCCCTTTAATGGGAGGGAAAAGAAATATTTGTCCCAAAGGCATTTCCCGAGGAGAGAAATTAGCCGATTTTGTTAATTCTTTCTCATTAATTTTTTCTTCAAATTCCACTTCTTTCCGCAATAATTCATCTTCTTTGATGCGGGAGACGTTTAATAAACTATCATCAATAATATTTTCTTCTTCCGAAATTTCAGTTTCATTTTGCACATCGCCTACTAAAATCTTACGAAAGTTATCCGTGTAAGCTTTTTGTGCCACCAACTCCTCTTCTAAAGCAGAAATTTCTTTGTTTAACGCTAGTAATTCCTTATGTTCATTGATATCACCGTATCCCGGAATGTATCTTTTTACAGGGGTAAAAATAACCAAAGCGATCACAACTAACGCGACCGAAACGACGATGGAGCTCAGAATAATATACACATTGAGCAGAGAAAGTTGGTAGGACCCTACTTCTTCGAAAGTCTCATTATTCATGATAACTAAACGATAATTATCCTTTAATCTCTCCATCAAAGTCTTTTCCGCAGTATTTTCGTCTGGCATTATTCTAAATTTGAAAAAATTAAAATAAATTTGCAGGATTCTAGTTATAAAATAAAGCAAATTAACTTAAAAAAAATGGGTCTTCAAAAATTGAAACAAAAATAGACTTGAGAAGTATTATATACTTAAGCTACTTGTATTCAATTTTCTCATTGTAAGGCGCTTACATCATCAACGAATTTTAAATTCTTATAGTTTGAAACAACTCAACAAAATTAGTTTTATTCTACTCGTCGTACTACTGGCCGCCGGTTGTGCTTCTAAGAAAAAAAAGAATGCAAAACCTTCTTTTCTGGGTAGAGTTTATCATAATACTACCGCTAAATATAATGGCTATTTTAACGCAAATGTACTATTAACTGAGAGTATTGACAAGTTAAATCAACAACATCAGGATAATTATAATAAAGTTCTCGATCTCTACAAGTACGTCGCCGCTCCTAACCCGCAAGCTGTCGCGGGTGATTTAGATAATGCCATCAAAAAAGTGTCCATCGTCGTTTCTCTCCACCGAGCCAGTCACTGGACAGATGATTGCTACTTACTCATTGCTCAAGCCCAACATCTCAAAAAAGATTTTGAATCCGCAGAGGAAACACTGCTTTACCTGACGGAAGAGTATAGCCCCGAAGCGATGGAAAAACGGGCGAGTAAAAGCGAAAAGAAAAAAAATAAGAAAAAAGCGTTAAAGGAAAAAAGGAAAAAAAAGGAGCTAGCAAAGAAGAAAAGGAAAAAAAAGCTGAAAAAGAAAAGACGAAAAAAGAAAAAAAGAAAAAAGAAAAAGAAGAAAACAGCAGCCGAGAAAAAAGCAGAGGCTAAAATCGTTGAAGAAACAAAAAGAAAAGAAAAAGAAGCAGAAGCAGCAGCCGATGCTAAAAAAGATGAAAATGGAGAAAAGCCCGATAAGTATTTCTTAAAGCACCGCCCCGCCTACCAAGAAGCGATGCTTTGGTTGGCTAGAAATCACATCGAAAGACAAGCGTACGAGCAAGCGCAAAATATTTTGACGGCAATGGACCAAGATCCAAAGACGTTCAAATATATTCGAAGAGAAATGGCGGCTGTACAGGCGCATTTTTACCTCAAACAAAAAAATTATACTGAGGCGCTAGAACCGCTAAAGCAGGCACTTGAATTGGCAAAAGAAAAAACCAATAAAGCGCGCTACGCTTATATTATCGCTCAGATCAATCAAAATGAAGGTCGTGGAGATGTCGCTTTGGAGTATTTTGATCTGGCTTTAAAATACAGTACGGATTACGAAATGGAGTTTAGCTCTAAACTTAATCTAGCTCAAAATGCTTACGTCAACGGGCAAGCTACCGCGGAAGAAGCAAAATCTTCTCTCAAGAAAATGTTGAAAGACATCAAAAATGAGGATTACAAAGATCAGATTTATTACGCTTTAGCAGAGATTTCTTTGAAAGGAAAGGATAAACAAGAAGCGATCGATAATTTGAAGTTGTCGCTGACCTATAGCAAAAAAAATAGTGCACAAAAAACAGAGTCTTACTTGCAACTCGCAGAGTTGTATTTTGATACGGAACAATACGTCGAAGCAAAGAACTATTACGATAGTACCCTACTCGTCATGGATAAAACGGATGAACGCTACGATCAAATTTCTATTTATGGTAATAACCTTTCAGATATTGCAAGAAATTTATCCATCATCAAATTGCAAGATAGCTTGCTGAGGATTAGCGCCATGACTGATGATGAAAAGCGTTTACTCGCATTGAACTTGAAACAACAACAAGAAAAAGACAAGCTTGCCTCTACTAAAGGTCCCGGCAAATACGATAAATACAAAAAGAGCGGTGGTCGAAATAGAGCTTCTAGTACTTCTCCACTGAGAGGAAGAACGAGCCCGAGTACTTTCTTTGCTTACAACGAACGAGCCTTGAGGAAAGGGGGAAAAGATTTCGAACGCCTCTGGGGAAAAAGAAACTTGGAAGATAATTGGCGACGATCCAACCGATCAGGTTTAGCCAACTTTGGTGTAGAAGAGGAAGATCCAGAAAAAGTCGCCTTGCAAGAATTAAGCGACAAAGAAGTCGCGGACTTACTCAAGGATGTTCCTAATACACCCGCCGATAAAGAAGTAGCCAATCAAAAAATTGAAGCGGCGCTTTTTGCACTGGGTCGTTTGTACCGCGAAAAACTAAGCAAAAACGAAAAAGCCGTTGAAACCTTAGAAAGGTTATTAAAAAAATACCCAAATACAAAGAATGAACTTGATGCTTGGTATTATCTTTATTTAGCTCATACCGATCTGAATCAAACCAGTGCTGCCAAAGCTTATTATGCCAAAATCATTAAGAAGTATCCCAATACAACTTACGCGCGTGTTTTGCAAGATCCCAATTTCTTAGCGGCTAGTAAAGAAGAGGAACGTAAGTTAATTTTGTATTACAACGAAACCTTTTACAACTTCCAAGAAGGTAAATTTAAAACGGCTTACGAAAAAGTCACCCAAGCCGATCAGCTTTTTGGGCCTAATAACGTTTTCAACGCAAAGTTTGCCTTACTGAATGCAATGTGCTTGGGTAATATCAAGGGTAAAGAAGATTACATCAAATCATTGAAGGAAGTCGTAGCAAAGTATCCTGAAACCGCCGAACAAAAACGAGCCAATGAAATTCTACGCCTCTTAGGAGAAAGACCTAATGTACGTGCGGGTAAAAATAAGAAGGATAAGAAGAATGGTGGCAAGTACAAGGTTCAAGACAATAAAGTACATTATGCGCTTGTCCTTTTAAAAGATGATAAGAAATTATCTCCTGCTAAAATTTCAGTATCCGACTATAACCGGAAGTATAATAAGCTCGCTAAACTCCGTATTTCTAATATTTACCTAGATCGAGAGGCAAAAACCCCAGTGCTTGTCATTCGTAGATTTAAGAATAAGGAAGCCGCCATGAATTATTTCCAAGGTATCAAAGGGAATAGTAAAGACTTCATGGCTAGTAGAACAGAATATGAGCTTTTTGTAATCACTCAGTTTAACTACCGAGAAGTACTCAAAGCCAAAGACATTACGGAATACCGAGCATTTTTTGAAGAAAATTATTTGAATTAGGGTAAATACTTTTTCTACACTCCATTTTAAATCAATCCATAAATCTGCCCATTAGGTCATCGTTGAGCGACCTAATGGGCATTTTTTATCAACCAATACCATAATTTAATTTTGGCTTGGCCCTTATCAACATCTCGCTACTTTACTGATGAAAGTATTTTGAAATAATAAAGTTATTTTAAAATATAACTTTTGAGCATATTTATTGTTAAAAACATATTAAAAATAAAAACTATGCGTATTTTGGTGACTTAGATCCAACTCCAACTAACACCGAAGATGCTAAACAAGAACTCGAAGTTAAAAGCAATAACGTTAAACGCTATACTGCTGACCTTACTTTTTCAATTTCAAAGTGCCGTTACTATCGCTCAAGAAGCGTCCAATGTGGATAGTCTTATCCGAAATTTAGACCAAAAAAAGGGAATAGATTACGTTGATCAACTCCTAGCAATTGGTAATTTACAAAACCAAGAAACGGACAAAGTTGAATTTTACCAACAAGCAATCACTAAAGCAAAAGCGATTGGTTATCTTAAGGCTTTAGCAAAAGCAAATCATAAACTAGGCATCCATTTCGGGAGAAATGCAAAATTAGAGCAAGCACTTCCCTATTTCGATGAAGCCATTCGTTACGCCAATGAGTTAAACGATCTCCCCTTAGCCTTAAATATTTTGACGGATAAAGCTTACCGGTATACGATGTCAGGAAAGACGCAAGTAAGCTTTGAATTATTAATGGAAGCTTTGCAACGCGCTGAGAAAGCAGGTAATATTCCCGCAACAACCGCAAATATTCACTTCGAACTAGGGAATTTCCATCGGTTACAACACGATGTAGATAAGGCGGTTACTCATTATAATATTGCCTTGGCTTATTTTGAAAAAGAAGGTGATCTCCTCATGCAAGCTCAGGCTATTTATGGGATAGGAAACTCTTATAAAGTTGGGAAAGCAGAAGATGATCCTCATCAAGGGATCGCCTGTATGAGAAAACTATTAAAAAGCCCTTATGTAGAAATCCTCTCCTCTTCCATTAAAGCCAAAATTGAAACTTCCTTAGGGGGAATGCTGGTCTACATTGATGAATATGAAAAAGGAGAGCAGTTTTTACTTTCGTCCTTAGCCGTAAAAGAAGCTAATAAAGATACGATGAGTATGTTATACTCTTACAATGAGCTGGCTACGTTGTATGCTAAATGGGGACAAGAACAAAAGAGTATTTTTTATGGCGAAAAGACTTTGCAAATTGCCCTGACCAAAGATGATATATTTTCTATATCCGATAGCTATAAAAATCTTGCAGATGCGTATTCCAACATCAAAGATTTTCCTAAAGCCTATGCTTATTTAAGCCGAGTAGAAAGCTTGAGAGATTCCATTGTGAATCAGGAAAAAGCCGTTGCCTTAGCGCAAATGGAAACCAAGTACAAAACAAATATCCAAAAAGAACAACTCGCTCGACAAGCTTTAATCATTAACCAACAACAATATCGCACCGCTTCTCTTATAGGTATTTTACTACTTTTTAGTCTCCTCGCTTTTCTTTGGTTTCAAAGTCGATTGAAGTTTAAGGCAAAGGAAACAAAACAATTGGAAAAGCTGAACGCGAATAAAACGCGCTTTATGACGAATATTTCGCACGAGTTGCGAACACCGTTGACCTTATTGATTAATCCACTTCGACAAATTCATAGTTCCACAAAATCCGAAAATGGGCGCATCAATATTCCGAGTAGCGAATTAGATCGAATGCTTCGAAACGGGGAAAGATTAGAACGACTCATCAATCAAATGACTGATTTGTCGAAATTCGAAGAGGGTAATTTTCAATTGCAAGCCAAAGAACTAGACTTCGTTGATTTTACCGTCAATATTGTTGAATCGTTTAAGTCAATTGCAGTAGCACAAAAAAAGGAATTGAGTTTTTTTAGCACAGAAAAATCCATCCTACTATATTTTGATCCTAGCAAAATGGAAACGATTCTTTTGAATTTGCTTTACAACGCCTTCAAGTTTACGGAAGAAAACGATACCATAAACGTTTTGATCACGATACAAAACGGAAAGGTCCAACTTCAAATACAAGACTCTGGAATTGGTATTGCCGCAGCACAGCAACCTCATATTTTCGATCGCTTTTATCAATCAAATGATCGAGATACACGCAAATATGATGGAACGGGAATCGGCTTGTCTTTGGTTAAAGAAATGGTAGATTTACACCGTGGAACGATTCGGGTAGAAAGTGATTTGGGAGTAAAAACTAATTTTATTTTAAATTTCCTCCTGAACAAAGCACACTTGTCCAACCACGAAATTATAGCACGCGACGATTGGCAAACACAAAAAATAAATTTGCTAGGTGAAAATTACTATCAGCCCAGCACGTTCACTCCAAAAGCCGAAGATAGTCGCCCTTTGATTTTATTGTTAGAAGATAATACGGACCTGTTAAGCTATTTGGAAGAACAATTGAAGCAGGAATATCAGATTATTACAGCTCAATCCGGAACAACTGGTTTAGAAAAAGCATTTAAATACATTCCTGAATTGATTCTCAGCGACGTAATGATGCCTGGAATGGACGGTTTTGAATTTTGTAAAACGATTAAAGCAGACCATCGAACGAGTCATATTCCGATTATTCTATTGACAGCGAAAGCAGCAGTCGAAAATATTCAAGTAGGGTTGACAGCTGGTGCTGATGATTACATTGCTAAGCCTTTCAATCAAGCCATCCTTTTCACAAAAATTAAAAACTTAATTACGCAGCGTCGAAAATTGCGGATACTCTTCTCAGAGAAGTTAGTCGTTAAATCTTCTGAAATTAAAGTAACATCTAAAGAAGATCAATTTTTAGTCGAACTCCTAAAAATTGTAGAAGAGAATATTAGCAATCCTAATTTCGGTGTGGATGAGTTAAGTCGTAAAATAGGCTTCAGTCGTTCTCAGTTTTATCGAAAATTAAAAGCCATCACCAATCAAAGTCCCGCCGTCTTCATCCGAACGATTCGCTTGGACCGTGCTAAACAGTTATTAGAGCAATCTGCGGGCAATGCTTCTGAGATTGCCTACATGGTAGGTTTTAATAATCCCAATTATTTTTTCAAGTGCTTCAAAGACCAATTTGGTATGCGACCAAAGGATTTTATTGTGAATAGCACAAAAAAACAATAAAATGACCTGATTAGACTTGTTTTTATAGTCTTTTGCAACATAAGTATAGTAACATGGAGCCGATTTTGACTTTATGCCAGTATAACATTTACGGCACAAGTTGTCATTTTCTAAATCTATTAAACCATACGTTCAAATTATGAGACAATTTAAAAACAAGCTTCTTGTAAGCTTACTATCCCTATTATTTATAGGCAACATTACCGCTCAAAATATTTCTATTAACAAATCTGGCGCGATTGCCGATGATTCAGCCATCTTAGATCTACAATCCGACGAACAAGGATTTTTAGTACCTAGAATGAACTCTACAAAACGAGGACAAATTTCAAGTCCAGCAAACGGGCTTTTAGTTTTTGATGTCACTACAAATTCTTTTTGGTACTACGAATCTAGTGCGTGGGCAGAATTAAATAGCGGCGAAGCGACTCTTGTTTCTGATGATGATGGAGACACCAAAATCCAAGTAGAAGAATCTGCCAATGAAAACACCATTCGTTTTGATACTGATGGCAATGAATCCATGGTCTTAACCAGTGACGGTGAACTGGGAATTGGTACCACTCCAGCGGGTATTTTTCACGTCCGTACAGATCCTATCGCTGCACAGCAAGCTACTGCGGCATCCGTTACTTCTTCCAATACTGGAATGTACGGAAGTAGTTCCGTTTATCAATCTTTTACAGCTACCGTAGGAGGACTTTTTAATAGCTTTACAGTTAATCCAAATGGACTTCATTCTTGTAGTGGAACCATTACAGTCTACAGCGGCAACGGTACGGGAGGAGCAGCACTGGGCTCTACTTCATTTAGCTACAACAACACCAATAATTCACCCATCGTTTTTGATCTTTCTACCTTAAATATTACACTGGTTGCAGGTAGTCAATATACCGTTCGTTTTCATGGCTTATCTTCCAGCATGAGGCACACAGGTAATACGGATAACCTTCACACGGGTGGAAATTATTACAGTAACGTCTATAATTCGCCAAGTGGTTGGGACATGAGATTTATTGTTAAGGTAGGTACACCTCCAACCGCAGCACAAGATATCGTTATTTCAAAAGATGGAAAAGTTGGAATCCGAAATGCTAGTCCCGTATACACCTTAGATGTGAATGGTACTGTTGCTGGAACGAGTCCTTATACCAATAGCTCTGATCGACGATTTAAAAAAGCGGTTCAACCTTTAGAAAATGCTTTGGACAAGGTATTGCGAATCAAAGGAGTAAGTTTTGATTGGAGACATACTGAATTTCCTGAAAAGAACTTTACCCAAGGTCGAGAGATTGGATTTATTGCACAAGACTTACAACCCATTTTACCCGAAGTCGTTAATCAAGATAATAATGGATACTATTCGGTAGAATATGCAAATCTAGTTCCTGTGTTAGTAGAAGCGGTAAAGGAGTTAAATGAAAAATTGGAGCAAGCAAATGCGAAACTCGCACAGCAATCGATGCAACTCTCTAGTTTAGCTAAAAAGCAAGGAACGACCAAAAGTACTACAACCAGTGCAAAAGCCTCATTAATTTCCACTCAAAAGAAAAAATAAAGCCCATGAAAAAATTAATTTTTACATTTCCACTTTTCATTTTTTGTAGTGCTTTTAGTTTTGCTCAGGGCAATATAGAAATCGGTACGAATGCCCAAATGATCCTGAATGGTGACATTCATTTGGTCTGTAAAGAAATGAAAGTGGTTAACAATGGAACATTAGTTCCCGGATCAGCATCAAACGTTGCAGTTATCTCAGCGTCTTTTCCAGCAAATGTTAGTATTGGTGGTGCTAGTCCAATCAATTTCCACAAGTTGGAAATACAAACTACACAACCGGTTGTATTGGATCAAAACATCACCGTAAATAATACCTTAACCTTTAGTTCCGGTCAGTTAGATCTCAATGGAAATCTTTTAAGCTTTGGAACAAATGGATCAATTGTTTCCGAAGCAATGGGACAAAGCATTATCGGTTCCATCGGAGGAACTGCCAATGCGGCTGGTGATTTGGATGCGCCCAGTGCAGTCAATCCAGGTAATTTAGGGATGACGATTTCTTCCGATGCAAACCTAGGAAACACCACGATTGCGAGAGGACACTTAACGCCAACGGGTCCGAATAGTGGTTACGGTATTGATCGATACTATGATATCAGTGCAACTAATAATACGGGGCTTAACGCAACCATTCGGTTTGCTTATCTTGATAGCGAACTCAATGGGTTGGAGGAATCCGAATTGGAACTTTACCGCAGTACAGATGGTGGAACAACTTGGTCTAGAGAGGGTTTTGACAGTAGAAACACAACCGATAATTGGGTAGAAAAATCTGGTGTAGATGGATTTTCTATTTGGACTTTAGGTAGTCCTTCTCAAGCGCCGCTACCAATTGAGTTGAGCTTTTTCAAAGCGGAATGTCAGGGTAATACTGCTCTATTATCTTGGGCAACTGCTTCTGAAACAAACAACGAAAAATTTGAGTTGGAAGCTTCCCGTGATGGAAAAGATTGGAACTTAGTCGGCACGCTCCAAGGTTTTGGAACTTCTACGGAAACAAATTTTTACAATTACCGCATGGAAGAACCTTCCGATTATAAAGTGTATCGCTTAAAGCAGATTGATTTTGATGGAAAGAGTAGTTTCTCTGAAATTACTTTTGCCGATTGTGCAGATTTAACATCAGCATTAGTCCGCATTTTTCCAAATCCAACGGTTGATAATTTTTCTGTAGAAATAAAAGCATCAAAAGATAAGGTACTAGATTTAAAACTAGTAAACGGACTAGGACAAATCATAGAAGAAAGAACGGTTCAAGTATCCGCAGATAGAATAACAGAAACCTTTTCTTTAGAGCATCTTCCTAGTGGATTGTATGAACTCTTTATTGCAGGAAAGCATGGAACTAAAACACATAAAATCTTAAAGGAGACCGAATAGCTTTTACGAAGCTCATTATAATACCCTTATTTTTATATGGTTTTAAACATTGTCAAGCGATCCAATTAGTTGGATCGCTTGTTTTTTTTTATTGAAGTAATTAGAAGCGATATTTCAATCCCATCATTAAACCAAATTGATACAAGTGAGCCTGTAGACGATCATTGTCTTTGGTGATCGAAGACAACCAATAGTTGGCTCCTGGTCTTACTTCCAAGTGTAATCGAGCATTTATTTTATAATCTAAATGTATATTCATCGCTACACCTAAGCCAAAGGCAGCACGATAGTTGTCGTTATTTATAACCATTTCTTCTCCAGTTCCTCCCGCAATTTTCCCTTTCGTTTCAGCCTGGAAATTATAATTCAAACCTCCTGACAAACCCAGCGAAAATCTATTTTTCTGCAAAAAGTAATGCCCAAAAACCAAGCTTCCACTGATGGTAGTGTACGTGTTATAATATTTCGCCAGTACTGTTTCTACACCTACGATTGTAGTATCTCCGTATATTTCATCAATGGTACCTTGTGGTTGTCGCTTGATGGTTTTGACGACTACATTTTCAAATTCATAAACTCTCTCTCGATCGTATTGAATATCCAAACGATCATACCATTGCGCATAATGAATACCAAATCCAATGAACGATCGTTTTGCGAGGTAGTAATTGATCCCTAATTCTAGGGCGTAAGTTTCCAAATTCGTTTCGCTATTTGATCGCCGTTCTTGATAGGCTTCCGCTTCTGACTTCGTTGCACTAAATTTTTGTTGACTTCGATAGAGTCCTCCTAAAACGTAAGTCTCTAATTTCCGAGAGGTCCGAACCGTAGATGGTGGCTTTGTCAGTTGACGGAAATATAGCTTTTGTCTTGGAGTTCTTTTCTCCAATAATTCTAACGAACGCTGTGCGACAAAAGGAATAATAAATTTTTGTTGCGCTTCCTTGCTTGAGGAAGTATTGGCTGTCGTCTTACTATTTATTGAGGCTACTTCGCTCAGCGTACTTTTTACCTCCTTAGTTATTTTAGTGCTTTTTTCGTTTTCTGTAACCGTTTCGCTATTAGCAACTTCCTTATTTCCTTCTTCACGTTTTGTACTTAGCACACTAGTTTCAGCTTGCTGCTCATAAAAATTTTCTTCTAATTTTTTTAATTTTTTCAACTCAGTTACGCGTGAAGAAGCTAACTCAACTTCGGACTTTCTTTCCCTTTTGGTCAAAGGAGAAGTACTTTCAGCTTTATCAATTATAGACAACTGTGAATCCGTAGTTCCCTGATGTGTTATCTGCTTTTCTTCCCTTTCTAGCGGAATGATTCCTGATTCCTTTTCCATTGCAAATGCGCTTGTTTTTCCCCCTGTGACTTGATCCGTTCCAAAGTAAAAAACAGCACAAGTTCCAAACAAAAGAAATAGAAATAACAGCAACAAAAAACAACGTTTACGACGATCCTTCTCGCGTTGTTTTCGTTCCCCAAAAGCAGACCATGCAACATCTACATCTAGCGGAGAAGCATAGTCATTTATTCTTTCTTCAATGATTTTATGTAAATCTTTATTTTCCATACCAAACATTAATTAACTCGGGTATCCCGATTTTTTATTATTAGTTTTAATTTTCAATTGCGTACGAATCATTTTCTTAGCCTTTGACAATTGAGACTTTGAAGTAGATTCGCTGATCGACAAAGCTTCCGCAATCTCTCGATGAGAAACGCCGTCAATAACGTACAGGTTAAACACGGTACGATATCCCAGCGGTAAAGTTTTAAGTACTTCTAGAATGTATTCTTCTGATATTTGTTCGACGTCCTCCGCTAACACATCTTCTTTGATATTGATGTATTCTTCTTCCATCTCAACAAATCGAATTTTTCTTTTTCGTAAAACTTTTAGCGCGGTATTGACGGCTATTTTTTTCATCCAAGTTTCCACGGTAGCTTTAGTCGAATCGTATTGTTTTATATTTTTAAAAATGGCGATGAAACTCTCTTGCAAAATATCCTGTGCACCAAAAGACGATTGCTCATAACGCCTACAAAGCGTCAGCAACTTGGGAGCATAAGTTTTAAAAAGTAACTCCTGACAACTGGCATCATTTTGCTGGCAGCCCTCGACGATTTCGGAGATACTCTTTGACTTCTTATTAAAAATAGACAAGTTGATGATTTTCATTTTACAAGAAACTTTAAAATCCCACTTGACAAGATGCCAAGTGGGTAGCTTTATTTATGTAATTGATACTCCCTTCGGTTACATTGTAATCATTGCATTGAATGTACCTGATACAGCGACTTCGTTACCATCTAGATCTTTCATCGTTCCACTGAGAGTTACATCTGCATCAGTAGCTGTTACGTTAGAAACACTAATTGTGATATTGTTAATTACATACCCTACTACATCATCCGAAATATCAGGTGCATTGTTAGGGTCTGAGCCATTATTAGTCCATTCCTCTATTTCATCAAGTCCCTCTTGGGAAAGCGTTAAACTGAACTCTGCAGCATAATCTCCTTCTTCCAAAGTCGTACTACCATTTTCAGGTGTCCAAACCGTTCCAAATAAAGCACCTCCTACGTTAATCCCTTCCGAACCTAAGGAAAGTGAATAATCCAATAGCGTACCATCAGCATTTAAAGAAATGGCAATTTCAGCATCGTCGACGGTAAAGCTCGTCATGTTTAAAGCTAAGATTGGAGCATCCTCAACTACTTCTGGATTCACTACAGGTGTTTTTTCAATGACTACTTCCGCATCTTCTTTATTACAAGAAGCAAGTGCAAATACAAGAGCAAAGGCTAGGGATAAAAATTTTAATGATTTCATCGTCGTTAATTTTTTAATTTTTTTAAATAATTTATGTCTGATACTTCCTATATCCCAATTTCAGCGAAAGGTTGCCTGAGCGATTATATTTTTTTATTCTTTTTTATCAAATGAGGCATTTAAGTCCTAAGATCAGATGGTATACGCCTTAAACGATCTTCTTACTTAGACACCATTCGGTAATCTACCAGCTATGTTGATCCTAGATAAAATGCAGAAAAGTAAAAAATTAACAAAAAAGCGGCCTTAGGAATGCTTGATTCCTAAGGCCGCTCGGGGAGGCTTTATTAAAATAATATTTATTCCATCTCAATCAGTACCTGTCCTTTATCCACGGCAGCACCTTGATCAATGAGAATCGCTTTAACTTTTCCTTCTCCGGGAGATTTAATCATATTTTCCATTTTCATGGCTTCGAGTACGATTAGACCATCTCCTTTTTTTACTTCTTGCCCAACCGTCACGGCTATATCCAAAACCAATCCAGGCATTGGGGCTTTGATATCATTTACTTTTTGTGAAGCATTGACGGAAAGTCCTAACTTTTGAATCAACTGATCATATTGATCTTCGATTTCAATACGTTGTGGTGTACCATTTACTTTGATCACCATAAACTTATTGGTATAGTCCGCTTCTACAAGTTCGATACGATAAACCTTTTCCTCTTGAATCAAGTGATAACTACCGTCGCTAAGCTCAATCAAATCAAGATCAGCAATGGCGTCAGTTGATAGTTGAACGTCAAATTCTTCATTAACCTTAAATTTATAATCATCCATGCGTTTGCTGTTTTTCCAGTCGTCCCAACTTAATTAAAAAGTAAAGTTCGTAAGGAGTAAAAAATAAATAAACTACTAAAAAGGGAATTAAGAATAGGTTAGAACTTGGTTCAAAAACACTATTATATCCCAAGATAATCATTCCACAGAGTATGAGTTTACCAATGATAAATCCCATCATCAGTAGGGTGAAATCATTTTTGTTGTCGCTCAAGGCCGCATATTTTCCAGTAAAGTACATGACGATACTCAGTACAACAAAAAGCCCTAAGCTCGTCCAAGAAAAAAGTTGATGGACACCAATTTTGGGTAAGGTGTGCAATCCGAAAAGGATTGCAGCTACGATGAGAGAGATAATACTTAATTGGGTAAAAAATCGGGCAGTACTCATTAATTTTTCTTAATTAAATCCTTTAGGCTAATGTAAAGGGCAGCAAAAATAGAGAGTAAGGCGAATACAATGGTTAGGTAAGGAATCTCAGCGGCAAGATAACTATCTAGTTTTTTCCCAAGGAGTGTACCTGCCAGTATGATTGCTCCCATTTGGAAAGCCATACCAGAGTATTTCATATAATTATGAACTGCCTTTTTTTTATTTCTTGGCTCCTGCGTGTTGGGCTTCTTTGACAATAGATTTTGCTTCTTTTACATTTCCAGCAGATCCGTTACTTTGATGAGAGCCCATTTTGCAAGCTACATTAAAAATAGCGCCAGACTGTACAATTAATTTATTCGTATTGATATCACCCGTTACTTCGGCAGTTTCTCTGATGTTTAATAACTCTTTCACGTTCATAATTCCTTCAAAACGACCTTCGATTACAGCATTCTGACAGTGAATTTCGCCATCAACAAAGCCGGAAGGACCAATAATCACTTTAGAACCACAAGTTAAGGAACCTTTAATCGTACCATCAACTCGAAAGTCATTTTCTGACTTAACCGTTCCTTCTACAACTGTTCCTTTCACCAAGCTATTCAGAGAGTTAGAATTCGCCATTGGGAGAGAACTATTTTTTTGAGTGACTTCTTTCTTTTTATTACCAAACATTTTTTTAATTTTTTTACAGACGTTATTTTAAAATTTAAATAATGTTATCAAAGGGGATTTTAAAACAACTTCTTTCCATAATCAGCATAAAGCACAGCCTGAAATTCAATCGTGGTTCGTTAAAATTTTGAAGCTACGCTCCTCGATTTCTATTTCCAAATAGAATGAATATTCTTTGATAAATTTAAGGGTTTATCCTTCTGCAAAAAATGACGTGTGTATACTATATATTATTGCATACTTTTCCGCAATTAACGCTTGGGATAATGATTTACCTTAAAATCGGCTTTCTTCTTTGTACAATTCAGTACATTAGTCAAGCAAGGTACTAATTTTGACACCCTATTGCAAAATATTAAGATAAAAACTCATGATTCCTAAGGTGCAAGTTAATAAGTCCGTTAATTTGTACTAATACTTAAAGCAATTCCAAGAATTATTTAGGATTACTTAATCCTTTTATATCAATAAATATGCCCTGTTTATTTCTTTGCTGGAAACAAACAGGGCATGTAGATAGTATCTCTTATACTATTTATGAATTACTGTAAATCTTAAAAGTCTGGGCAGTAAACGCCTCTTCTTTCTGGACCACAGATTTTGTACGTTAATGCGAATTCAAATGCACCATTATTGTTCGACGCTGCACTAAGACTAGATACGTTGATATCGTAACTGAATCCTAGAGAGAAAGTATTGTAATCAAATCTCGTTGATAAAATCAAAGCATCTGCCGTTGTACTCTCCTCAAAGTGATTCGCCAATCGGAACCAAGCACCAATCTGGAACGCTTGATGAGTCAATCGGGTATTCCCTAGTAAGAATTTCAAACTTGTACCCGTATTCAACTCAAAAGAAGGTCCTT
The DNA here is from genome assembly GCA_045110315.1 of Saprospiraceae bacterium. Taxonomy (GTDB): domain Bacteria; phylum Bacteroidota; class Bacteroidia; order Chitinophagales; family Saprospiraceae; genus CALFBG01. The sequence goes on from JBGCFY010000125.1 coordinate 21,658, forward strand.
GAATTAAAGTAACAATACCAGGAACCAAACCTATTCGATCTGAAATCATGAACTCCCCACCAGAGTGAAGTGTAAATTTGCTGTATAAAGGCTCAAATTCTTCGTCGTTAAAAGATACGTTTGCTCGATTTAAGTGCGTATAAGCACCACCGACGTAGAAATTACCTCCTTTGAATACAGAGAACCATAATAAACCAGCTCCCACATCTGCAAAAATAAGATTGTCTTGATTGAATTGATCTTCTAAAGTTGGACAAGTTTCACAGAAACCACCCGCACCATCGTGCTGAGTTCCCCAACGTAAAGCCAAGAAATCAATGCTTCGTTGTGAACCACCAACTTCTGCTCCCACTACTAAATAATTTCCATATTTTCGACCACCGCCCATTTTTTTACTATAGGCTAAAGATAGTCTTCCTTGTAAGGTAGCAAAAGAAGACTCTCCCGCTTTATCCCCCCAAAAACTACCACCAATCCCAAAATAATCAGACCTTCCTACTGGAATTTTTTGATCATAAGAAACAGAGTAAGTATTGTAGGCATTGCCCTTTAATACACTCGCCCACTGATTACGATAGTTGGCGACTAAACGAACATTACAGTTCATTACTCCCGTCATCGCTGGATTCAAATTCAACGGTGACATATAAAATTGAGAGAAGTGAATATCCTGTGCGTTGAGAGTAATCGCCCCCAGAAAGACAAAGCAGACTACTAAAAATTGTTTAAATCTTTTCATGAATAAGTATTTTACGGTCTTTAAAAAGAAAATTAGCTCTAATACACGGGACTCATTCCTATAATGCGTAAGACTATCTAAAGACGTAAATATAAATAAATTTGGATTAAATCGCAGGAAAATAGATCGATAAAGTGTTAAAGTACGGCCTATTTGCCGTGTTTTTCTGATCATATTATAGCCTTAACGAATATCGTTATGATATATTTCTGAAAAATCAATCTAATTTGTTCAACGGGAAAGTCATTTTTTTCTAAAAAAAGTACACTATTTGATCCGTTGAGCAATTATTTTGCCTTCTCTTTGCCTACCTTGTTATGAAACATTCTTAGCAATCACTAAGTAAGCAAAAGACAAAGCCAAAACGACATATCTGTAAAAAAAGTACAATGATTTTGTTAAATATAAAATTACAAAACAATTTACAGATGTTACGCTTCGATGCAATAATTTAATTTCGCCAAGTCGCACCATAATTTTCGACCAAGATATTGTCAAAATAATCCGCTTTCTCCAAAAATCGGCGAATCATTCTCATACCCGTATCCATGTTTAGATAACGGTCATAAATTAGTAAGGATAAGACAATATCCTGCCCTTTGATACTCAAGGTCAAGCCTTCAATTTCGTAATTTTGTTTTAACAGGTACTCATAGAGGGGATTTGAGTCTTGTTCAGGTAGTGAACATAAATACGCATCCCCAATAATCAAGCCAGTTTTTTCGTGGTAGTAAATATTAACGGTAGCACTTCCTTCTTTTACTTCCCAATTACTCGGACCAATTCTAGAAAGTGGTACATCGTATCCTATTTTCTGCAATAATTCTTCGATCGTTTTGGAAACGCCTAATGGTTCAAAGAGTGGAACCGCAGAAGGTAGTCTTATTTTTTTAGCACAAGCTACACATTTATTACCCGTTAGCTGTGAAGCAAAGACTAAGGTTTCACAGCTCGGACAACGCAGGCCTTCTTCTTGCTCCGCCGCAACAAAAGCTTCTAAAATTTCTCGCAAATAGCTAATGGGCAAAGAAACACCACTGCTGCCCGCAGTATCTTCAAAGAAAGTATTAATCCCAATCACCTTTCCCTGTGCATTTAAAAGCGGACCACCGCTATTCCCCGGACTTAGCAACGCATCGTGGAGAATGTAGTCCAACCCATATTGTAAATCGTGTGCTTCTACAATTTTACCTTCATTAATTACGTATTCTCTCCCAAAATGCTGCCCCAAAGCGGCAACAGAATCTCCTGTTTCGAAAGTCAGTTCGTGATCTAAACGAATAACGTGGTTCGTTTCACCGTGGTGAGTCGCTTTAAGAAAAGCCAGATCAAATTTTTCGTCTACAAAAATGACTCGGGCAAGTTGTTTTTCAAATAAAATACCTTGAACAACCAATTCTCGATTGTCTCGTACAATGTGTTCATTGGTAACAATAATATCTAAATCACTCAAATAGAATCCCGTCCCCGTACTATAAGGGGTAGCAATCTGCACAATTAATTCTTTATAGGCGGCTATTAATTTTTCCATCAGCTTAGTCTATGCGGGTTAAGTTGAGATTTTGAATCATCTCTAGGTAAGACTTGCCAAACATTGACATACTTGAGAAATTTAAATGCCCAAAGTTAGGATTCAAATGTGGAAAACGCGTTTTATTCTCTTCGGCAATCTCAAATACGCGGCGGCGAATAGCTTTTTGATTAAAAACTTGCTTCTCCGCATCGTAATAACTAGGTCGAAAACCTAAGTCTCTAAAATAAGACGCTTCCGTCACTTGATAAAAGAAGTGTAAATAGGCTTTGTCAGGTTTTGGAACAGCATAGTTAAATAAACAATACCCAACGATATATCCTGGTACCGCAAGTGCAATTTCTTCGTAGGCTTCTTCCAAATACCAATTCATGTTCCCCAACTCTCCGTTGATAAATCCTGCCAAGCGATCGTGGTTGACCGGCGTAGTAATTCCGAACGTCGCAGTGACGCGATACATTTCTTTAAAATAGTCAGCTTTGGGTCGTTCTAATAATTTTTGTAGTTCTTGCCGCAACACTTCGTTTTTCTCTTTCGTCCCTTCTTTCTTTTTGGCAAAATATAAGCGGTGGATTCTTTCCAAGCTTTCCATCAGGTAACCTTCGGGCTTCACGAGGTAATCTAATTTATAGCTCAAATGTAGCAATAGGTATGCAACCGCTCCCGGATAGCGTTCCGTATCTAACTTACCGTGATCAATACAATCAAAAGTTTTTTGAATTTCTTGGATAATGAAATTATACTTGGTATGCTTCTCTACTTCGGGTAATTCACTCAAGTGTCCCGTTTCGATCGGCGCTAGAATTCCAAATTCATCTAAAAGCAAATCATCTTGCTTATCCGCATTAATAGCGAGTTCTTTGATCGCGTAGTACAACTTGTACGGTGAACCATCCAAAACAAAACTATCAAAAGTAATCGTAATATTATTGTCGTGATCTAAAGCGAAACGGCTGTACCGTAGGTTATAATTATGTTCCATCAACCGGCGCAGAAAATCTCGTTTCAATTTGGAAGCCCGCGCGATCTTGGCTTCGACTCTTACTTTATAATCATTGGCAAAACCCACAATTTTACGGGAACCTTGGTAGATTTCAAATCGGAGTCCATCTTTTTCTTCCCACCATTTGACATTCTCCTCTTCATCATCTCTGAGATAGACAAAAAAGGCTTTATAAGCTTCTAAATATTTTTCTTTATCAAATTTAGCCAAAGACTCGTCCCAGGATTCGTACTGCTCCGTTTCTTTGTAAGCATCACTGTAACGACCAAAACTAATGTTGGGTTGTTCCAATTTATTCTTTCCAGAACCAAACCAGCGTTGAATAAAGCTCATTGTAGATAAAATTTCTAGCACAAGAAAAATGCGCAGGGAAATTAACCTTTTTGTAGGATAAAAATAAACTTAGCGCAGGTTTAAATTTTTAGAAAGCTGTGAAAGGGAAAATTCTAGTGGCTTTACGCCAATAAAAAGCAGAAAGTTTAATTTTGAATGGGATAAATATTAGCGAATGGCACCAAGTAGCAAAACTAGATTGGCTTAAGTTAATTACTCATTGATCGTAAAGTTTCAAATTTAGGGTTTCATTTCGTCCGACTACAGCTAAACGGAGCTTCTATTCACGATAATAGCGGACGAGCTAGTCCTTGCGCGAGCAGTATTAGCAAATAGATTTAGAAGAAACTAAAAGGTTGAATTACGATTAAAAGTAAAAGGGAGAAATACGAAAAAAATGATCTACTGGAAAATGGTCGTTGACCTAATTCTTAAAATCATAATGGATAACTTTCTACGGTCAAGAATACTAATACGATCAGGGACATAATGATCAACCAGAATCGAAGATCCTTGTAGTAGATGGTGGTTTTCTCTGTAATCACGGTTATAAGGTTAAAAGCAAACATCAAGTACAAAATTGCAAAAAGTAGCATGGTCTGTAAATTTAAGTGGTTAAAATATTTTCCAGTTGAATAGGCGTTTGCTTTGTCTTGCTTGGTTGAACAAGAGTTAAATAGACAATCCTAACTTTGCCTAGATACTAAAACTAAAATCCTAATGGAAGAATACTGAGGGGAGAAACCGCTACTTTAATAGCTACTTATACAACATCCATTTTTCAAAAAGGATGCCAATACAATTTTCCATAATACGTGTGGCACGAAGTACGAGATCAAATTTTCAGCCTACTAAGAAACTAAAATCTGCTCATCACCTAATAATTTTTTAGCGCTTGGTAAGTAAGAGTTGCTGGTTGATTTTTTTAACGAGTGAGGGACCTTCGTAAACCAACCCAGAATAAACTTGTACTAGAGCAGCGCCAGCATTTAATTTTTCAATGGCATCTTCGGCGTTACAAATGCCACCTACACCAATTATGGTTAGATTTCCATGGGATTTAGTACTAAGATAACGAATAACCTCAGTAGAACGCTGCCCCACGGGCTTGCCACTTAAACCACCGGCTCCGATAGCCGCTACTTGCGCCGCATCCGTTTGTAAGTCTGCTCGACTAATCGTAGTGTTCGTGGCAATGATACCATCAATTTTGGTTGTATCGACAATCTCTAAAATATCATCCAATTGCTCGTTCGTAAGGTCAGGAGCAATTTTCAGAAGCATTGGTTTGGGACTAGCTTTTGCCTTATTCAATGCTTGTAAAGTTGCGAGTAATTTTGTTAAGGGTTCTTTGTCTTGTAATGCTCTAAGATTGGGCGTATTGGGAGAGCTTACATTCACGACAAAGTAATCGACGTATGGAAATAATTTTTCAAAACAATAGGTATAGTCATCCACGGCGGATTCGTTGGGCGTTACTTTATTTTTGCCAATATTACCCCCAATAATTAACTTCGAAGGACCTGCTTTTTTCAATCGTTCGACCAAGGCATCTACCCCTTCATTATTGAAACCCATCCGATTGATAATTCCTTGATCAGCGGGCAAGCGAAATAGGCGCGGCTGAGGGTTTCCTGCTTGTCCTTTCGGCGTAACCGTTCCTAGTTCAACGAAGCCAAAACCTAGACTAGACATCGCTTCGTAGCACTTTCCATCTTTATCAAAACCGGCTGCCAGACCAACTGGATTACTAAATTCTAATCCAAAGACCTTACGTTTTAAACGCTCGTCGGTAACCGTAAAAAAAGCACGGTAGCAATAGCCAACCAAAGGAATTGCTAGCACTAATTTTAAAAAAAATAAACTAAGGTGATGTGCTTTTTCCGCAGGGAATAAAAAGAAAATGGGTTTGATAAAGAGCTTGTACACAGGTCTAAGTTAAAAAATGAGCGAATTAGATGGAACAACACAAAACTAACAATTGCTAGCTTTTATCTTAGTACTTATTTACACTTATCGCTAAAATTATAGCAAGAAATACTAGAGATAAGCTTTCGTATTTCTTTAGCTAACCAAAGCCTCCGAAGACAATTTTTCCATGTCTCGAATCAACAAGCGCCGTCGATTAAAGGTCAAGATATTTTTATTTCGCAAATCGTTGAGCACCGTTGTTACCGTCTGTCGAGACGTTGCCGTTAAGTTGGCAATTTCTTGGTGCGTCATGAAGCGGCGAACCAGCATTTCATAGCCCACCCGTTGTCCTTTTTTAGTGGCTAAATCTCGTAAGAACTCGATGATTCGGGTCCGAGAATCCTTAAAGACTAAGGACTCTAAACGTTGTTCCATTTCCAAAACTCGAGAGCCCATTATTTTCATAAAAAATAAGCTAAGCGAACTATGGTTCCGCATCAATCCCTGCATTTCTTCAACGGTAAGAATACACACTGTTGTCGCTTCCATTGCTTGGGCAAAGTCCCTCCGTTTCTCTTCTCCGATGAGCGATAATTCTCCAAAGACTTCTCCACTCGTCAAAATCGTTTTGGTAATTTCTTTACCCGACTCTCCATAATTACCGACCTTTACCCGACCAGTTGTCAAGAAAAAAATACGATCAGAATATTCTTCCTGCATATAAATATAATCTCCCTTCTTATAGCTTTTATGGCTATGCTGATCCATATCTCCGCGACCTATTTTTTTAGGACAGAACATTCCTGTAACATCAATATTCTCTAAATACCACAAAGATTGATTATTCATAATGTTATAATTTCGATTTTTTTTACGCTTAGCGGTTCAACGCATCAAATTAGTAGTTGAAGTTATTTTAAACTGGAAGCTATTATTTTTTGTACCAAAACAAATCCGAATTACCATTAAATGGTGTTGTACTTACTTCCCTATTCCGTCGATCTTATGTTTTAGTTTACTGGTGTGCTTACCTTCCAAGAATCTTATTGATTCTTCTCTTTTACTAACCAAAGCTGTATTGGCTTGAACGCCTCTTCTTATAAACTCTAAAAATTGATTTCTTTTTACTTTTATCTCCATCTTTATCGCTGGAGATAATATAAATTGTCTTACGGATAGCATTTGGATGTTTACCCATTCGTAGGACCAAGATCAAACCTTTCTTTCAAGGTATCAATGAGCGGATTAATTTCTCTCAATTTTTCGTACTGTTCTTTTGGTGTCAACAACTTCTTCTTAACTGGAGCCACGACAACGGGCGTTTTACTCGCATCAATGTTAACCTCTAACGCCAACTTATGCTTACCCAATGCTTTTCGCATAAAGGGCATTAAATCCAATTCTTGCTGAATCGAGCTTTTCGCTAGTTTACTACCAATCGTTACAACAATTGTATCCTCTTTAATCTCAATCATTGCTTTTTGCAAAACACCTCGTACAGAAGGAGAAGTGATTCCTTCTGCATATTTCAACCAAGCAACTTTCGTCTCCTCGGCCGTTAAAACTGCCCCTCCTTGCTGTTCGGCAGCAGCATCTTTATCTACTTCTAGCGCTAGACGATCAAGATTCATCAACTTCGGGGTATCAAATTTTGTATTGCCTTGATATCCTGCTTTTGGTGCTTCTTCTTTGACTTCTGTTGTGACTGCTTTGGTGGGTGTTGTGACTGCTTTCTCCTCAGCGATTACGGGAACTGGCGGAGTAGTTGTTTTATCCTCCTTTTTAGCCATTACGATTGGGCTAGTTGATGGAGAAGGATTTAACTCTTCAGTTGTGTCAAGCGTTTTTTTTTCCATGGCTGGAATGCCTACTTTTGACAAATGCACTGCTCGATTGATGTAAGCCATTTTGATTAAAGCCATTTCTACGTGCAAACGCTTGTTTCTCGCCATTTTATAATCAATATCACAAGTATTGGCTAAGTTTAAAGCCGTCAAAATAAAAGAAGGAACTGCTATTTGCGCTTGTAACAAATATCTTTCTTTCAAACTATCACTTAATTCTAAAAGTGCAATTGTTGAAGCTTCTTGACAAACCAATAAGTTGCGAAAATGCTCCGCCAAACCATTAATAAAAATATCCGCATCAAATCCTTTCTTCAGAATTTCATCAAACGTTAATAAAACTTTTGAAATATCTTCTACCAATAAAGCATCCGTAAATTTGAAAAAATAATCGTAATCTAATACGTTGAGGTTTTCAATGACATCTTGGTAGCTGATCTTTTTTCCCGAGAAACTAACAATTCGATCAAAAATCGACAAAGCATCTCGCAATGCTCCATCTGCTTTTTGAGCGATAATGTGCAACGCTTCTTGTTCTGCTGCAATCTGTTCTTGTGTACAAATAACTTGTAAATGCTGCACCATATCTGGCACTTGAATCCGTCGAAAATCAAAAATCTGACAACGCGATAAAATGGTAGGAATAATTTTATGCTTTTCCGTCGTTGCTAAAATGAAAATAGCATACGGTGGTGGCTCTTCCAAAGTTTTCAAAAAAGCATTGAAAGCTTGTTGGGAAAGCATATGTACCTCATCAATGATGAATACTTTATACTTACCTTGCTGTGGTTGAAATCGAACTTGCTCAATTAACGCTCGAATGTGCTCTACGCTATTATTAGAGGCGGCATCTAATTCGGTAATATTGAAGGAAGCATTTTCATTAAATGCTTTGCAAGAAGAACAAGTATCGCAAGCTTCGTACTCCGGTGTAAGATTTTGACAATTAAGTACTTTCGCTAGAATCCGCGCACAGGTTGTCTTCCCCACTCCTCTCGGACCGCAAAATAAAAATGCATGCGCCAAATGATCGTTTTGCAGCGCATTTTTCAGCGTTTGAGAAACGTGGGATTGCCCAACGACATCATCAAAACGGATCGGACGGTATTTACGTGCAGATACAACAAAATTACTCATCCTACAAAGTTACAAAATTTAATGAGAAGCAAAAAAAAAACGTAGGTTGACAACCTGCACACCATAACGAAAAAAACAAGCTACCCAATTGCCGTTTATACTCGCTCAATTTATGGTCTGATATTTGCAAAAAATACAAAAAAATAACGACTTAGTTTAAAAAACAAACTAAGTTTTGAATTTATTGTTTAACTTTGGTGTTCTAAAGGCAAACAACTTCAATATACTATGGCAAGCGCCATCCAAAAGCTTGTTAAAAGAAGCTTTTATTTCTTTACTTTTGTTTACCAATGATTTAGCCATTTTGGCACTTATATATCCAAGAAGTTGGCTCGTGCAATCAGCTTACTTCCACCATAAAATCTAAATTATGAAAATTGCAATTGCTCAATTAAACTTTCACGTAGGAAACTTTACTGGCAATTTAGCCAAAATGCTCGATGCTGTTGCAACGGCAAAAGCGCAAAATGCAGACTTGATCTGTTTCAGCGAATTGGCAACTTGCGCCTATCCACCTAGGGATTTTTTAGAATTTGACGACTTTATCACCACGGCAGAACAAACCGTCAAAAAATTAGCGAAAGCGGCCAAAGGAATTGCCATCGTGGTAGGATCACCTTGCCGTAATCCCGTCGTAGAAGGTAAGGATTTATTCAATTCTGCCTTTTTCCTCGCCGATGGAAAAATCAAGCAGGTTCAACATAAGGCTTTGTTACCCACTTACGATGTCTTTGACGAATATCGCTATTTTGAGCCCGCTTCTGACTTTCAGGTTGTTGAGTACCAAGGCAAAAAAATTGCTTTGACAATTTGTGAAGACATTTGGAATGTTGGTAACAAAAATCCACTCTATACCATTTGTCCTTTAGATGAAATGATGGCGCAAAAACCAGACTTTGTGCTGAACCTCTCTGCTTCTCCTTTTAATTATAATCAAGCTAATACGCGTATCCACGTTTTGCAAGCAAATGCGAAACGGTATAAATTACCTATGTTTTACGTCAATCATGCTGGTGCCCAAACGGAACTCGTTTTTGATGGTGGATCAATCGTTTTATCTCCAAATGGTAAAGTCTACGATGAATTGCCCTATTTCAAAGAATCCATTCGTTGTTACGAACTAGCCGAAGTAGAAAAAAATAAAAAGCATCAGGAGCGAGAGAAAGATAAAATGACTTTGATCCACGATGCTATTGTTCTTGGGGTTAAAGATTACTTCGGTAAACTTGGTTTCAAGAAAGCAATTTTGGGTTTATCCGGTGGTATTGATTCTGCGGTAACGGCAGTCCTTGCGGCGCGCGCCTTGGGAAAAGATAACGTCCGTGCAATTCTGATGCCTTCTCAGTTTTCTTCGGATCATTCGGTCAATGATGCGCGAGCCTTAGCCGAAAACTTAGGTATCCAATACGATGTCATGCCCATCGAGAACGTTTACGATGCTTACTTGGGCGTACTAAAACCACATTTCTGGGGAACAGGTTTTAACATTACTGAAGAAAATATTCAGGCTCGAATTCGGGGAATGCTCGTAATGGCTATGTCTAATAAATTTGGAAATATTCTTTTGAATACTTCCAATAAAAGTGAAATGGCCGTTGGTTACGGTACGCTTTACGGAGATATGTGTGGCGGGCTTTCTGTAATTGGTGATCTTTACAAAACGGAAGTTTTCGAATTAGCTGAATTTATGAATCGGGAGGCAATTGTCATTCCTACAAATACGATTACTAAACCTCCTTCAGCCGAATTGCGTCCCGATCAAAAGGATAGCGACAGCTTACCGGACTATGATATTTTAGATGAAATCTTATTTCAATACATTGAGAAAAGACAAAGTCCCAAAGCAATTATCAAAATGGGCTTTGATTCCAAATTGGTGAAGCGGGTACTAAGAATGGTCAATATTAACGAATTTAAGCGCCATCAAACTGCGCCCGTCATTCGAGTTTCGTCAAAAGCGTTCGGCATGGGAAGAAGAATGCCGATTGTCGGAAAGTACTTGTCTTAAGTAAGAAGTTGTTTTAAAATAACTTCTTAGAAATAGAATATTGATTGGCTGCTTTGAATTTGGCTCAATCAATATTCTATTTTTTAAAAAAATCCTCCCTACAATGATTTAGTTCGTCCTCCATCTACGGGTAGATTGATCCCCGTCACATAAGCTGCGGCTGGCGAAGCTAGAAACGCTACCGCTGCCGCAATTTCTGCTGGTTCTCCAAATCTTCCGAGCGGAATAATGCTACGCATTCCAGCGGCTACTTTCTCTTCTGATGCCCCCGTTTTCTTTGCCTTGCTCTGAATAATGCTCGTTAGTCGTCCAGTACTCGTTGCACCAGGCAATACATTATTCACCGTAATCCCAAAAGCACCTATTTCATTCGCCAAAGTTTTGGCCCAATTGGCGACCGCACCACGAATCGTATTGGAGACTCCAAGATTATTCAAAGGCTGTTTGACGGAAGTCGAAATAATATTAATGATCCGACCGTAGCCATTTTCCTGCATACTCGGGACTACAGCTTGCGCCAAAAGTTGATTACAAATTAGATGATTAGAAAAGGCTTGTAGGAACGCTGCTGGTGTTGCCGTACGAATCGGTCCGCCTGGAGGTCCGCCCGTATTATTAATCAAGATATGAATAGGCTTCCGCGCTACCAAGGCTTGCACCTTCCCTTCCAAACCCGCTCGATCTTCGAAGTCAGCAACCACAAAATCGTGCTGTTGCCCATGATCTTGAGCGAGGGTTGCGACGAGCGCAGTCATCTTTTCAGAATTTCTGGCGAGTAAGGTAACTGCTGCACCGAGTAAGGCCAATTCAATTGCAACAGCTTTTCCGATTCCATCGCTGCCGCCGCACACTAAGGCATTTTTATGTTGTAAATTAATATCCATAGACGAGTTGTTTGTATTTTTTGCTAAATTTAGGATTAATTCTAAGAAGTTCCTTAAAAAAAATAATTCTTATGGCAATTGCAAAACCCTTCCATCTTAAAAATTGGATTGAAGAACATCGTCATCTTTTAAAACCACCCATTGGCAATAAGCAAATCTATTTAGAAAATGAAGATTATATTGTCATGGTTGTTGGTGGTCCTAACGGTCGTAAAGATTATCATTACGAAGATGGAGAGGAATTATTTTACCAATTGGAAGGTGATATTACCTTAAAAATTATCAATGAAGACGGAACGCCCGAAGATATTTCCATCAAAGAAGGAGAAATGTTTTTGTTGCCGCCCCGTATCCCGCATTCTCCACAACGCCCTGCGAATACGGTCGGCTTAGTGATTGAGCGATATCGTAGAAACAACGAAGAAGATAAATTGATGTGGTTTTGTGAAAACTGCAACCATAAATTACACGAAGCAAGTTTTGAAATGACTGACATTGTCAATCAATTGCCCGTTGTGATGAAAAATTTCATGGATTCCGAAACGCTTCGTACTTGTAATGCTTGTAATGCCGTGATGGAAGCTGTTTAATACACTTTTAAGCTAAGTACACTGTGCATTAAGTGCTCTTGCCAGTTGTTTTAAAATTCTATTTGCCTAGTGATGCGTGATCATAAAAAAATCTATTTTGCTTCGGACTTCCATTTGGGCGTTGACGCAAAGTATACAAGTGCCGAGCGAGAAGCCCAAATTATTCGTTGGCTAGACTTCATTAAGGAGGATGCCGAAGAGATTTATTTAGTCGGAGACATCTTTGATTTCTGGTTTGAATACAGTACTGTCGTACCTAAAGGCTACTTACGTTTATTTGGTAAGCTGGCGACTTTGCGAGCGATGGGCATCAAAATCTATTTCTTTACGGGCAATCACGATATGTGGATGTTCAACTACTTTGAAGAAGAACTCGACATTCCTATTTACAGGGCTCCCATTGTACGCGAAATCAAAGGTAAGCAGTTTTTTATTGGGCACGGAGATGGTTTAGGTCCTGGAGATCTAAATTATAAATTACTCAAAAAAGTATTTGCCAATCCGCTCTGTCAATGGCTATTCGAACGACTACATCCTAATTTTGGAATGCGGCTTGCTTCCTTTTGGTCTGGTAGAAGTCGTAAGACACAAGTTGCCATTCAAGCCTTCATGGGCGCAGACAAAGAATGGTTGTTGCTTTACGCTAATAAAAAACTTGATACGGTTCCTGCGGACTACTTTGTCTTCGGGCATCGACACTTACCCATTGATTACACGCTAAAAGATCAAAAAGCACGTTATATTAATCTGGGCGAGTGGATGTTTGCTAGTTCTTACGCCGTTTTTGACGGTGAACAATTGATGATAAAATTCTTTGAAAATGACGCGGGAGAAGTCTACAAAAGTAATTAAACAAGCTTCGATAATTTGTTGGGCATTCCTACTGTTGATGCTAGCTACGCCATTCCTAAGTAAGGCTCAAGATTCTACTTTCCATTATCTCGCACAAATTCCAGTACAAGCTAATTTTTTTACGACGGACAATTTGAAACAAGTCTACGTTGTCAGCCACAAAAATGAATTGATCAAATACAATTCTCAATTGGAAGAAGTCTTTCGCTTTAGCAACAATACCTTAGGGCAATTGACTTATGTAGATGTAACGAATCCGTTTAACATTCTACTTTACTATCCAGATTTTCGTGCTTTGATTACGCTTGATCGCACCTTAAATAAAACGGGGGAATTTGATCTTTTCGATTTAGATATAGAAGAAGTAAAAGCAGTTGCCTTATCGAACGACAACAACATTTGGTTGTACGATGATGTTACTTTTAAAATTAAAAAAATCAATCGGCAAGGAAAAAAATTGGTCGAAAGTGATAACCTTAGTTTTCTTTTAGGTCATACGATTTCTCCTAATTTCATTTTAGAAAAAGCCAATAAACTTTACGTCAATTCTCCAGAACATGGCGTCTTGATTTTTGATCTTTTTGGGCGGTATCAGCATACGCTTTCGATCAAAGGATTGGAGCGCTTTCAGATAGAAGGAGGTCATTTGGTGTATTACCAAGCGGAGCAATTATTTAGTTTCCACCTAAAATCTTTATTGACCAAGAGCTCCAACATTCCCCACCCAGAAAAAGGAATTGGTGCGTTACACATTCAACGAGCGACGCTCTATCTACAGCGCGAAAAACAAATCGAGCTGTATCGTTTCTAGATGACTATTATTGTAGCGTTTATCCTTCAACGTCTTTAAAACAAAAAGAGGCAACTTCTTTACGAAGTTGCCTCTTTTGAAATGCACACTAGTCGATGACTAGATCGTCATAATATCTTTTTCTTTTAATTCGACCATCTTAGTGATCTTTTCTGTGGAGCTATTAACTGCGGCTTGTACTTCGCCTTCTTTTCTTTTCCCCATATCCTCGGGATAACCATCTTTAACTTCCTTTTTAATGGTATCCATCGCTTTTTGACGAGCTGTTCGGAGACCAATTTTAGCTTCCTCCCCTACTTTTTTGGCTTGCTTCACTAGCGACTTTCTGCGTTCTTCTGTCAATGGTGGAATATTGATTCTGATGTATTCTCCGTCGTTCATTGGTGTAAGCCCAAGGTTGGCAGCGAAGATGGCTTGTTCGATGTTAGCCAACATACCTTTTTCCCAAGGTTGAATTGTAATGGTACGAGCGTCGGCAGTACCGATATTAGAGACTTGACCAATCGGAGTTGGATTTCCGTAGTATTCTACAAAGATACCGGAGAGGATTGACGGAGAAGCTTTCCCCGTTCTAATTTTACGAAGTTCTTTATCTAAGTGTTCGATGGTTTCATCCATATCGATCTGCGTCATTTCAATCAGATCAGTAATATCGTCAGACATATTTTTATTATTTATTTATAAATACGATGTATTGTGTTGAATTTTTTAACAACTTAAACAATAGCATACAAAAGGATAACTCCAATCCTAGCTAGATGGTTCAAATTTTTAAAAATTATAAATGACCTCTCCCTGTTCGATGCTAATTTCTTTCGTTTCTTGGAGGTGGTCAATGATTTCATCTAAATTACTCCCGTGAATCGTTAATTCTTGGTTATGTAATAAAATGTAATTTTTCAACATATCTAAACCGGCTGGTCGATTGCCAGAACGAATCAATCGGTTAACGGTTTCTTTCGCTGTATTTTCAACGACTTCAGATTCTGTTTGTTCCAAAAAAAATGGCTGTTGATCTTCTCGCTGATTGATTTCATCTGAGCTGGTAATGCTACTCGGTAACTCAATCGCATTCATCGGAACACTTGCTTCTTTTTTATCTTTTTTGCGCTTGACGCGTAAACAACTACGCGAAGTAGTATTGATAAAATTAACTAATGGATCAAAAGACTTATCATTAGAAAGAATAGCAAACTCAATTTGTTTATCCACTTTCTGATGCAATTTCCCCATTAAAAAACAAATGTGATAATTAAAATTTGTTGTAATCGGTTGTGGAATTGAAATCCACTTTACCCCTTTTCCAAGGGCTTGCATCTGCTGCACCAATTCAAAAGGAATGTGCGTCTCCTCTTCGTTAATAAAAACAAATACCTTATCGCAAACTTTTTCAAGTTTCTTGAATTTAACCTTTTTTAAATCCTCAAAGTCTATAAATATATATCTGCGTTTTGGTTTTGACATTTATTGGAGTCGTTCAATACATTAATTAAATAAAAATACCTAAGCAACGGCTAAAATAGCGAAAATTCAGGGGCTTTCAAAAAGAAAAAGCAATAGGAATTATAAAAAATCCTGATTGCCTTTTCTCCTTGTCTTACCGAACCGACTGGTTTTATTTATTTTTATTTTTAAGTTTTTGATTCGCAATAACTTACCGACTCCGGTAAGTCCAGCACAATGCTTTGCTAGCACAAAAATCAAATTTATTTTTCACGTATTTATTTTCAACTTACGTGCTAAACAAGGATTTTTTTTTGTCGTCAACCTTATCTCCTTCTCCCCGTGTATTGTAAAATTAAATACAAAACCATCACTAAAGAAGATAAAGCTGCTGCCACGTAAGTCATCGCTGCCCACCACAAAGCATCTTTCGCACCTTCGTGTTCCTTCTCCCTTGTGACGCCCGTATCTTCCAACCAAGCTAAGGCGCGATTACTCGCATCAAATTCAACGGGTAAAGTTACAAAGCTAAACAAAGCCGTCATGGCAAAAGCAGCAATCGTAATTAACATGAGCATTGGAAACTGATTCAACATTAAGAACGCAACCATCAATAACCCTTGCTGTGCCATCGCCGCAACTTTCACAACAGGTACCAAAGCCGAACGCATCTTCAACATTCCATAAGCCGTATCGTGTTGTACCGCATGACCACATTCGTGCGCTGCAACGGCAGCCGCTGAAATCGTACGTGCATTGTACACCGGTTCACTTAACGCTACCGTTTTAGTTAACGGGTTGTAATGATCCGTCAAAAAACCTTTGGCGGGAACCACTCGTACATCATGTATATTATAGTAAGCTAACATTTGCTCCGCAACTTCCTTTCCCGACATTCCACTTTGTAAATTTACTTGCGAATACTTATTGAATTTACTTTTTAAACGACCGCTGACGAACATTCCAATCATAGAAAGTATTCCGGCGACAACTAGATATCCTATATCCATTTATTTATTAATTTTAATTGTTTACGTTTTCTCAAATTGCCTCACGCAACTAATGTTGCGCTTCGAGTGCTAAGAGGAGGTTTAAACCTCTTTCTTCCTCTTTTTGACAAAAAAAAGAGATTTTAGTCACATTTTAAAAATTTATCCTGATTGTTTTATCAAGAAGTTGTTCAAAAAGTTAAGCTACTAATTTCGAATTAGCTCGAATCTTGTATAAGCTTGTAAGGCTTTAGGAATCTTAATTCCTTCCTCCGTTTGGTTATTTTCTAATAAGGCAGCAAAGATTCGCGCCAAGGCCAAAGCACTCCCATTTAAAGTATGCGCTAAGTGTTTTTTATTTTTCGCATCTTCGTAACGCAACTTCATGCGATGTGTTTGGAACGTTTCGAAGTTAGAAACAGAACTTACTTCCAACCATCTTTTTTGTGCCGCAGAATAAACTTCAAAATCAAAAGTT
This sequence comes from Saprospiraceae bacterium, assembly GCA_045110315.1. GTDB lineage: Bacteria > Bacteroidota > Bacteroidia > Chitinophagales > Saprospiraceae > CALFBG01. The sequence goes on from JBGCFY010000125.1 coordinate 38,211, forward strand.
AGTGCAGCAGTAAAACCAAGATCACCCCCGCAAAGTCTTAAAATACGGTAAGGCAGTTCTAGTTTTTCTAGTAATGACTTAACGTGTTCTAACATTACATGGAGTGTATCATAAGATTTATCAGGATGTTCAATCTGCACGATTTCAATTTTATCGAATTGGTGGACTCGATTCAGACCTCTTACGTGTGCACCGTAAGAACCAGCTTCTCTCCTAAAACAAGGTGTGTGTCCCGTAAGTTTAATTGGAAAATCATTTTCTTTCAAAATCACATCTCGGTAGATATTCGTAATTGGAACTTCTGCCGTTGGGATTAAGTACAAATCATCTTTTTGTGCATGGTACATTTGTCCTTCCTTGTCGGGTAATTGTCCCGTTGCACGCGCCGTAGCTTCGTTGACCAATAAGGGTGGAATAACTTCTTCGTAGCCTGCTGCTGCTGCTTCGTCTAAAAAGAAATTAATCAACGCGCGCTGCAACTTTGCTCCTTGCCCACGATACAACGGAAAACCAGCACCCGCAATTTTATTTCCTAATTCTAAATCAAACAAATTATACTTTTTAGCCAATTCCCAGTGTGGCATCGCCGTTTCTTCCAAGCTCGGTAAATCTTTTTCCCAAGCTTGAAAAACCTCGTTGTCCTCATCTGTGTTTCCCCCCGGTACTGATTCGTGTGGTATGTTGGGAATCGTGTACAGTAAATTTGCTAAAGCTTCGGTTTTATCTTTGAGCTGTTGCTGCAAAGCTTCTGTCTTTTCTTTTAATTGACCGACTTTTGATTTGATTACCTCTGCTTCGTCCCGTTTACCTGTTTTATAAAGTGCCCCAACTTCTTTCGACAAGCTATTTCGCTCAAAGAGCAATGCGTCAAGTTCCGTTTGGGTACTTTTACGAAGTTCGTCTAAAGCGATTACTTCGTCGATAACACCAAGTTGGTCTTCACTATAATTTCTAATTTTCAAGCCTTTGAGGACTCGCTCCTTGTTTTCTTTAATAAAATTTACTTGTAACATGAATTTCGTATATTAATTTTTTGGCATAAATTGTGCTATAATTATGAACATAAAACCACACTTAGGAGGCAAAAATTCCAATTTGTGGAAAACTTTTCACTATTTTTTAGCAAAGATACTATTTGATATCAAAAATAAATGTATTTTTGCAGCAACAGGACATAAAGCACATCTTTTTAAAGTTTCTTCTAATACCGCTGTCAAGTAATAAGTATCAAGCATTAGCGTTCCTTTATTAATAGTTGTATATAAATTCTGTTTCTCCATTTATTCCCACATTTTGATCAAGTTTATTTATTAAAGGGTGTAAAAAAGTATGATCAGTCCAAAAAAAGGTACGAGATCCCTTCTTTGCTCACTTCAATAAGAACTAAATCCACAAACCAATATTTAACAATTCATTTCACCTCAATTACACTTCTAATTACTTAACAACGTTATCCCGATTATGTACGATATATTGCAATTAAATGACATGCTAGTTCCTGAACTAAAAGAATTAGCAGAAAGACTTGGACTAAAAGGTTTTAAAAGACTCAATAAACAAGAACTGATTTATAAAATCCTTGACGAACAAGCGATTTCAAAAGACGACCAAGGCGCTAAAAAAGAAAATAAAGAAGTAGCAAAAGCACCAGCTGAGCACGAAAAAGAAGAGAAGAAAAGACGCATCAGAAAGCCAAACACAACTGGTGATAGCAAAAAAAATACGGGTAGAAATGATTCGTCTGGAAAAAAGCCAGAAAGAGCAGAATCCGGTAAAAAAGAAGATAAAGCGCCAAGAGAAGAACGAAGAGAGTCTACAGATCGCCATACGGATAATAATCGAAAAGATAACCGAGATCAAGATCGGAGAGAGAGTAGAGAAAAGCCAGAAAGAAAAGAACGGACAGAACGACCAGAGCGAGGAGAAAGAAAAGAAAGACCAGAAAGAGCAGACTCGGATCGTAGAGACAAGTCAGAGCGATCGGAGCGCCCAGAAAGAAAAGAACAAGCCGCTGACGATACACCTAAGTTTAATATTGAATTAGATGGAATTATTGAAGGAGAAGGTGTTTTAGAAATGATGCCTGATGGCTATGGTTTCTTACGATCTGCGGATTATAACTACCTTACTTCTCCGGATGATATTTATGTTTCTCCTTCCCAAATCAAATTGTTTGGTCTGAGAACGGGAGATACGGTACGCGGTGCTATCCGACCTCCAAAGGAAGGAGAAAAGTACTTCGCTTTACTGCGCGTTTCTCGTATTAATGGTTTAGAGCCTAGTAATATTAGAGATCGAGTTCCTTTTGATTACTTAACACCACTTTTCCCAAGAGAAAAATTTAGACTCGCAGACCAAAATGGAAGTGGTAAAGATTATGGTAGTCGAATGATCGATTTATTCTCTCCTATCGGAAAAGGACAACGGGGGTTAATCGTTGCTCAACCTAAAACAGGTAAGACGTTTTTATTAAAAGACGTCGCAAATGCCATCGCAAAAAATCACCCTGAATGTTACATGATCGTTTTATTGATCGATGAACGACCGGAAGAGGTTACCGATATGAAACGAAGCGTAAAAGCGGAAGTAGTAGCTTCTACGTTTGACGAACCCGCAGAAAATCACGTACGGGTAGCCGGTATTGTACTCGAAAAAGCAAAGCGCTTAGTGGAATGTGGACATGATGTAGTCATTCTCCTTGATTCCATTACTCGATTGGCAAGAGCTTACAACACTGTAGCACCTGCAAGCGGTAAAGTATTGTCTGGTGGTGTAGAAGCCAACGCTTTACACAAACCTAAGAAATTCTTTGGTGCAGCACGTAACATTGAAAATGGTGGTTCCATGACCATCCTTGCAACAGCCTTAATTGATACAGGTTCGAAAATGGACGGTGTTATCTTTGAGGAATTCAAAGGTACGGGTAACATGGAATTACAATTAGATCGTTCCTTAGCCAATAAGCGAATTTATCCCGCCATCGATCTTACGAAGTCTAGTACTCGAAGAGAAGAATTGCTGTTGGATAAAGATACTTTACAACGAATGTTTATTCTCCGAAAACACTTGTCTGATATGAAGCCAGAAGAAGCAATGGATTTTTTACGGAAGAATATGATTCATACACAATCCAACGAAGAGTTTTTGACTTCGATGAATGGATAAACCTAGAAAATTAAGTTTTGTTGTTAAAATAACAAAACCAAAAAAATAAAACTTAGAAGCTTTTTAGTCAATTTTGCGAAAGTAAAGGCTAAAAAGCTTCTTTTTTTAAGGAATCTATTAATTATAGTTTCTATAATTACTTGTCTAAGTGGTAAATTACCATTACCTTTGTCCAACTTTTTAATAAAAATGCCCACTACTAAAAATGGGCTAAAAGATTTGAATAATGAAAAGAACATTTCAACCATCTAAGAGAAAGAGAGCGAATAAGCACGGTTTCAGAGAGCGTATGAGCAGCAAGAACGGCCGTAAAGTACTTGCTCGTAGAAGAGCTAAAGGACGTCTTAAATTAACTGTATCTGACGAAAGCAAATCTAAATAGTAAAAGTAGATATTAAATAAGGACCGTGTTCCTTATTTAATATCCCCAACTTCTTGCTTCTATTCTTTGATACCGGATCGTTTATTTGGAACTCCTCCTCTATCTTATTTAACTAATAATTGAAGGTATCGTAATCTCCAAAGTCAGCTCCTGCGTATTGCAAATTACGATTGAGTTACCAACCAAATTCATGGTTTGAATGCGGTCAAGAAGCAAAACCTTATGCCTTCCTTTAAATTCCACCGATCAGAACATTTAAAAAGTCGCACCATCATCCGTAGCTTATTTAGTCACGGAAAATCTTTTAGCGTCTACCCTATTCGTTTGGTTTGGACAGCTATTGATCCGCCCATGAACGATTTTCCCATTCAGTTTGCCCAAACTGTTCCCAAGCGCAGCTTCAATAAAGCCAACAAAAGAAACGTCATTCGCCGAAAAATTCGAGAAGCCTTTCGCTTACATAAACATCTTTTAGCCGAAGAAAATCAATTCGCTGGAAAACAGTTCGGTTGGATGTTCATCTACGTCGCGAAAGAAGAATTACCTTATCAAAAAATTGAAGCCGCCACTCAAAAAATTATTCGTAAATTTATCCAGGAGTTCCAGTCATAGTTGCCAACTAATTTTTGGTAACTTACGTTTATCTTATTGTACGGCAGTCATTTTCAGCTAACCGCATCAGATCATAACTGGTTTTCGCTACTCCTAAATTCAAATATCATCACCCTTTTAAACTAACTCTCACTATGCGATTGAGTTTATTCCTACTCTTCATTTGCTTGTTGGCAAATACAATTCCCGCTCAGGCACAAAAAGTCCTACAATTAGAAAAAAAGAATAGCGCAAAAACTAAAAAATATTATATCGGTAGTGAATTGACCTATCGCCTAGCGGATGATAAAACTTGGTATACGGATGTAATTATGGATTTATTTCCAGAGGAAGGTATCATTCAATTTTCCAGAAGACTAGTTAAACCTACGGACATTGTAGCCATCAAAAGCTACAAAAATAGAAACCTTGCCATCAACGTAGAACGCGGGATGTATACCTTCGGAGCGAGTTGGATGTTTTTCTCTTTGGGCGCTACTCTATTTGGTACTCCGATTACCTTTGCCGCCGTGATCGTCACCGGCTCCGCCGTTGTCTTCGGTTGGCTATTCCGAAAAATATTCAACTCCCGAAAATATAAGATTGGTAAGAAACGAAAATTTAGAATTCTCGACCTTACGCCAATGGTTCCCATTGGAAGTCCTTAAAACTAAATACACTGCAATCTAAGGCAGAAAATAGTTGATGCCCGCTTGGTATCCTTTCAAGCCCATTCCGATAATACAAGCTGCGCAATTTGGACTTAAATAGGAGTGATGTCGAAAAGCTTCGCGCGCATAAACATTGGAGATATGAACTTCAATTACGGGGGTCGAAATTCCTGCGATGGCATCTGCTAGCGCAATTGAAGTATGCGTATACGCTCCTGCGTTGAGAATAATACCATCATAACTAAATCCTACCTCGTGTAGTTTATCTACCAACGTACCTTCCGAATTACTTTGAAAATAAGATAACGTAGCGGTACTAGCATACTTGCCTTGTAGCGTTTTGAAATAATCTTCGAAGGTCTGTGTCCCGTAAATTTCAGGCTCTCGTTTTCCCAATAGGTTTAGATTGGGTCCGTTAATAATTATAATTTTCATCCCCCAAAGATAAGCGATAAAGTCTAATAAAACTTAGCAATTATTTTAAAAGCTTTCCTAAAAGACAAAACCCAAATTCATCGTAGTGGATAAATTTGGGTTTTATTTTTAAGTTTCTTTTACAAGAAAGAATCGGAATACCTTAGTTGGCCATTTCCGAAAGGAATTTAATTCGAATCAACTGAATTTCTTCCATGGTAATATCATCTTCTTTCAATTCTACAAAAGCAGCATCAATCGAATCCGTTTCGGCCTCCATAAAATAGTCGTAAATATCTTCTCGAGAATACTCATCAATATTGTCTTCGATGTAGTAATTCAAATTAACTTTTGTCCCTGAAATAACGATCATTGCAAGTTCGTGCAGAATTTCTTCCATACTCAAATTATTTGCTGCAGCAATATCTCCGAGGGGAACTTTTCGGTCAATTCCTTGGATGATATTAACCTTAATCTTTGATTTATCCGCTACTTGCTTAACCACAAAATCCGTTGGTCGATTAATTTGGTTTTCTTCACAATAATCCTTGATCAAAGCCATAAAAGGTTTTGCATAACGCGTTGCTTTGCCTTTACTCACCCCCGTAATTTTGGTCATATCCTCCATGGTGATCGGATACTGCGTAGCCATATCTTTCAACGATGGATCTTGAAAAATTACAAACGGTGGTATTTTCTTCTCCTGAGCAATTGATCGACGCAAATCTTTTAACAATTGCATCAATATTGTATCCAAAACAGCACTTTTCCCTTCTGGTGCTTCCAATTCCGCCATCTCTTGATCAAAGTCATGGTTGATGGGCATCATGAAAGGCGTAGGATTTTTCATGTATTGACGACCTTTGTCCGTCAACTTCAGCAAACCATAATTCTCAATATCTTTATACATAAGATTATGCAAAAGCGCTTGCCGAAAAATCGAATTCCAGAAAGTTTCGTCTTTCTCTGCTCCAATTTTAAATAGATCATACTGATCAAAGCCAAAATCACTCATCTCCTTCGTATCCTTTCCTAGGATAAAATCAACGAGCACTTTGATACCGTAATTCTCATTCAGTTTTTCTACCGCCTGAACGCCTTGTAACATTTCTGTTTGTACTTGTATTTTTTCTTTCGGATGGCGACAACTATCACACATCTTCTCGCAACGTTCTTCTTTGAATTCTTCTCCGAAATAATGTAGCAGAAATCGACGGCGACAAGAAGTAGTTTCTGAATACGCAATGATTTCTTGCATCAATTGGGTGCCCATTTCACGCTCAGCGACGGGCTTATCTCGCAAGAATTTTTCTAGCCGTAAAATATCTTTATAAGAATAAAAAGCGACACACTTACCATCTAAACCATCTCGTCCGGCACGCCCCGTTTCTTGATAATAATTCTCGATACTCTTAGGAATGTCGTAATGGATGACGAAACGAACGTCTGGTTTATCAATCCCCATTCCAAAAGCAATCGTCGCACAAATCACATCTACTTTTTCCATAAGGAAATCGTCCTGCGTTTTGCTTCGCGTTTTGGCATCTAAACCCGCATGATAAGGCGCTGCCTTAATATCATTGACTAACAGTACTTTAGCAATTTCTTCGGCAGACTTTCGACTTTGCACGTAAACGATTCCAGAATTGCCTTCAATGCCTTTAATGATTTGTACGATACTCTTCAGCGTTTGCTCCTTTTTCATTTTCGGTCGAACTTCATAATATAAGTTATCCCGATTAAAAGAAGAGACGAAACTATTGACATCGTCCATGTGTAAGTTCTTGACAATATCTGATCTTACTTTTGGTGTTGCCGTAGCGGTTAGCGCAATTAGCGGAATAGTATCATCGATTGAATCAATCATGGTACGAATACGGCGGTACTCTGGTCGGAAATCGTGTCCCCACTCAGAAATACAATGCGCCTCATCGACGGCGACAAAAGAGAGCTTCGTCTGTTTAAAGAACTCAATGTTCTCCTGTTTTGTCAAAGTCTCCGGTGCGATAAAAAGTAACTTGGTTTTGCCCATGGCAATGTCACTTTTTACTTTTTTCATTTGCACTTTCGTCAAAGAAGAATTCAAAAAGTGAGCGACTTCATCCGTTTGACTGTGCCCTCGAATCGAATCTACTTGATTTTTCATCAGAGCAATCAAAGGAGAAATAACGATTGCGGTTCCTTCCATCATCAAGGCGGGTAGTTGGTAGCAGAGTGACTTTCCTCCTCCCGTTGGCATGATGACAAATGTATCTTTACCATTTAGGACGCTTTGTATAATGGCTTCTTGGTTTCCTTTAAAACTGTTAAACCCAAAATACTTTTCTAAAGCTTCCTGAATTTCATTTATTGCGATCATTGAAATTTAAATATCTTATAATAAAATAAAATTAGATTATATTCTTGTTTAAAAATGATAGGGGGAATTTAAGTTAAGAGATCCTATAACTTATCATTGAGGCGAACTTCAAGATACTAATAAAAAACAGAAATTAGTAGTAATCCCTATGCTATTTTTCATCAAAACCATGCTAAAATGATCTTAGAAACCACAGATAAAGGCTTGAAATTCAAGGAGAAGCTATTTTATGCCTGCTTGCCGAAGCAAAGATCATCATAAAAGCAGTTTTCTACCTTCCAACACACGACCTGAATTGGGTAGTAAAGTTTATTTTAGAATAATTTTATCATTTGGTTTGCCTATCTATAGCTATCTTTAGCACACTTGTAAAATAATTTATAGCTAATATCGGGGGATGGTTATCTTTGCGCTAAAATTCTATTGGTTTTTTCTAAAAGGCTGTCAAAAATACTAAATATATTGTGAATAACGAAAAGAAGATCACCTCAATTGCCCTACAGACGATACATATTGAAGCGGAAGCAATTCAAAAGCTAACCCAGAGTATTAATTCTGACTTTTGCCAAGCAGTAGACGCCATTTTCAGATCTAAAGGTAGGCTGATTGTCGCAGGAATTGGGAAAAGTGCTATCATCGCTCAAAAAGTTGTCGCTACCCTAAATTCTACGGGAACACCCGCTATTTTTATGCACGCCGCCGACGCTATTCACGGCGATTTAGGCGTTATCCGTCCAGAAGATATTGTGCTTTGTATTTCTAAGAGTGGCGAAACACCAGAAATCAAAGTTTTGATTCCGCTCTTGAAAAACCTAGGTAATCTACTCATCGGAATGGTCAGTACTTTGGAGTCTACCTTGGGACAACAAGCACAATTCGTCTTGCATACGCCCATTACAAAAGAAGCAGACCCTAATAATCTCGCCCCAACTACCAGCACAACGACCCAAATGGTGATGGGCGATGCTCTAGCAACTTCCCTATTGGCCCTCCGAGGCTTTACCCCAGCTGATTTTGCTCAGTTTCACCCTGGTGGCGCACTAGGTAAACAACTTTACCTCCGTGTAGAAAGTCTTTATCCCAATAATGCCCAACCTATAGTATACCTCAGTGACAATATTGAAAAAATTATCCTTGAGATGACTTCGAAAAGACTCGGGATGACTGTTGTATTAGACGAAGCAGAAAACATCAAAGGCGTCATTACCGACGGTGATTTGCGCCGAATGCTAGAACGACGATCTAAACTCGAAGGCTTGCACGCCAAAGAAATCATGAGTGTTAATCCTAAAGTTATTGAGCAGTCTGCTATGGCTGTAGAAGCTCTTGGTATCATGCGCAATGCGAGTATTACCCAGCTCATCGTGGTAAATGAAGGCCGCTACGTTGGGATCATCCACCTCCACGATTTAATTCGCGAAGGACTAATTTAAATTGACTTTTTAAAATGTGTGGTTCCTCTAGGTTCTTATTTTACTTGCTTTATTGCTATTTGGGTTTTCTCTTAGTAGGAGTGCTTGCTTGCCAAAAAACAAAACCTTCAACGGTGCAAACGGCCTTCTATCATTGGAAATCTAACTTAGCTATACAGCGCGAGGAACAGGATTATCTGACACAACTTGCCGCACAAAAAATTTATCTGCGATGTTTTGATGTAGATTGGGACCAACAACAACAAATGGCAGTTCCCATAGCATCCTTACAGATGGATAGCAATGCCTTGGTGGGAATACAAATCGTACCAACCATTTTTGTAACCAATCGTACCTTAATCCATCTCCCCGGCGAGCAGCTTGATCGCTTGGCAACACAAATTTCACAGAAACTTCAAACCATGATGTTGTCTTGGCAGACAGAGTCAATTTCTGAAGTACAAATTGATTGCGACTGGACACTCAAAACTAAAGCGAAGTATTTCAGGCTACTCACAACCTTAACAAAAGCATTAAGCCCACAAAAAATCCAACTCTCTTCGACCATTCGCTTACACCAAATTAAATATTTTTCAAAAACAGGCGTCCCGCCCGTTGCGCGAGGAATGCTGATGTTTTATAATATGGGCGACCTTGATAAACCGCAAGCGTACAATACCATTTTGGATTTGAGCATCGCGGAAAAGTATTTAGCGAAAGCCGCAGAATATCCTTTAGCACTCGATGTTGCCCTACCACTTTTCAGCTGGGGCGTCGTATATCGAGACGATAAAATGGTACAATTGATCAATGGCTTAAAGGCAACACAATTGAAAGACCGCAATAGCTTTTTAAAACTTGACGAAAATCATTTCAAAGTATTAGAAAGTACGTACCTTAATGGAGATTATTTGTACCAAGAAGATCATATTCGCTTAGAGCGAGTAACAACTACGAGCTTAGTCGAAGCGGCAAAATTGTTGGCAAATCACCTAAAACCGATCAATCGTACCGTTAGCTTTTATCACCTTGATCCTACAATTATTAAAAACTATCCTTATGAAACTTTGGAGACGGTATGTCATTATTTTCGTTAGCATTTGTTGCTTCCCCATTGTTGTTTCTCAGGCTTGTGGTCCCGACGATTGGTCTTTCTATGGATACTCTTTTATCCAGCCTGAGATTGTAAATAAAACCACACCTTATGCTCCTTTTTTTTTACGATTCGATGATTTTTATCAAAGCGTAAGTCCAACCGTCGTGCAAGAAAAAAGCAATTTGGAAGAATGGAAAGAACGTTTTTGTGCCTTAGTGGATCTAAAAGATTTGAAAACAGTAATTTATCAATCTTCTTTGGGTCGTTTGGAAAGTCTGCGACAAGCCGTTAAAAATAAAAAAACACCCTTACCTGTTTCCTTGCAAGCCAACTCTTTTGCCCGCCACCTAAAATCAAATCGGTGTACCGAAGTCATTGATTATTTGATCTTCGCCAAAACCTGTGAGCCACACGTGACTTGGTCTAATACGTGGGAAAAACCTCAACGTGACTCTAGTGCCATGATGGAACTCGTCGTCGAAGGAAAAAAAGCTTTTCTTGATACGGAATCTCATTATGTTCGTTTGCGCTATGCATATCAATTGATTCGCCTCGCTCATTACGCTAAAGCTTATCCGCAAGTCTTAGCACTTTACGATTTTTTATTGCCCAAAACGGATGCACACGCTAGTATTTTAGATTACTGGATTTTGGGTCATAAAGCGGGGGCACTTTATCGATTAAATCGACGTGTAGAAGCGGCATATTTATATTCTTTAGTCTTTAAAAATAGTGCTGCCAAACGCCAGTCTGCGTATCAAAGTTTTAAGATTCGTACCGACGAAGAATGGGAGCAATGTTTGTTAATGTGTAAGAGTGACCAAGAACGTTCAGTCTTGTACGCCATTCGCGCCAACGCACCACTTAGCATTGCTGCAGAGGAAATGGACAAAATTTACCAACTCGATCCGGTCAACGAAAATCTAGAATTGCTGCTCGTCAAAGAGATTAAACTTTTAGAAAAAGATCTGCTGGGATTAAAATTTAATATTCATCGACAGCGCAATAAAGATCAATATCAAATTCCAAGAAAAACGGCGGGTAGAAAACTAACGCAACTGCAACAATTCGTACGCAAATGTAACCAAGAACAATTGGTTGCTCGACCTGCAATTTGGAAAATTGCAGACGCTTATCTAGAATTTCTCGCCGGAGATTTATACGCTGCCGAAAAAACTTTCATTAGAATTAAGCCCGAAATCACACAAGATAGCTTACAGGCACAGGTAGAAATTTTCGAACTTTGTTTGAAGCTTAACCAAATGGATACCATCGGTTCGACCGAAGAAGAATTTATTACAACTATCGTTAGAAATAACGACCTGCTAAAGAAATATCCAGATCTCTCTAACTTCTTATACGACCGCATTACCCAACTTTACCAAAAGCAAGGAAAAATTGGAAAAGCTTTTCGTTGTCAATACGATATACAAGAATTAGCCTACAATCCTCAAATTGATATTATTGATAGTTTACTCTTCCTTTCGCAGCGAGAAGATAAAAATCGGTTTGAACGAATGCTCTGTCTCGACGCAGAAGGAAACGAATTTGAAAACTTCTTGCTCGATCTCAAAGGCACATTACTCTTTAGCCAAAATCAACCCGAAGCAGCTTTAGAGATTTTTAAATCCATTCCACCAGCAGAACGATCGAAATACAAGTTGAATCCTTTTCACGAAAACTTACACGACTGCGTAGAATGTCCTATCAAGGATACGCTTTGGTACAATAAAGCAGAACTAATTGAAAGAATTTTTGAATTGGAATACCAAGCCAAAGCAGATTTAAAAAATGGTCCTCGATATTTTTATATCTTGGGTTTAGCTTATTACAACATGAGTTACTTTGGTAATTCTTGGAATGCCATGGACGCTTTCCGAAGTAGCACTACGGGAAGCTATTTACGACCAAATCAAGTCTACGATTTGTACGGTTCTCCATTTGGTAATCTAGAACAAACCGATTGTAGTCAGGCTTTGAATTATTTTGAAAAAGCGAGGCTCCTAAGCAAAAGTCCAGAGTTAGCGGCGAGAGCCAGTTTCATGGCTGCTAAGTGTAGTCAAAAAATGTATCTAACGTCCGAGGCGAATAACTATTCCCCCTATAGCAATCGCATCCCAAATTTGTCGGAAGAATATTTAGTCCATTTTAAAATACTGCAGCAAGAATATAGCGATACCAAATTCTATCAAGAGATCATTCAAGAATGTAAATACTTTAACGCTTATGTTAGTAAAAACTAAACTTTGGAAGCTGGCAACAATACTACTCTTCCTTTCTACTTTGTTTATCATGGCTTGTCAACCCAACGAACAATCCGTCAAGATTGAGCCTAAAGAAGTTTATCCTGCCGACATGGAAGCCATCACGGTTCCATTGGTAAAACCAAGCTTAAAAGCAGATCGCTACAACGTCGCTTTCTTAATTATGGATGGCGTATACAATACGGAATTGACAGCACCTTACGACATTTTCCAGCACACCATTTTCCGCGATAGTATCAAGGCAATGAATACTTTTTTGGTTGCCAATACACATCATCCCATTACCAGTTTTGAAGGAATTCGAATGCTTCCCGACTACAATTATTTAAAAGATCAATTACCTAAGATTGATATCTTAATCGTTCCTAGTGCAGAGCATCATTTAGATTCGGATTTGGAGGACGAGGCGATGTTGAACTTCGTACGAACTACGGCTAAGGATGCAAAATTTGTAAGTTCTCACTGCGACGGTGCCTTCGTTTTAGCCAAAGCTGGTTTGCTGAACCAAGTCGCTTCTACTACTTTCCCCAGTGATATTCCAGCTTACCAAAAAATGTTTCCACAGCTAGATGTTCGTTCCGATGTGCTATTTGTTCATGATGATAAATTCATTACTTCCGCGGGTGGAGCAAAATCTTTTGAAGCTTCTTTGTATCTTGCAGAATTGCTTTATGGCAAACAAATTGCGCGGCGACTGGCTAAAGGCTTAGTCATTGACTGGAAGCTAGATGAAGTTAAAAAAATAATTATAAAATAAGTTTAGCCGCAATTATTTAACGGATTTACTATGCAAGAAAAACGCTACCACACCATCTTTGATGCACCACAAAACTATCCTAGTCAAGAGGATTTTTATGCGCAGGGAGAAAGTCCTAGAATCCTAAGTTTTTTCTTAGATTTCCTACAAGAACGGGCAGACGAATTATCAGAGGTTTATCTTTCTTTGCATTTGTATAATAATATTTATTTGCACGAAGCACTCAAAGCCCTGGCACAGCGTTCCGTCAAAATCCACCTCGTAACAATTCCCATCGAAGGCTACGCTACGGGGCAAGCAAGAATCATTCACGACTTAATTTCTGGAGAAGCGGCGAATCCCGTTGCACAATCTTCTTACAGCTTAGCGCGACCCATTTTTGGGGAATTTTACAAACGGCCAATTGGTTTTTTTGATTTATACCTTTTTCCACATTTATCAATTCGAGATGCGGAAGCCATGCCTTTTGTACGTGGTCAACATCCTTATTCTCTACAATTGAAATCCATTTTATTATTGTACAAAAATGGAGGAGGCGCGGTAGGTTTGAGTTCTTGTAATCTTGCTGTACGCGAAAACCTCCAAGAGGAAAATCTCGTTTTTGTAGAAAATGATTGGACTTTACTCAAAACAAGTTTGCGCTTTTTCCAGCAACTTTTGGAGCACGCCATTCACATCCGTGATTTTGATTTCAAAAAAAGATATACGCATTTGGATATGCAAGTACAGGCTTTTAGTCAGCAAGAATATGCATTCTTTACGGCTCCTTTTTATAAAAATTCTTCTGTACAAGCCGAAAACTTTTTAGTCGCAAACGCCAAAAAGGCAACGCGGCGCATCTACCTAGTAGCACCACACATTAGCAGCTACGAATATACCGTCAACGGACAATTTCATTCGGAGTACGAAGCGGAGGACATTGAACATTATGGCTTCTTGCGAACGGTTTTAGAACAGGCAGGAGCAGGCGTAGAAGTGCGTTGTATTTCGCAAAGTTTTGCGGGTAAGGAACCTACTTTTCCAGCGCCCAGTAATGCGCCTGCTTTTCAGGTCTTCTACGAGATATTGCAAGCTACGTCAAATACGCATTATGCGATCAACGCTAGGCTAAATAGTCGCTACCTCATCATTGATGACACCGTGATTGTAACGACTTGCAATTTTACACCGGAGCAGTTTATCTACCTCGATCAAGTAGATATTCCTAGTTTTGCGGCAGCGGCCGAAGAATCGTACCGAGGCATTTTTGCAGAACTCGGACAGTTTCTAAAAATTGCGGATACCGCTACCGTTGCAGCTTACGTAAAAAACTTTGAAGCGCTCTGGGAACGTCCCGCTACGGTCGTGGTGAAGTAAATATTTCTTTGGATAAAAGCTTTCATTTTTAAATAAAAAAATTAGCTATGCGTAAAATTACTTTACTCTTACTTTTGCTATGCCTTTCGCTGAATCAAATTATCGGAGCGGAAAAAGAAATTTCTTCTACCATTCAGAAGGTTACTGTATTTTCTAAAGGCGCGCAAGTTTTCAGAACGGCAGAAACGAATCTTCCTATGGGAAAATCTTTTTTGAAATTTATAGGAATTTCGCCTTCTATTATCCAACAAAGTATTCAAGTCAAAGGCAAAGGTAATTTTACAATTCTCTCGATCAAGTATCAAAAAAATCACTTTGTAGCGCCCAAAAAGTCAGGTGAAATCGAAAGCTTACAATCAAAATTGACGGAGATTCAAGAACAGGTTGACCGAGCAGGAATTCGCTCACAAGTACTCCGCGAAGAAGAATCTTTAATCCTCGCTAATAAAGCGATCGGTGGGCAACAAAATGGTGTTTCCATCGACGAACTCAAAGCGGCGGCAGCTTTTTATCGACAGCGTTTGCTAGAAATCAGGTTAGAAAAATTTGATATTTCCAAAACGGTTAAAGGCTATAATGTAGAAAAAACTAAAATCAGTAAACAACTCAACGAGCTGAACGCAGACCAAGGCGTTCATACCAGCGAAGTCGTCGTTGCCATCACGGCACAACAAGCTACCATGGCTAGTTTTTCGCTCAGTTATTTTGTAAAAGAAGCCGGTTGGACACCGAGTTATGATATTCGCGTCAAAGACATTAGAAATCCAATCGACCTAAGCTACAAAGCGAATGTCTTCCAAAAATCAGGCGAAGATTGGAGCAAAGTAATGCTCAGTTTATCAACAAGTAATCCGACTCAGGGTGGACAAAAACCGACCTTAGCACCTTGGTTATTGGATTTTTATCGACCGAGTTATGCCTACGAAAAATCTTCTCAAATAAGTCCCTTTGCGGGGAATCGCATCAAGGGTAAAGTTACAGATAATAGTGGAGAAGAATTAATTGGCGTCAGTATTCTCGTCGAAGGTACTAGTGTAGGAACGACAACAGATTTTGAAGGTAATTTCACTTTAGATCTTCCCAGTAATGCTTCCAACTTGATCGTTAGCTACCTTGGCATGAAAAGCCTGACCACAGCGATCAATGCTTCTTTTATGAGTATCGTTTTGGAAGACGGTGGTATGCTCTTGGATGAAGTTGTCATCGTCGCGAAGAACAAGAGAACTTCCAAAAAGGATAGAGAAAAAGCAAAGCTGGCCGCAACGAAACCGATCCCTACCACCACCAAGCAAAATACTATTTCGGTAACCTTCGAAATTGCCATCCCCTACTCTATTGCCAACGACGGTAAGTCTTATCTCGTAGATATCAAGCAGCACGAGTTACCCGCCTACTACGAATATTACTGCGCGCCCAAGCTAGATAAAAATGCCTTCTTAACGGCACAAGTCACCGGCTGGGAAGATTACAATTTACTCAACGGTTCCGTCAATTTATTTTTTGAAGGTACTTACGTTGGTAAGTCTTACTTGAATGCACAAAATGTCCAAGATACTTTGTCCCTCTCACTGGGTAGAGACGAAAACATCGTCATTGAAAGAACCAAGTTAAAAGCGTTTTCGAAGAAGAAATTCTTAAGCTCCAAAAAAGTGGAAAGCCGCGCGTGGAAGATCGACATTCGCAACAACAAACCGCAAAGCATTAACCTCGTCGTACAAGATCAATTCCCCGTATCCACCAACGGCGCAATCGAAGTTAAACAAGGAAAGTACGATGGTGCTACACTCGACGAAACTACGGGCTTTCTCACTTGGAAAATAGCATTAGCACCGAAAGCACAAAAGCAATTGGGTTTTGATTATGCGGTTCGATCTCCGAAAAAACAAAAAATCCAGTTGGAGTAAACGACAGAGCTTAGCGGAAAGCGGAAACTTTAATTTGGATCTTTTAGCCTAAATTGTTTTAAGACTAGCGATTGAAGAAAGCGCGCGCACAACTTCTAGTCTATTTAAATCAAAGAACCTGTTTGAATCTTGTGACTCAAACAGGTTTTAAGCTAGAAAAAATCATTTCAATTCAGCTTACTCTTGTTTTACAAATTTCTTGGTTTTGTAAATGGAATTTCCTTTAACTTTTAAAATATACAAACCATTTGCTAACTCAAGCAGTGGTACAATGTGTCCATTATTTCCCATCTGTAATTCTTTTTTAAAAGAAGTAATTAGCCGACCTTCTAATGCATAGATTTCAATAAGTACTTCTTGCGATTTTCGAGTCTGCATTTCTAAATGAAGAAAATCTGAGCTTGGGTTTGGATAAAGATTCAAGGTAACATCCCATTGATTCTGGGGATCGAATGTGCTAACTATTTCTCCTTCAACAATAATTGTAAAACTACAGGCTTCTGAATTATTACAATCATCTTGTGCAAGATAAACAATCTCGTGTGTACCAATTGAAAAATCGGAATTTGGAGGTAAACCAAAGGTCTGAACCAAATCAATATTGGAACTGACATTACAAGTTGTTGTCCCAACTGGTAAATCCCAAGAAACAGGATGAGTGTTCTGCCCAGCTACTGCTTCTACAGTAATATCCTCTAGACAGGGCAAGCTCATGTCTCCAACAATAGGAGTAGAATTTACAATAATATTAAAGGAGCAAGTATCTATATTATTGCAATTATCGTAAATCTGAAAACTGACAAAATTGGTACCGATTGGAAAGTCTGAATTGGAAGATAGTCCATCTATCTGAGTAATGATTACATTAGAATTTACGTTACAATTAGTGGAAGCACTCACGAGCCAAGAAACTTTTTGGGTAGTAGCGCCAGCTGGTGCTACTACCGTAATATCCTCTAGGCAATTTATCTCTAATTCTCCAATTAATAGACCAGGATTTACAGTAACAGTAAAGGTACAACTATCCATATAACCACAATCATCTATTGCAGCATAACTGACTTGATGAGTACCTACCGGGAAATTAAGATTTGGGTTTATGCCTTCTACTTGAGTCACTAAAGGAACGTTGCTTGAACCACAAGTAGTAGTAGCCGAAGGAACATCCCACGAAATGAGATAGATATCTACTCCTGGAGCTGTCGTCACTTCAATATCTTCTGGACAAGCCAAACTTACTACTCCTAGTGCTCTTACATTGACATTAAAGGAACAAGTATCTATATCACCACAACCTGACTCTATTTTATAAGAAATCAAATGAGTACCTTGTTCAAAAAAAGTACCGGAAGGAGGACCTATTATTTGGCTGATGGTAATAGTAGCGTTAGTATCACAATTCGTAGTAGCAAAAGGTAATTCCCAGAAGGCTTGTACCGTATTTTGATTTTCAGGAATATCAACTAAAATATCACTACGGCAGTCTACAGCTAAAAAAGTGGAATTGATTATTCCACCGAGTTTAAGTACAAAAACATCATACGCCCCACCATTATAGCTGGTATCATAGGCCTGTTCCGTTGTTGGAAAATTTAATTCTGCGCCAGCTAATCCAGTAACATAAATATCTGCATCAGCATCGAGAGCGATACTTCTTCCCAAATCGTATCCTCCACCTCCCACAAAAGTAGAATAATCTAAATACCGACCACCAGAATCTAATCTAGCCACAAAAGCGTCTAAAACAAGGTTATAGGTACTATCATAAGGGTAAGTACTAATTGGAAAATCAACGCTTTCGGTAACGCCCATAACATAAGCATTATTCATCGAATCCAAAGCAATACTTACCCCTTCATCAGCATCACTTCCTCCAATGAAAGTAGCATAAATCAAGTTACTATCTAAAGTATTTAATTTTATTACAAAAGCATCAAAATCAACATCATTTATATAAATTGTATCTCCAATACTCAAACCACCACCTACACAGCCTGCCATCATGCTATCCGTAACGATCTCAAAAGGTGGGTTCGTACTATTCCAATTAAAACCAATATCATAAGCAAAAGGAGTCACTGGGAAGTTAGGACTTCTAGTACGACCAACGATATAAGCATTATTGTCAAGATCCACCGCAATATCTACTCCATAATCTGTACCCGTATCTCCGAGATAAGTAGAATACGCTATCGAAGTTCCTGAAGCATTTAATTTTATAAAAAAAGCATCTATATTACCGTTGTAATCCTGATCAAAAGCATTTAGCGTTGTGGGAAAATCATCACTAAGAGTATGTCCTGTAACATAAGCATTATTCTCCG
>JBGCFY010000126.1:0-17513 GCA_045110315.1 Saprospiraceae bacterium
GGAACCATTACGATGAGTTTTATTGCGAGTGGGTTCAAAAATTTAATTCACAGTTTGAGTTTGGGTAAAACAGGTTACGGTTTGATCACCTCGCAAGCGGGCGTTTTTTTAGCACATCCCGTCAATGAATATGTGGGCAAGACTCGATTGGAAGATATTAAGGCAACTACACAGCAACTACAATTGGTAGCAGCGTATGAGGGTTTATTAAGCGGAGAAACGGGTAATATAGAATTTTACGACGAAGCCATCAACGATCATACGCTATTTTACTATGACAAAATCCCGAGTTCCGGCTGGGGCATTGGCTTACTTTTTTATAAAAATGACTTATTAGAAGATCAGTTGGCGCTCAATCGTCGGTACATCAAAATTGCCTTACTTATCTCTGCTTTTCTCATTTTCCTGATTGCCATTCACTTCAATAAAGATTATCTTGACAAGACGGAGATATGGCAGTTGAGTATTCTCGCTAGCATTTTATTACTCAGTAATATTTGGTTGATTGGGTATTTGAAACATACTACTTTGCCCGTTTCCAATCCGAAACAAAGTCCGCCGATCGTTGATAATGCTAGCCTCAATAGTTTTATTCACGAACAACATTTAAGAGCAGATACCTTGAAAGTACCAAAGGTAACCCCAATTCCTACAGGTATTTATGTACAACGCTTAGAATTTGAAAACAGTTACAACCTTAATATTGGTGGTACCGTTTGGCAAAAATACCCTTTAGATAAAGCAGAAACGGTTACGCTGGGTTTTCGCTTTCCACAAATGTCTCCTTTCGCCGAAGCAGCTTACGTAGAAGAGTCTTATCGAGAACGCATTGAAGCAAAGGAAGATGAAGCGGGTTACTTGTTAATCGGATGGGAGTTTCGAGTTACGCTACGCTTGAATCTCAACTATGCCAACTACCCTTTTGACAAGCGACACCTCAGTATTGATATTTTGCCGATGAATAATAAAGATCATCTAATTTTTATTCCTGATTTAGCCAGTTACACTTACACAAATCCTTTCAAAAAAAGTGGTTTACATCCAAGCATTGAAATTTCGGGTAACGAAGTTTTAGAAAGTTATTTCAACTTCTCCTTAGAGACTTACGATGCAGATTTTGGTTACGGTAAAAAAGAACTATACGAAGAAGTACCTATTCTACATTTCAATATTAACTTGCGACGCATTTTATTGAATGCTTTTGTGACTTACCTCATTCCTATTTTTGTAACCTTGGTCATGATGTTTATCTTAATTTTTGCTTGTGGTAAAACGGAAGAACGCCAGGGAATTATTGAAAGTATGGCAGCTTTCTTTTTCGTTTTAATCTTCTCGCATATTGATATGAGAAAAGAGATTATCACGGCAGATTTGATCTACATGGAATACTTTTATTTTATCACTTATTTCATGATTATTATTTCTACGTTTAACCTCATTACCTACACTAAAAATAAAACGAGATTCTTTGATTTCAATGAGAATCAAATATTCAAAGCGATCTATTTCCCTTTGTTTTTCTTATTAGTTTTGATATTAAGCTTAGTTAAGTTTTATTAAGACTGTTTTAAACCTAAAAACTTGGAAAAAACACCTTACAGATAATCTACATTTAGGCACGGAGGAGGCTAGTTTTTATCGTAAGGATATATAGCTAATACGCCAGAAACATTAGCATATTTTATCCTCAAATATTAATTAAAAAATTGTTGATAACCCTCTATTTCAGCATAGTTATCCACAATTAAAGTTTTAAATTCAAGGATTAGACAGAATTTTCAAGAAAAGGAATACATCATAGCTGTTCCCTTCCCCTTTTCCGAAAGATTCCTTATAGCATCAAGCCTTTTCCTTGTTTTTCCTTTCAACTTTTTTGGGTTAAAACTCAACTTTGTCTGAAAGTTTTTGTTTCATTTGCGCTTTACAGCTCCAAAAAAATAATCAAAACCAACTTATTAACATACAACAAAAAAATATGTTAATAACGTATAATGGCCACGCAAGTGCCACGACTAGAACTTTATAGCCTATTAATCGGATAACGAAGAGATAAGATGTCAAAATTACCTAAAGAAAATCAATTCCTAGATTTATCAGACTATGGAAGAGGAGCTGCCCGTTGGATTGCCAATTCCCTCAAATCCAGTACGGTTACGCCGATTCAAGTGACCATTGCTTTTATCATTTCTGGTTTGTTGGCTATTTTTGCTATGCTCAATTCCTATTTTTGGTTAGCCGCATTTTTCTTAATTTTCAAATCCATTTTGGACGCTGCGGACGGAGAGCTTGCTCGGATAAAAAATACACCTTCCTACACTGGGCGCTACTTTGATTCGGTTGCTGACATTATTCTCAATCTACTATTTATACTCACGATCCGTTATCTTACCGATGCTTCCTATTACTTTGCATTTTTGGCATTCATTGGCATTCAACTACAAGGCACCCTCTACAACTATTACTACGTCATCCTAAGAAACAAGCACGACGGAGATACGACGAGTAGAATATTTGAGGATACTACGCCAACAGCCTTATCCGGTGAAAAACAGCGTCACGTTGATATTCTATTTGCCATGTACAATTTTTGCTATCGCTTTTTTGATAAAATAATTTATCATTTAGATAAGACGGCTATCCATGCTCAAATTTTCCCAAAATGGTTTATGACGATCGTTTCCACTTTTGGGTTAGGCTTTCAATTATTATTGATAAGTATCTTTTTAGTTTTAGGTTGGGTGAATTATATCATTCCTTTCTTTATGCTGTATTCTGTGCTTATCGTGGTCTTCATTGGTACTAGAAAATTTATCAATCAAATTGCTTTACGCAAAAGCTTATAAAGAAGTTGTTTAAAGACTATCTTAATTTTGCAGACAAAACATTGATCGGCAGATACTACTAAAAAAGGGCAAGTCCGCTCGAACTTGCCCTTCAACTAATTTACTATAAAATCATCAAATCAAAATTTACTTATTACAAACTTCTGTGACTTTAAGCTACGTCCCTCGACCTTAATTGATACGTAGTATACTCCCGCACGGTAAGCGTCTACGTTGAAGTAAAGTGGTGCAGCTGAAATCTCGTCAAGTTGTTGGCTTGCCATTAATTGACCGTAAGAGTTGTACAACTGAACAGTTCCACTCATTCCTTCGTAAGCTTTTAGGTTAACGAATACTTCCGTAGAAGCAGGATTCGGGAATACTTCGAATTTATCTAAGTCCACTTCAAATGCCATTCGCTTCACTGCTGAGTAAACAAAAGATCCGTCATTGAATACTTGCTTGATTCGGTAGTAATTAAAACCGTATGCAGGCTTCAAATCAAAGTCTTGATAGTAGATCGGTGCAGCACCATCTTCTGTACTTGCTACCCGCGCTAAGTTTTCAAAAGCTTGTCCGTCTAACGATCTTTCTATTTCAAAATAATCATTTTTGTATTCTGTATTTGTAATCCAATTCAATCGCGAAGAACGACCTTCATTCGTAACCGAAAGTTGCAAAAGTGCCGCACTCGATGCAGAAGCCTGTGTTGTGTAAGTCGCACAAGGAATCTCAACTAAAATTTCGTAGTGCTCTCCTCCGTTACGATCTCTCCATTCACCAGAAGATAAAAGTACGGTGTAATCTGCTCCTGAAACATTAATACCATAATCATTTGGATCACCAGAAGCCCAATTTGTATAGTCTACTGTTTCTCCCGTTACCCAACGGAAATGACCTTCTTGTGCTTCGTCGGTAAAACCAATCCATACCGCAGGTGCTAAGATATTCGTTCGCAAGAATTCATTTTCTTCGTGGCTATTAATTACCGCAATGTGCCCGCCCGCATCGTGTGCTGCAGCTTCTGCGGCTGACCAACTGAAGTTATTATTATCGGAACAGAAATATTTGCTACCATCAAATTCTCCTAAGAAAATAAATCCAGGAAGCTCCACCGGTACATTGCTACAATCATTAATCGGTGTACCGGCACAAGAACAACCATCTGCTAAGATAACATCGTTGATCGTATTTGCATCACCATCATCACAAGTACTTCCTGAAATTGCTGGTAAGCTACTGTCTAATGGCGCACAATCTTGTGCATCACAAATACCGTCGCCGTCGCTGTCACCACCTTGGTTCGAGCAAGGATCATTCGCAATATTTTCACAAGCCGCTGGTTCGCCAGAAAGCTTGATGTTGATATCTCCTAAGTGACCTTCAGCGTTTGGATTCGTTGCGATTGTTAAACCTGTCGTTGGTTGTGATACTAGTTCTCCTGAGAACCAAGCACTCGCACCAAAGGTGTTTAAGGTTCCCGTTGCATTGGCTGCAATTCCCAATTGGAAAGCTGCTCCAAAAGATTGAATATCAATCTGTGCTCCTGCAACCGCTTCCGCTCCTGAAATTCTTCCCGTAAAATCAGCATAGTAGTAAAACTCTGCTAAGTCAGGAGATAAGCAATTATGTTCTTTCGGGCTATCTGCGGGTGCAACTAGTGTACGTCCCGTCATCGCTAATTCAAAATTAAAGACGATACTAGGATCATCATGGTTTGTCCAAGTTCCGCTATAACGAGCCGTGCCATCTGCATACTCTACTAATACTCCATTGGATAAATCGTAATGATTAGCATAACCTTCCAACTTCAACCAGCCACCGTAGCTCACTTGATTGTTACAATTGATCACATTCGTTGCTGTTCTCGTCGCACAAATTACCTTAGTACCTGCACAGCTACAACCGTCTGCTAAAATCACATCATTTTCTGTATTTTCATCATTATCATCACAAGTAGTACCTGGTGCTGCGGGAACGCTAGCATCTTGGTCATTACAATCTTCGTTTGCACAAACACCGTCGCCATCGCTGTCACCACCTTGGTTCGAGCAAGGATCAGCGGGTCCATCTATCGTTACTTGTAAAGATTTTTCACAAATAACTTGCCATTGAGCCGTATAATATTTCACGTTAACGTAGTAAGTACCTCCTCCAAGGTTAGCAACTATTTGGTCTTCATTATTATAGATTGCACCACTTGAAAATATTGGACTCCAACTTGCGTCAAAAACCATTACTGAGATTACAGGCGCATCTAAATTTGTTACTAAAATGGTATTGTCCGAAACTGCTACTTCTATTTCCTCACAACTTCCTGTATTGTCATCGTTATCTAGAATCGTAATCGTTCCCGTATTATCCGCAATTGTCGCGTTAATTGGATTATCTAGAACTACTTCAAAAAGTTCCGTTTGCTCAGGATTATTATCATCCAAAATACTAAAACTGATTGTGCCCGTTAAACTTCCCGCAGGAATCGTAAGGTTGCTGGTATTCGGCACAAAGTCAAACCCAGCTAGCGCATCTCCACTTACCCTTGTAAAACCAACCGTAATCGGTGTTGGACTAGGGGAAGATAAGCTTACCGTTAAACTAGCCACACCTGCGTCTTCCTCTACCGTGATATCATCAATTGTAATCGTTGGAATCGCTGCCGTTGTACCTTGACAAGTACAACCGTCTGCTTGAATTAAATCATTTAAAGTTGTGACTTCTCCATCATCGCAAGCCGTCCCTGGGGCAGCTGGTAAGTTGGCATTATTTGGTGCACAATCTTCGTCATTACAAATACCATCACCATCACTATCACCACCTAAATTTTCGCAAGGATCAGTTCCTCCTGCAATGCTCAAGTGAAATCCTTTTTCACAAATAGGCTCCCACTGTGCCGTGTAATATTTTACAATAATATTGTAATTTCCATTTGGCAAATTATTAACAAATTGAGTAGCATTATCGTAAATCGCACCACTGTTAAAGATTGGTGACCACATCGCATCAAAGACCATCACAGATACAACCGGAGCAGATAGGTTGCCAACCGTTATCGTACTTCCTTCGCTGCTCGCTAAAATATTCTCACAATCTGGGCCAGTCTCCTCGTCTTCATCTAAGATCGTTACCAGACCTAATCCATCTGCAATTACCGCATTTGTAGGATTCGAAAGATGGACCTCAAAGTTCTCTGTTGCTTCTGGATCATTATCATCCAAAATATCAAAGCTTAGCGTAGCGGATAGGCTTCCGGCGGGGATGGTTAACGTAGCAGTACTTTCTGTGTAATCCGTTCCGGCGAAAGCCGTTGCATTAAGGGTCGTAAAGTCTAGGGTAACATCAGAAGAACTCACTCCAGATAAACTCACAATTAAACTTGCAATTCCTGCGTCTTCCTCTACCGTTACATCAGAAATATTGACTTCAGGAATTAATATATCTGTTCCTTCACAAGTACAACCATCTGCCTGAATCACATCATTTTCCGTTCCGGCGTCACCATCGTCGCAAGCGGTACCCGCAGTCGTTGGTAATGCTGCATCTAACGGTGCACAATCTTGTGCATCACAAATACCATCACCATCCGTGTCTCCACCATCATTTGCACAAGGGTCAATTCCAGTACAGCAACCGAAAGCACGTAAATCTTCGATGTCCCAAGCTTTTACATTCGCGCCGTTACCAATCACACAATAGCCTAGTAATTCAAATTCAAACGTTGTGGTAGCCGTTACGGTGAAATCTGCATTATCCGAGAAATCGAAGATTTCCAAGCTATAATCATTCGTTGTAGCAATGTCGATTTGCTTAAAAACTTCTTGTCCATTTTTCGTTACCCGAATTCCATATTTAGTAGGATAATTATTTAAACCCGTTGGACCATCAATCCAAGAAAAATGTAAGGGTGCTTTTTTATATATTTTAATGCCTCCTAAGCTTGCTGTTTGGTCGGCAGCAGGATTTAAAGTAATTTCAAATCTTACTGCTTTTCCGCTATTGTCATTAAAGCTACAACCAGCCTTACTACTAACGCACATCGCTTCGCTGCCTGCTAATCCTTCTGTACAAGAATGCGTGTTTGTAGTTGGATTTTTGCGATAAACATTTGAAGCCTGAATTGCCTGACAAGTTGCAGCATCATTTACTACCGCAGTCATTTCACTAAAATCTTGGTTGGTACCATTATTAGAATAACTGGTACAATCATTAAAATCCCAGTGCGCAAGTTCTACTGAAGTACAAGACTCGTTTCCTGGATTATCCGTATCACAAACGTCCCCTAAGCCATCACCATCAGCATCAGCTTGATTAGGATTACTTGTATTAGGACAGTTATCTTCTGCATCACAAATACCATCATTGTCCGTATCACCGCCTTGCGCCGCACAAGGATCAACGATCGTACCGGCACAAGAACAACCGTCCGCTAAGATAATATCGTTCGTAGTATTCGCATTATTATCATCACAAGCAGTTCCCGGCGTAGCGGGAAGACTCGCATCGTTGTCATTACAATCTTGACTTGCACAAATTCCATCACCATCAGCGTCACCACCTTCCGTTGCGCAAGGATCAGTTGTAGTATTAATCTCTACTTCAATGGATCTTTCACAAATTGGTTGCCATTGAGCATTATAATATTTGACGTTTACAAAGTAAGTTCCAGCCGATAAGTTTTCAACCAAAACATCATCATTGTTGTAAAGCGCTCCACTACTAAAAACGGGACTCCAACTAGCATCAAAAACCATTACCGAGATAACTGGTGCATCCAAATTAGCAATCGTAAGCGTATTATTTTCAATTTGAATCGTTACACTTTCGCAATCTCCAGTATCTTGATCTTGATCCAAAATAGTAACCATTCCTAACTCATCCGCAATAGTAGCGTTGATGGCATTGGCGAGGGTTACGTTGAAAGTCTCTGTTTCTTCTGGTGCATTATCATCCAAAATCACAAAACTGATTGTTCCCGTTAAGCTTCCCGCAGGAATAGTTAAGTTACTTGTATTTGGGGTAAAATCAAATCCAGCAATTGCATCTCCATTCGTCGTTAAAAAACTAACGGTAACGGGAAGATTACTAATCGCAGATAAACTTACCGTTAAAGTAGCCATACCTGCTTCTTCCTCTACCGTAATGTCATCAATAGAAATAGAGGGTAAACTATTAGAAGTACCAGCACAAGAACAACCATCTGCTAAGATTAAATCGTTAATTGTACTTGCATCACCGTCGTCACAAGTTGTACCAGGTAATGCCGGAATAGTAGCATCATTATCATTACAATCATCCACCGCACAAACACCATCACCATCAGCGTCTCCGCCTAACGTTACACAAGTGCCCGTAGCTACGATTGTTACTTGTTCTAATTTATCGCAGACTTTTTGCCAAGCTGCATTATAGTACTTCACAACTACAAAGTACGATCCTGGAGCAAGGTTTTCGATTAATTGAGCAGCATTATCATAAATACCACCACTATTAGAAACGGGTGACCAACTAGCATCGAAAACCATTACAGATGCCAATTCCGTATCCAAGTTATCAACGAGAATGCTATTCCCGTTTGTTGTAATCGTTACCGTTGAGCAATCTGCTGTGCTAACAGGTGTTCCTGCGCAGGCACAACCGTCCGCTTGAATCGTATCATTCTCTGTATTTGCATCATTATCATCACACGCAGTACCAACCGTAGCAGGTAACGCTGGATTATTATCATCGCAATCCTCTGCTGCACAAACACCGTCTCCATCTGCGTCGCCACCTAGCGCTGCACATGGATTATTTTGACAATCGTCTACATTGCCGGAAAGGCGAATATTAATATCTCCGACGTGACCTTCTGAGTTTGGATTTAAGCTTAAGGCTAAACCTGTAGTTGTCGGTGAAATTAACTGCCCCGAAAACCAAGCACTCGCACCGAAAGTAGATTCCGTTCCCGTAGCGTTGGCACCAATACCTAATTGAAATGCTGCACCAAACGATTCGATCGCAATTTTTGCACCTTCAGCATCATCTTTTCCAGTAATAATTCCCGTAAAGTTTTCGTAGTAATAAAAAGCATTTACATCTGGTGTTAAACAGTTATGATCCTTCGGGCTATTCGCCGGAGGAGTGTTTGTCTTTCCCGTTAAGGATAAATCAAAGTCAAAAACTAAGTGTGGATTATCTTGGTTAGTCCAAGTTCCAGTATAGCTTGCCGTACCATCTAGATTTTCGGTCAGTAAGCCATTGGATAACGTGTAGTAGGAATTATATCCTGTAATTTTCAGCCAACCACCATAATTTACACCGCTGTTGCAGTTAAGGACATTGGTTGCTGTTCGACTCGTACAAATTTGTTCCTCTATGCTCATATTCGATGCTTGCACGCTATTAATGGCACCAATGAGTAGGAAAAAAAGTACAACAAACATACTGAGTAAACTTCGTTTCATCTTTAAATGTTTTGGTTAAAAGTAAATCCTAGTTTCTTCGAATATCTTGTCAATTTGGGTAGACAAAAATGTTATTCATCGAGTTACTAAGCTTGATCCTATGATGGATCGCGGGAGGAGTATTGTGTTTGAGTTATAATCGTGATTTTACTTTTGCATTTAATTTTTCGCGATACGCGCGTTGAAGGGGAAATAGGAGGAATGCAAACGAGATCGAGTACTGATCTTATTGGGGAAACTTTATAATTGAATTTTCTGGGTTGTTGTGTGGGGTATGCTAAAGGGAGAAAAAACGGGGACAATTAGGGAGTTCGCTAAGTGGAGTATCATTCTCAACGAGATATACTACAAATGTTCGTATAATTCCCAAGTTAGTCAATACCGGAAAAAGGGTAATCTAAACATTAGGGATAATTTGATAGGATTTTTTTTGTAAATGTGAAACAGGTCTTTTAACGGCTATTTACTGGCATATTCGTCCCCGTTACCGGAGGAAAATGATTCCTTACATCGCTATTCGATTAACATCTGCTACATTGTTGTAATGGAAAACATTGTAATTCAATCCTACAATTTCGTTACTTTTTTAAGGTAAGCTTTCGTTAAGGTATTGAAACGAAGAAAATATATTCCTTCTGGGAAAGCCGTTAAATCAATTATTTTATTGGCGTGATTGACTAGGCTGACCTGCTGACCAAATACATTTAATAAATCAATTGAAACAATATTCTCTAACTTGTTATTCCAATCCATACGGAGTTTATTGTAGGTTGGATTTGGATATATTTTAATTGAATTGGCAAATGCAATTTCTTGGTTATCCGTATTTATTCGGGCAGTAACAAGCTCAGAATAGCTAACCGTTCCCTCCAAATCTATTTGTGCTAAGCGATAATAATAATTCGTATTTTTTAAGACATCGGAATCTAGTATTGAATAATGAGTTGTTCCGTTGATCGTCCCTTTTCCTTCCACCCAAGCGATGCTCTTAAAATCTTTACTATTTAAACTTCGTTCAACGTGAAAGCCTTTATTATTTGTTTCTGAAGCAGTGGTCCAATCTAGAATAATATTTTCATTCCTAGCATTTGCTCTAAAATCAAGTAATTCAACGGGCAAAATAGCGGATAATTCTGTAAACGTCGTTTCACCATTACAATTCGAATTCGTCGAAGTATTGTCGATTGTGATGGTATGCCCTAGTTTATTATATCCCGTCGCTGATTCCCAAGGATCGCTATTATCAGGAAGCAGATTCGCTAATCGAATCGCGTAAGCGGGATTAGCATAAAGAGATGGCATTGGATCGGGTAAGTTGAGCAATGCTTCGTAGTCGCCGACAGCCATACCATTGGGAATGCAAATTGTTTCCATAATATTGTGAATGCTATTGTCTGCAAACCAAAATCGTGGATCATCAGTTAAGCTGGCAAACCATAAATCTCCCGTTGCGGTATTCCGCAAAATTAATTCTAGCCCACGTTCATTATAAGGAGAAGCATAGCCAACATTTTTCAAATTAATCGTTAGTTCAATCACTTGTCCACTTTGAGCTGAATTACTATATTGCCCATCTTGTAATTCAAAACGATAACCTAGCCGCTGTTTAATCTCCGTCATACAACCACTTCCTTCCCAATCATTATTTACATCATTATTGTATTGTGAATTCAAATAAGAATAATGTAAACGCTCTAATTCTGTATCTCCGTAAGCCGCTGTGTTAGTAGATGCACAATCATTTTCTGGACTATATCCATCACTACAAGTTTCTCCGCCTAC
Source organism: Saprospiraceae bacterium (assembly GCA_045110315.1). Classification (GTDB taxonomy): domain Bacteria; phylum Bacteroidota; class Bacteroidia; order Chitinophagales; family Saprospiraceae; genus CALFBG01. The sequence continues at coordinate 11,045 of JBGCFY010000126.1, forward strand.
GACGACAAACTTACTATCCTCCGTAAAATAAGGTTTAAGGTTAAGCGTGTCCGAAGTGGAATTAGAAGAAGAGTTCCCGTAATCGGTAAACGTTCCAAAATCATCTGCACTCGCTAAAAGACAATCATTATGAAAACCAAGTCGAGCCTTATTCGTGCCTTGAAAGGCTTCGCCTAAAGTCAGCGCATCAACATCGGTAGCCGCATTGACACCATAAATTGCTCGTTGCTTTTGTTGTGGATAGCGAACTTGGACCATTCTTTCCGTGGGAACGGCACTGACCAGTGCATTCAACACCTCAATTCTATCCGTCCAATTTTCGTCCAATAATTGGAAGAAGGGGCCTTGCGAAGCGTCTCCAAAATGATCGGTATAATAATTTTCTCCCCAAACGCCAATCAAGCCCATTTGAACCGCTGCAATAACATCTTTATTTGTCTCCAAGATTGGTTGCAACTGATTGATATGCGTCAAGATCCAATTTTTAGCAGCATCGCCATACGGTGGACAAATAAAACTTGCGCAACCACTACCATCAACTTCATCCGTGTAAGCAAAACGAGGTATAATTTTTACACCAGCCAACCGCGCTGTATTAAAGTCTGCCTGAATGTTATCAAGATAAGTTTGCGAAATATTCGAGGCTTTAAAATCTTCTAGAAAAAAATATCTAAAAACAAGAGTGCTGTATATCGAATAGCTTGCCGTTGGAGGTGTGTGCAGCAAGCGATAGTTCTCTAAAGTAGTTTGATCTAAAAGTATATAATTGCTAGATCGTGCTTCCGAGTATCGATAAAAACCACGTTCTGGGTTAGCAAAATCACTGGTCGAAGGTTGATAAGTAACCGTTGTTTGCGCCGTAAGTTCACTACAAATACAAATGCAAATCATTCCGATGAAGACTAAGTAGTTAGACATTTGTTGTTTTTAGTTATGAAGTTGTTTTTTCTAAAAATAGGAAGTTAAAGCTAGGGATTTAAAGCTAGGGATTTAAGGCTAGGGATTTAAAAAAAGTACTTTTCGATCATTAGTTAAATACATTGTAACATAAATTTATTTTAAACTAAATTCAATCCGAAATTATTACAGGAAAGCTGCAGATGAGTGTATGCTTCGACAAAAGTAAAATCGTTTAAAGAGGTTGTTTTAAAATAAAAAAAAGAAAAAACAACTACTTCCGCTTAAAAATATATCCTTTTGTTTCTGCTCCCCAAACTTGCTGGTCTTCTCCGTCCCAACCTTGGTCCCAAGAAATAATCTCATCTTGGCAAATACTCACTTTTGAAGTCGCATAAGTCGCTCCTCTCAAGGTACTTTTACAGTCTTGATCTTTCGTTGATCCAGAAAAGCATTGCTTATCTTTGGTTAAAAATACAGCACAGCCTTGTCGTACAATCAGTGAATCAGCATTTATTTGATCAAAAATGGCGGGATTTTTCCACGCGTGTACAAATCGAGTAGGATTCGGCAGTTCGAAAACACTGCTCTCGATAATATTTTTTTCCGTCATGGAAACTTTATACACTCTTTGCCGATAAGGCTTATCAATAAATTTGGTGACTGCTTGCTCTACGTATAACCATTTTGCCGTTTGATCCTTTTCCCAGATCGGAAACATTACTAGATTAATATTATAAAAAAGCGAATCTTGATTAGCTTGTTCTTCACTGGAAAATTCTCCTGACATCATCTCAAATAAAGTAGAAAGTTCTTTCTCGCTGTGCTGCGGGGTAGAATTGATCCGTCGATCTACACAAGCGCTGATACTAATCATTACAAGTAGTCCAATTAGTAAGTATAATTTATTCATGTTGGTTTGATGTTAAGTTTACCAACAAGGTAAGATAATTCTCTTAGAAGCTACTCGAAAACAGGGTGAAATCTAAGATTCAAAAATAATGCAAGAGCAGCAATTACTTTCAAAGTACCCCAAAAAAAAGGTGCCATCTCGACGAATCGGGATGACACAACAACATAACCATGAAAATACATAACCAATTTTTATCATAGTCGAGAATGGTGGTTAGTCATTCAAGACCAATAGTTGATTCGAGTCTGGGGTAACAATAATTGTTACGACACATCTTTCTATCTTTCTATTCTAGCGCACTAGATGTGTATTTAATCTTTTTGGCTTTTACGAGCCAAGTTGAGTTTTTCTAAAACTTTTGAAGCGACCTTTCTGAGGTAAATCGTTTCTTTTTCTTTTAGCATTAAAAACTCAAGTTTATATTTCGCAGGTGTTTGTCTTTTCAAATCTAGCGAAAAAGTATTCGCTCCAGTTTTGAGATACATGGCACCTGATTTTACCGTTTCTTCGTTTTGATTTAACAAGCGATATTCTAAAAAACCTTCTACTTCGGAAGTAATGGTAGCGGTAAAAAATCGCTCCGTTGACGTTGCACTCATTACCGTGATAACGTAATTATTACTTTCAGCTCTGTTTATCATTACCGCCTCCGTAAAACTATGTCCTCCTTTCGTATCCAGTTGAGCTAAGCGATAAAAAGCTTTTTGTGCGCCCAGCCCAGCGTCTAAAAAACGGTAGGATAGTTCTTTCGCAGAATTTCCGGCACCACTCACCTGCCCTACTGCACTAAACGTAACGCCATCCAATGATCTTTGTACAATGAAAAGTTCATTGTCCTTTTCTTCACTGGTATTCCAAGTAATCAAATTTCCAATAGCTAAATCTTTAACTTGAATAGGACTTGAAAAAACACAAGCGGCATTGGTACCATAAACTGTAGCTAACAGTATGAATAATGCTACCATTAACTTTTTAGATTTTAAATCATCGTTCATAGCATAGGAGGTTTTTACTAAAAATATTAGCTTTTCTTTGGATATTACTCAAAAAGGTTCCATTTTCATAAATGAAAATGCTTTAAGAGCAGCCAAATAAATCCTCCTCTTTTGGAGTGATTCGAAATCATTTTACATTTTATTTTTTTGCGGAAAGTTTTGGTCGGTAGTTCATATTAAACCAAACACTATACCAAGTTTTTTTAAATATCAAAAAAAATATAAAATGTTATTTTTTAATATATGTAATCAATTACCATACCAAACACATGAAAGTATTTCACCAATTCTCTTTTTTCTGTCTACTTCTACTTCTCAGCCTTAGTGCTTGTAAACAGTCCATTCCGAATTCGAATTATAAAATTCAACAAACCGCAACATCCAGTAAAGCAATGGTAGTCTCTGCCCATCCACTTGCTTCAAAAGTTGGTACGGATATTTTAAAAATGGGTGGCAATGCTGTTGATGCTACAATCGCTGTTCAGTTTGCACTCGCCGTTACTTATCCACGAGCGGGTAATATTGGTGGTGGTGGATTTATGCTCATCCGGCAAAATGATGGCACCGTTAGCAGTTTGGATTATCGAGAAAAAGCACCTAGTCGTGCTACGAGAGATATGTATTTGGATAGCTTGGGCAATGTGATTGCGGGCTTGAGTCAGCGAGGTCCTTTAGCGGTGGGTGTTCCGGGTAGCGTTGATGGGTTAATTACGGCACATCAGAAATATGGTAAGCTTAAAGATTTTAAAGTGCTCATCGAACCGGCTATTCAATTGGCGGAACAAGGTTTTGGAATTACCAAAATGGAAGCGGATCGGTTAAATAAGTTTAAAGCAGATTTCCAAAAATTTAACGAGGCTACAATTCCTTTCCTCAAGGCAACTCCTTGGAAAGCGGGAGATCAATTACTACAAAAAGAACTCGCCGCAACCTTGCGCCTAATTCGAGATCAAGGACGGGCTGGTTTTTACGAGGGTGTCACCGCAGAAAAAATTGTCAAGGAAATGGAATCCAATAATGGCATTATCAGCCTTCAGGATTTAAAAAACTATCAATCCAAATGGCGCGCTGCGATTACCGTTCCGTATAAAGATTACACTGTTTATTCTATGCCACCGCCTTCTAGTGGTGGTGTAGCTCTTGCACAATTGCTCAAAATCGTAGAAGCAGCACCTTTGCAAGAATGGGGTTTTCATGCGACAAATACAACGCATCTGATGGTAGAAGCCGAGCGAAGAGTTTATGCAGATCGTGCACAACATTTAGGAGACATGGATTTTTATCCCGTACCTACCGATAGTCTTTTACACCAAGATTATTTGCAAGCTAGAATGAAAAATTTCTCAGACCAACAGGCAAGTGAGAGCGAAGCAATTCTAGCTGGAAAGTTTGAGGTACAATTAGAAAGTTTTGAAACGACGCATACTTCCGTAGTGGACGAAGCGGGGAACGCCGTTTCGGTAACGACGACCCTTAATTCTAATTACGGTTCAAAAGTAGTGGTCGATGGTGCAGGCTTTTTTCTAAATAATGAAATGGATGATTTTAGTGCTAAACCTGGCGTCCCAAATCAGTTTGGATTGATCGGTGCCGAAGCGAATGCCATTCAACCAGAGAAACGGATGTTGAGTTCGATGACGCCAACTATTGTTACGAAGAAGGATAAGGTTTTTCTGGTACTCGGAACGCCTGGTGGTTCCACCATTATTACCTCCGTTTTTCAAGTGTTCCTCAACGTCGCAGAGTTTGGGATGAGCTTAGAGGAAGCCGTCAACGCTAAACGCTTTCATCACCAATGGTTGCCAGACGAAATCATGTACGAAGTTGGCGCTTTTGACGAAGCAACGATCAAAGACTTGAAAGCCATGGGACATCAGTTCAACGAGAAAAAATATATTGGTTTGGTCAAAGCCATCCAAGTTTCAGCCGATGGCAAAATGATTGGTGTCGGTGACGCACGTAGCGAAGACCACGCCGCTGGTTTGTAAATTTCTTATCGCTTAACCCATGACGCTAAATGTAAAAGCCTCGTTTCTCCATCGTTGAAACGAGGCTTTTGCATTATTTTATTTTTAAAAATTCATGAATACTTTCTTCCCGTAAGTTATCTAAGAGCTCCGTTTCCACGAGAAATTTTAACCAATGTTTACTTTGATCCCGTGCAAACATATAATCCAAACATTCCTGAAATTTTTCGCGGATCACCGGAGCAATTTTTTGTTCCGTCAACCAAATAAAAAATGCTTCAAAACTAACTTGAATTTCTTTTTTATATTCCACCGGAAAAGCTTGAATATTATAGTAATTCGGTCGTTCCAAAATATTGATATACCATTCCGTTTCTTCAATCAAGCCCAAGGCTAAAGAAGTTTTGTAAAGCGTTGGCAAATGATGTAGATTTAAAATCGAAACCGTAGGTGCTATTTTAAACTGCACGTGTGGCAATTCCCTAATCATCTCTCGATGTACCAATACTTTTTCCCAATCTAAATCTTTGCGAATATATTCTCCCAAGTCTCCCGTAGCATCAATACTTGCCATTACTTCAACTTCCGGAAACTGCGCCCATAAATCAAGTACTTTGTACGTTTTAAATTGTAGTCGCGAAAAGTTTGTATTGTAACGTAACCGAATCCCGTTGGCACCATTCGCCAATAGCCATTCCAACAATAAATAATGTTCTTCCATCACTAAGGGCTCCCCACCAGCAAAATAAATTTCTTCTGCTTGCAGCAATGCAGCTCCTGTTTTTTCAATAAAGTCATTAAAGTCTAGGACGTTTTTAAGAATAGCTTGTGTTCCAATCGCTCTACCCAAAGTCATAGCATCATTGAACCATTTTGAACTTGCTCCGTGCCAACAAGTCCGACATCGAAAATTACAAACGTTAGAAAAACGGATATCAAAATAAATAGGTAAGGGTACAGCAGCTTGTACAAGCTCAACGGATTCAAACTTCTCAAAGGTTTCTTGTCGAATGCTTTTACCCCCCGCGGCTTCCATTTTAAAGCATACTGCACAACGACTATCTTTTTCTCCTCGCGCAAATTTAGCCCGCAAATCTTCAATCGCTTCACCTTCCCAAATTGCAGTCAAACTTTGCTCATTAATATTGCCGTATGGAATATTAGCAACACAACAAGCCTGTACCCTCCCCTGCTGAGCAACGTGCAAATGAATCCAAGGCATCAAACAATAAGGCCGTTTCTTTTCCATGCATCAAAGATAAGGAAGGGCGAGGATAAAGTAGCCCTAAGCACTAGAAAAAGCTTTTCCAAAAAAAGTATCCTTCCTTGATCAGGTAGGACTAAATTGGTTCCAATACAAAACGACCTGCCTACAAAAAGTAGGACAGGTCGCCTTTATTTAACAATAGTTGAAAAACTCTTAAATTATATTATAAATTTTCTCTGAATTTAAACGTCTCTCTCATCTTATGGAAAAGATTTTTTGACTCTCCAAAAGATAAAGTTTGTTGACCATCAGAGAATGCTTTTTCGGGGGTTTGGTGTGCTTCCATAATAATACCATCTGCACCAGCCATAATTCCAGCTAAAGCGACTGGCGCTACGTGTCTACGAACGCCGATACCGTGAGATGGATCTACGATGACGGGCAAGTGCGTCTTTTCTTTCAATAATGGAATTGCATTAATATCTAAGGT
>JBGCFY010000127.1:0-15915 GCA_045110315.1 Saprospiraceae bacterium
GTAGGAGAACCACCACGTTGTAAATGTCCAATAATCGCTACTTTTGTATCATAATGATCAAAATCCTTGTTTACCTTTTTAGCGATCTCCACGGCACCACCTTCATGATGACCTTCTGCCACGATGACCAGACTAAATAATTTTTTTCGTTTGGATCCCTTCTTGAGCATTTTGATAAGGTCTGAAATGCGCGTTTCTTTTTCTGGAATTAAAACGGATGCTGAACCACTTCCTATTCCGGTACTCAACGCAATGAAACCAGAATGCCTGCCCATTACTTCTACAAAGAATAGACGATTGTGAGAATCGGCCGTGTCTCGGATTTTATCAACGGCTTCGACCGCTGTATTAATCGCCGTATCGAAACCGATGGTATAGTCAGAACCGAATAAATCATTATCAATAGTACCCGGAATCCCAATCATCGGAATCGGATATTCTTTAGAGAAAATCTGTGCGCCCGTCAAGGTTCCATTTCCACCAATGGCAATACAAGCATCGATATCGTGTGCCACTAAAGACTCATAGGCTTTCTTCCGGCCACTTTTAGTCATAAAAGCTTTACTTCGCGCTGTTTTTAGCACTGTTCCTCCTCGGTGAATGATATTTCCAACGTCTTTCGTTTCTAAACGGTTAATATTCCCATCAATCATACCTTCGTAACCTCGAAGAATCCCAAAGATATGTAACCCGCGATACGTCGCATTTCTAACAACTGCTCTAATTGCAGCATTCATGCCTGGCGCATCTCCACCAGAACAAAAAACTGCGATTCTTTTAATTTTATTTTGCATAAGAATTTCCTGTAATTAATCGTGTTTCTTGTACGCACAACTAGTGCTCTTCAAGATGATACTGTACAAGTCTATCAATCGGTTTTTTAATAATTTTCCCTAAAGTCAAGCCTTTTTCTCCTAAGACCTGCGAAAGGATATCACTAAAATGGAAGGCTACTGATCCAACAAAATGGACCGTAATATTTTGATTATTATCGTATTTAAGAATGTGCCGTTCGGTAAATTCTAAAAATGCTTCCTTTACCAAGCCCTTGATGTAAGGATGATGCTTATGATTGGACATAAACTTAGAATAAGAAGCTAAGTAAACATTGGGAGCTTCAACGGAATAAATTTCCGTTAGCAATGCTTTTTCTCCCATTGGATAAGCTGCTTCAAAAGCAGTTTTGATGTCTTCTGGCATTTCTCGGTAGAAATAACCTCGGATTAACATTTTTCCAATGTAGGAACCACTGCCTTCGTCTCCAACCATATGACCAAGGTTGGTCACATTATCTATAATCTCTTTTCCATCGTAGGAACAAGAGTTTGAGCCCGTCCCTAAAATACAAGCAATTCCTACCGTATTCAGGCAGCAAGCTCTTGCTGAAGCTAAAAGATCATGCTCTACTTCAACTTTCGCATTTGGAAATACTTGCTGTAAAGCTTTCTCTACTATCATGCATCGATGCACATCCGAACAACCTGCCCCATAAAAGACAATTTTGCTAACCTCAGCGGTTGGCATTCGATGAAGTACCTCTTTATTGAGTTCCGCAAATATTTGTCCCGTGGTCCAAAAAAAAGGATTGAATCCCACGGTACTGAAATTGGATTTCACTTTTTTTTGATCAATTAAGTGCCAGTCTGCCTTAGTCGATCCACTGTCTACGATTACTAACATAGATGTTTTATTTTATCTCTTCACAAAGTAGTGTGAAATTTACACTAAGCAAAGCTATTCGTTAAAATTGTTTGAAAATATAGGTAAAATCAACAAAATATAAACATTTTGTTTTAAAAACTTGCAAATAATAAACATTTTGTTTTAAATTGTGCTCAGCAAGCAGGTATTTATTAATCGTTTTAAACCTCGATCCATTATGTACACAATTCATCTAAAGCCGCTCGTAGCACAAATCCAGTCAAATTGGCTAAAAATTGGGCTTGCCCTCTTACTTATTTACGTTGTTTCTGTTAAAGATATGTCTTTTCAGTTTTCTCTTAATAATGCCCAAATCGCTCCGCTAAGTACTAGTTTTAATTACGAAACGCGTGCGGAACCAGTTGTTTATCGAAGTAATATAACTCCTCCTAGCACCGCAGTTGGAACGGCAAAAAGTAAATTTTCAATATGGGATATCTTTTCTTCGAGGAAAGATAATAAAACTGCCGATATTTTCGAGCAAGAAACGCACACTCTTAGTGAAGAAGCATTAGCCGTAGCTAATAATTTTTCAAACTTAGGATTTATCCTCAATCCATCTTACGCCAAAAAGCACCAACTTGATCCTGCAATTGTTAAGCACAAAGAAAAGTATTGTATGGCTTATCTAAAAAGGTTTGCGCCCGTCGCTATTGCTGAAATGAAGAAGTATGGTATTCCTGCCAGTATTACGTTAGCCCAAGCCTTGCTTGAGAGTAATGCTGGTGATAGTAAATTGACTCAAAAGAATAAAAATCATTTTGGCATAAAATGTTTTTCTAAAAAGTGTAAAAAAGGACATTGTAGTAATTTCATGGACGATGGACACAAAGATTTTTTCCGTAAGTACAATAGTTCTTGGGATAGTTTTAGAGATCATTCTATCTTCTTGAGTCGAAAGCGATATCAGCATTTAAAGGAACTTAACACCAATGATTACGTCGGGTGGGCTAGGGGACTGAAAGCTGCTGGCTACGCTACGGATAAACGCTACGCAGAGAAATTGATTCAACTCATTGAAGTTTTTCAATTGTATGACTTGGACGCTTAAGTTATTGCTCGTCATATAATTAGGTCCTTAGTTAAAGTTGTAAAAGTCAATTGTGAATTTTCCCGTTTCGCGCTTTTTGAGTGGTACATCCCAAAAACCATCGTAGTAAATATGGTGCGGAATATACTTATCCTTCCACTTGGTAAGTTCTATTTCCATCTTGACGTTAAAGTCAAAGAGTGCCGAGTTATAGTTGAGTTGGTAATTGCGCGCAATGACTTGAAAATTGGTTCTGTCGAAGTAGGTCTCTAGAAACTTAATAACAGTTTTTCCTTTTTTGCGCTGTCGATATTCCGGTTTAATGATAACCTGAAAGACATAGCAATCAATTTTACCTTTGTACTTTTTTGACTGAATATGATAATCGTAGTACTTTGCCATCTTAGGACTAAAAATTTCCATTTTCTTTCCTATCAGTGGTACTTTCGCTTTTGATCCTGGTTTGAAAATGAGTTTTTTGAGTTCTGCAATGTACTTTGCCATTCCGCGAGGTTGTTTTTCTGCTTTTCCTTTCGTTTCGCAAACACGACCATTCGTAAAAAAAAGTCGATCGTACATTTTTGCAGTAAAGAACTTATATCTACGAGGCTTATTTTTCCGCTGCTTTTTGAAAAACTTCCCGTTAGTCTTTTCCGTCATAATTTCCATTGTACGACACTTCTCCGCATCAACCTGCTGTCGGATTTGGTTACTGTAACTCGTCTTGAGCTTTCCTTTTTTGTCAAAGAATTGAATATCATTATCCGAAGTGTAACTAGCGAAACGTAAGTTCTTAAAAGATTGGTAAAAGGACTCATCCTCTTGCACCATTTTAATGAAATCATCGACACTAAAACCCTTCCTAGAAGCAGTAACCACAAAAGAATCTAAATAAATAATGCCTCCAAAATCCGAATAACTCGTATCCGTTTGGGCGATAAGCTCTGTTCTTGGCAATAGCAAAAAGAGTAGTGCTTGTAGATAAAAAAAGATGATTTTTTGATATATCAATGTCAGTTATTTATAATTTGTTATTACTCAGTTAAAATTCCCTTAACAAATATTTTTTAAAACAAAAAAAGAAGCAAATAGCTTTCAAGAAAATTCCCCTTGTTTTTAGTAAAAAAACATCACTTAAACCAATTCATCTAAGAAGCTAAAACGAAATTCAAAGATCAAAAATAGTGGAAATAATGAAATTTTTATTTCCCAACAAAAAATTAAGTTTTTTTCATAATTTTGCAGCAAAAAATTAACATGAAGAATATTACAGTAATTGGAGCGGGTACGATGGGAAATGGTATTGCGCACGTTTTTGCCATGAGTGGCTATAAAGTACAATTGGTTGATATTTCAGAGGAAGCACTAAAAAGAGCAATGGCTACCATCGAAAAAAACTTGGATCGAATGGTTGCTAAGGAGCGAATTAGCGAAGCAGATAAGACTAATACTTTGGCGAGCATTAGCTTAGAAACCAATCTGAAGAATGGCGTCGCTCAGGCAGATCTCGTCGTTGAAGCCGCTACGGAAAATGTTGATTTGAAATTGAAGATTTTTGGACAAATGGATGAATTTGCTCCTGCAAAAGCCATTTTGGCAACGAATACTTCTTCTATTTCTATCACTAAGATAGCTGCCGTTACGAAGCGCCCCGAACAAGTAATCGGCATGCACTTCATGAATCCAGTCCCTGTAATGAAACTCGTTGAAATCATCAGAGGCTATTCGACTACGGATGAAGTTACGCAGCAAATTATGAGCCTTTCAAAAGCACTTGGAAAAGTCCCCGTAGAAGCGAACGATTATCCAGGTTTCGTTGCCAATCGTATTTTGATTCCCATGATTAACGAAGCGATTTATACTTTACACGAAGGTGTCGCCGGTGTCGCTGAAATTGATACGGTAATGAAGCTCGGGATGGCACATCCAATGGGTCCTTTGCAACTCGCTGACTTTATTGGTCTTGATGTTTGTCTCGCTATTTGCGAAGTCTTACACCAAGGATTTGGTACTTCAAAGTACGCCGCGTGTCCTCTATTGGTCAATATGGTGACGGCAGGAAAACTAGGTCGCAAGAGTGGGGAAGGGTTTTATAAATATACGAAAGGGAGTAAAGAACTTGTCGTTGCAGATAATTTCAAATAAGAAACAAAAAAAGATCGGATAGTAAAATTGCTATCCGATCTTGTAAAATGTAAGTGTTAGAAGTTTTGCTTTTATTATTATTTAGTAGGTTAAGTAATTAACGAAAATAGTCTTAGTACCTAGAAAGTACCATTTTTATTGACTAATACGTCTCTTCTTGGGTAAGCTACTCGGATATTATGCTTTCCTAAGGCCGCTTTTACATTCTTATACACGCCAAAATAAACATCCCAATAATTTTCAGTAGTTGCGTAAGGTCGTACCGCTAGTAAAACATTGTGAGCATCAAACTTTTCAATCTCTACCACGGGAGCTGGGTTTGACATCACACTAGGCGTTTTTTGAATCGCTTCTTCGATAATCGCTTTTACTTTGTCAAAGTCTTCTTCGTAAGGCATTGCAACATTCAAATCTACCCGTAAATACTCATTGGTAGATAAGTTTGTCATGATACCACTGGTAGCAATTCCGTTGGGAATAATTACTTTCTTGTTATCGAGCGTAGTAATAATGGTATTAAAAACTTGAATCTCAATGACGTGCCCTAATTGTCCTTGTAGATCAACTAAATCGCCTACTCGGTAAGGCTTAAAAATCATGATCATAACCCCCGAAGCAAAATGTCCTAGAGTTCCTTGCAAAGCCATTCCAATCGCCAAACCTGCCATTCCGATTAAGGCAATAAAAGAGGTCGTTTCGATTCCTACCATCCCTGCTACGCTCAGAACAAGCATAATTTTAAGTAGTACGCTAATCAAAGAACTAAGAAAAGGAATGACATCCTTATCAAATCCAGACCGATCCATTGTTTTTCGAATCGCTCCCATGATCATACCAATGATCCATAACCCGATGAGCAATACTAAAATAGCAGAAACTAATTTGGGTGCCCAAAGCACCAACTGATCGGTTAAAAGCCCCATTTTGGTCGTTAATTCATTCATAATGTTGTGTTTAAAAGTTGTGTGTTATAAGATTGTGTAATATTCTATTGTGGAGCGCCATTCAAACGGAGTCGTTCATTAATAGCACTCAAATAGGATATTTATACATTCAGACGGAACAAATAATTTTGGTCACACAAAATGTGAATTTGCCTAATAATTAATAAGGAAAAACAGTAGAAAATGATATACTAAGGTAGTTTAACCCGTCACTTTTGAAAGAAAAGCGTAGGAAGAAAAGATGACCAAAGAAAGGAGTAATGAATTAGTAGAGTAGGGAACCTAGCTGAGTTTGAAATAGATTTTTTTGCGCTTACCAAATTGTAATTCACACAATTTTTGTCCAGTTTCCTGAATCTCAAAATTATAATCCAAAATCTCTTTTTCCAACTGATTGGCATGAGAAAAATCATGTTTTTTGATTAATTTTTCAATCTCATCAAATTGTAATCGAAGCGTTTCAGATAATTCTAATTGTTTGATGCTGGCGACGTACCAATTTTCAACTTGCTTAACAGAAGAAATTTCACCCACGAATTGCTTTTTGGCATCGGTGATAACATATTTTTGGTTACCCTCTAATTTCATTGGTCGCAATAATTTAGTTTGGTTGTTCGAACAGGTACTAGTTCGAGGCAAATATAATTATATTTTTCGTTATTAAAAGAGGTTTCAATAACGAAATTGAAGACTTCAAGACTAAGATAATTTAATGACCATTCAAATTTGTTTTAGCGTCCACCCTAAAACACAAATTGTTTTAAATAAATTTGACATTTAAAATAATTTGTTTTAAATTGAATTCGATTATAAAAGTCAATTTATCAGATGATCTCTAATTCCTAAAACATGAATGGTATTCGCTGGAGCTTACTCAATGTTAAAACACTACAGAAACAAGGTAAGAAGTTCTACCTCAGTCCAAAGAAAACGACTATCTATCAACATTTAAGACAAAAAGCTTTCTTTCAGTTGATTGTAAAGAGTAATAATCAAAAGAAAAAATTCATTGCCGTGGAAAAACTGTGGTGTCGATTTCTAGGGCGCAAGGATGGACATTACCTTGGTCAGTTAGTCAGTATTCCAAAGTTGATCAAAGACTTAACATTTGGAGATCAAATTGATTTTTGTGCAGAACACGTTCTGGCCTGCCTCAGTCCACAAAAAGTACAACAGAATTTTGCGCTAAATCAAAGCCGTAATCTTGCCTTTTTGAATAAAGCTTTACTCCAACAGACTAATCTACCAACCCAGTGGGTGAGAGAAATGCCTTCTCAAATCAACGATACCGGTTGGCGGTTAATCGCAGCACCTAATAGCTATTTATTAGATACAAATGAATTTGCGGGCTTCAATCCTTTTACTTTGGATGATTCCGGTCGGTGGAAAAATATCTTGCGAGGAGAGGTTGGAACTAGATTAGATGAGAACGAATTGCAGGCAATCGCGAGCTAAGTCGTCGATTACCTAAAGTACTGGAAGGCTGATCAGTTATCAATCAAGATAGTTAACTAATCAGCCTCATTTAATTATAAGTCAGCAAGTTAACTATCTTTATTTATAGTATAATTAAAATGCAAATCCTAATGAAAAGATAAATCGACCTGGTGTTTGATCGAAATTATATTGTTTATCAAAAAATTCGATGTGATCACCTGATTTGTTGAAATTGCCTTCGTAACGAGCATCTAACATAATTTTCCAAATATCTAAGCCAACACCTGCTTGCCAGCCCCAAGTCGTTTCTTTGAAAGTTTGGCTATAGCCATTGATATCAAAAAGTTGAGACTTACTATCCAAAAACACGTGTGCTACGGGACCACCTTGCAATCGTAAAGGTCCTAACTTTACACCGACCATAATCGGAATATCTAAATATTGGTAGCTTTCATTTTTGACGGCACTTGCCAAATTCGTATCAAATAAATCATCGATTCGATAATCTACTGAGTTAGAATTAAATAGCAATTCGGGTTGAAGAAAAACTTTTCCCACTTGAAATTGGGTGAATAGACCAAAGTGAAAGCCATAACTAGCTTGTGCGATAGATAACCCAATACTTTCTTGGTCTTCCGCATTAAAGATTTTCAATTGCTCTTGATCGATTTCATTACTATTAATTCCTGCCTTCAAACCAAATCTTACTTGAGCGAAAGAGAGGTTGGTCAACAAAAATAAAAATCCGCTTACGATTAATAATTTCTTCATCATGATAATATTATTTTCTTGTGGTTTTTTCTTGTGATTTGAAAGGTAAACGCAAAGTTGATTTACTTCGTCTTACCGGCTTCGTTGATTAACAGAACCTTAACCACTATACCTAACTTTTAAGAAAACCTTGTGTAATTTTTTCTTCTTTTAGCGTAGAAATAGTCTAGAAACTTCCTTGACGCGCAAGAGGATTTTAGTCATAAATAGGGGAGATGGCTAACTAACGAACCAGTATTAAAAAAAGTTGTAATCCCTAGCTCTTTTCTGATAAAAAGTGTCATCTTTCAATCTATCTAGCAGCACAAACCCATTAATAACTTTGCAAATACGTATACAAATCAGTATTTGAGCGACTAAGCATAAGATCTCAGCCTGAAAAACGAATTTTAGCCGGCTCATTTGTTGACTTTAGCAAGTTAAAGCTTACTTTTGCTCCCATGAGTGCAAAGAATGTCAAATATGCGGATTACATCGGAAGTTTTCCTTCCGAATCAAAATGTCCAAAAGATTCCAAACCCGAGTATGCCTTCATTGGTCGATCTAATGTGGGTAAATCCTCCCTAATTAATACGCTGTGTGAGCGGAAGGAGTTGGCGCGAATTTCGAAAACCCCTGGCAAAACGCAAAGTCTCAATTACTATTTGATTAATAATAGTTGGTATATTGTCGATTTGCCGGGCTATGGTTACGCGAAAATTTCAAAGAAAAAGCGATTCCAGTGGGAGAAAATGATTGAAGGATATTTGCTCAAACGGGTAAATTTGCAATGTGCAATGGTGCTCATTGATGCGTGTGTAACGCCTCAGGCAGTAGATATCGAATTTATCAATTGGTTGGGTCAGGCACAAATTCCGTTTGTGATTATTTACACGAAGGTAGATAAATTGAAGCCAATGCAGAAGGCAAAAAATATTAAAGCCTTTCAAGACGAACTGCACAAATATTGGAATGATTTGCCACAGCAATTTGAAACTTCCTCTATAAAACGATCGGGGAGAGAAGAAGTCTTACAATTTATAGAAGAGATCAATCAACAATTTGGCAATGAGTGATAAAGATAAAATATATCCTGCTGTTTTTCCAGATTTGGAACAATGGCCTATTTATCGCTTGAGCGAGGACCGAGAGGCTTTCATTAAAGAGATCAATCAATTTACCTTGGATCGGTTAATGGAAAAATCGAATGAAGAGCTTAACGATATGATTGCCAAAACAATTTATCTAGAGCGGAACCGGATCAAAGGAGAACCTTGGAAAGTTGATCCACCTAATGAAGATATTTTCTGGAAAAAGATAAGAAAAAAGCTAGTCGGTAATTCCTTAGATCGAGATCACGAAGAAGCAAGACAATCAAACGAGGAGATTCTAAAAAAAATTATCAATCGATACTCAGAAGAAATCGTTGGTAATTTTAAAATTAAAACCTTCAAGTTTGCACGTAAATTTCTATACTCGTTTTTTAGTCGTTTATTGAACACCGCGGCAGAACGAAATCACCGTCGATTGTATGGTTCTAAATTTCACCTTTACGATCGACTAAAAGTATACGGCGAAAAAGAGCAGGTACGAACACTTTTCAAAAAAGGAACGGTTGTTTTAGTCCCTACCCATTTTAGTAATTTGGACTCCATTCTGATTGGTTACGCGATGGATGCAGTCGTCGGATTACCTTCTTTTTCTTACGGTGCGGGCTTAAATCTTTTCAATACGGGCTATACCGCTTATTTTATGAATCGTTTAGGCGCTTATCGCTTAGATCGCCGGAAAAAGAATCCAATCTACTTAGAAACGCTAAAAGCAATGTCTAACCTCTCTATACAACGAGGTACCAACAGTCTTTTTTTTCCAGGTGGAACACGGTCAAGATCCGGCATCGTAGAAAATAAATTAAAAATGGGGCTGCTTGGAACTGCGGTAGAAGCGCAACGGGCGAACTATGAAAAAGGAACGAATAAAAAAATATTTATTGTGCCGTTGGTATTGAGTTATCATTTCGTTTTGGAAGCTCAGTTTTTGATTGAGCAACATTTAAAGAAAACGGGAAAGGAGTTGTATTTAAAATCAAGTGATAATTCCAGTAGTTTTCGGGATATTTCTAAATTTATCTGGAAATTATTCTCGAAAAGCTCTGAAATCATTCTTTCTTTGGGTAAACCCATTGACGTTTTAGGCAACTTCGTAGATGAGGAAGGAAATAGTATTGATAAACGCGGAAAAAAGATTGAGTTGCAGGAGTATTTTATGCGCTATGGTGTACTAAAAAAAGATTTGCAACGCGAAGAGGAATATACCAAGATTTTGGCAGATAAAATTGTAGAGCGCTTTCATGCCGAAAATATTGTTTTGTCGAGCCATTTGGTCGCATTTGCAGCGTTTAATCTCTTAGCCAAGCAAAATAGTAATTTAGACCTTTACGGTGTGTTAAGATTACCGATTGAAGATTATATTTTTTCCAAAGAGAGTTTGATTCCAGTTGTAGAACAACTACAGGAAAAGCTTTACCTCCTCGAAACGGCGGAAAAGGTCAAACTATCTAAACAAATTCGCCTTTCGGCAGAAGCATTACTGGAAGACGGTATTCGTAAGCTTGGTAAGTTTCACGCTAAAAAACCACTGGTTTTCAACAAAAATCAACAAATCGTAAGTGAGGACTTTAATGTGCTCTATTACTACCATAACCGATTGGATCACTATAATTTATCCGTAGGTATCCAATGGACAAAATACAAACTAACGATTAAAGAGTAATGAAAAAGTTTTTTTTGAATGAACTCAATATGCTCTTTGCGATCGTATTGAATTCGATTATCATTTCGCTTTTATATTTCCCACAAATTGGCTCCTATATTCATCACAAATTAGAATATTTGGATCACATCTTTATTCTTATCTTTTTGGTGGAAGCGCTGGTTAAATTATCGGTCTATAAACCTAAAAATTACTTTGCAAGTGGGTGGAATATATTTGATTTTATCTTGGTTGTTGGTAGTTTGCCGGTACTGATCAACTATATTTATCCAATTCCCAATACTGCTGTTTTATTGATTCTGCGATTGCTACGGCTCGTCCGTTTAGCTCGTTTTTTAAATTTCATTCCCAGAATTGAAATGATCATCGCAGGTTTGGGGAGAGCGCTCAAGTCATCTGTCTTTGTGATCATTGTTTTAATCTTCCTGAACTTCTTGTTAGCACTTTTTACCTGTCATTTTTATGGAAAAATCGCCCCAGAATACTTTGGAGATCCACTCATTTCTTCTTACACTATTTTCCAGCTATTTACCGTTGAAGGATGGAATGAAGTCGCACACGTAGTTTCACAAAAATATGCCAGTCCAATCACAATTGGCTTAGCACGTTTTTCTTTCGTTTTGATTGTCTTAACTGGAGGTATTTTTGGAATGTCGCTTGCGAATGCCATTTTTGTAGATGAAATGACGATGGACAACAACCAAGATTTGGAAGCAAAAATGGAGCAATTAGGAGAACAACTTGCAGAAATAAAAGAAATGCTTACTAAGAGATGAACCCTTTAGGCCCCAAAAACTGTTGTATAAAAGAAGTGGCTTAGCACGTATCTTTAGCGCTGTTTTAAAAACTACGGCAAACAATTCCTAAATAAAATGTGCTAACCGTCTCCAATCACTAAAATAACTAAGCCATTGAATTACATTATATACGATTTAGAAGCAACTTGTTGGGAAGGAAAAATCAGACTACTGGAACAAGAAACAATTGAAATAGGTGCTTATATGCTCAATCGTTTTGGGGAAGTAACGGGCACATACAATCGTTTTGTTCAACCCATCTTACATCCTTACCTTTCTCCTTTTTGTAAATCTTTGACCTCCATTACGCAAGAAGATGTAGACAAGGCAAAGACTTTTCCCAAGGTAATTGAAGAATTTCAAGATTGGGCTAAGATCTACGATGAAGAATATTTACTCTGTTCGTGGGGCAGTTTTGATCGTAAAATGTTCATTAAAGACTGCGAGTTGCACAAGTTGGAATCTGATTGGGCGGAAGTCCATTTTAACATTAAAGCGCAATATCAGGAAATGAAAAGATTGCGACGTCCTTGTGGATTGAAAGCTGCCGTAAAAAAAGAGGGTTTTGAATTTACGGGTATTCATCACCGTGGAATTTCTGACGCGGAGAATCTAGCCAAGGTTTTTGGGAAATATATTGATGAGTGGCAAGTTTAATTAAAAAAAGTGCGAATTCAAGATTGAATTGCGACTGTACCGCTTTTCGCTAGAATTTTATCGCTGTTAGTCGATAAAAGTGTTAGTTTTCTCACAGAAGATTTATTATTACTGTATTGAGTATCTTTAGTTTAACCCTTTTTGTAAAAAAAGAAGTATTAAGAATACTCAAAATCTATCGTTCACAAAATTATAACAATGAAAAATTTAATCAAATTTAGTTGCTTATCCATGATCTTTTTTATGACATCTAGCGTGTTTGCGCAAAAAATGATGAAAAAAGGCGTGGTGAAATTTGAAGTAACCGACATTAGTAGTGATGATCCTCAAGCAAGCATGATGAAAGGCACTACGATGGATCTCTATTTTACAAAAGAAAAACAACGCGTAGAGATTAATATGATGGGCGGTTTAGTTAGAGTTAATACCATTTCTAATCCCGAGGCCAAAGAAGAAGTTGTACTTTCCGATATGATGGGAAGCAAAACAATGGTTAAAACGCCTTCTACGGATATTGAAAAGCGGAATCAAGAAATGGAAAAGTTAAATAAACTAGTAATTAGCTACGACAAAAAGGATACTAAGAAAATTGCTGGTTATGATACTTATCGTGCCAATATCAAAATGGAAAGCGGCGATACAATCATTGCTTATATTACGCAACAAATCCAGCCAGAGAATTCTTATTTTAATAAAATGTTTAAAGGCTTAGATGGTTTTCCCTTAGAATATATCATTAGTGTACAAGGAATGAAAATGACTTACGCTGCCTTAGAAGTCTCGGATGCAATTGATGCTAAGGCTTTCGAAATTCCAGAAGGCTACGAGGAAATTACTATGGAGGAATTTCAAAAAAGAGTAGGGGGCATGAAGTTTTAGTCTGAAAAGAATTGATTAGAATTAGTTCAAATCTCTTGATCCCGAATTTGCTGCGGTAAATTCGGGATTTTTTTATTGGATAAAGTTTAACCGACAGTTCTGCTAGTTAATTTTGCTTTTCATTGAATAATTAGCGTCTTTTGCAAATGTTTGGACAACATTGTAATGATCATTAAACTACAGTTGTTTGCTTTGTCTAAGCACTTCTATCAATAAAAGAAACAAAAATAAGATGAAAAGACCTTTAGTAATGCCCCTAAATAGAGATGCCAACCCAGAAATGGCGAAAATGGCAGATTTTTACGAAGAGACCCTTGGATTTACGCCCAACAGCCTTTTTACTATGATGCACCGTCCTCGTATTTCTACCGCTTTTGTAGAAATGAATCAGTCGGTCATGGAGAATAAAGGCCGAGTAACGAGTGCCTTGAAAAGATTAATCGCTTATCTATCTAGCATGAGTACAGGGTGTCGGTACTGCGAAGCGCATGCAATTCGTGCGGCAGAACGATACGGTGCAGAGCAAGAGCAACTTGAAAATATATGGGAGTATAAAACGCACCCTGCTTATAGCGATGCGGAACGTGCTGCTTTCGATTTGTCAATTGCTGCTTCTTCCGTTCCTAACGCAGTGAATGACGAAATCGCAGAGAACATGCGAAAGCACTGGGAACCGGGAGAAATTGTAGAAATCATGGGCGTCATTGCTTTATTCGGTTACCTTAATCGTTGGAATGATAGTATGGGTACGCTTTTGGAAGAACCTGCCGCGGATTCTGCTGATAAGTTATTAGCAAAAGATGAGTGGAATCGAGGAAAACACGAATATTAGTGCTATTTTTTTGTGGAATTGCCGACGGTAGTTATGGTTTCGGAATTGGAGTTGAAAAATTGCTTGCAGGCAGTTCCACAAAAAATATAAAAAAAGTTGCGATTTCTTATGGAATTTTTACCGCTTCAAGATCTTATAAGTACAGGCTGTTCTCTCCGGAAAGAACAGGGTTGTAATTAGTTGCTTACCAAAACGGTCTTCGGTAAGCCAGTGATTGGTATACCCATAATGCCCGGTTGCAAAAACCGGGGCGGCGGCGGTTGTTCTGGGTGGGCCCTCCCAAAGCCCCGAGTTATACCCACTACGCTATATCTATTAAAGACCTACAAATAAAGCTTTACCAAAGTTACTTTTGCTTTTGCTACTGCTTTTGCTACTGCTTTTGCTACTCACCGATTTTTTATGCTCTAAAATTATTTCTGCGCTTACTGTCGCTTCATCGTATCTAAGTTTAACGTAAACGCAGTTGTATATTTCCGTACCGCAATGGAAAAGTTCGTTTTAATTTGTCCAATGTTAGCAACTCGTGATAACTTTTTCAGCATAAAATAATTGTACTGCTCAATATCATCCACGACGACCTTCAATAAAATATCTGCATCTCCGGTTAGATGGTGACACTCTAACACTTCTGGAAAACCAGTCACGTGTTTCACTAAATTATCAATGGCTAGACTTCCGTGGTCTTTGATAGAAATTTGAATAAAGGCATTGAGTTTTTTACCCAACTTTTGAGGATTCAAGATCGCGACGTAGCGATCAATCACACCTCGTTTTTCTAAGTTTTTAATTCTTTCGAAAATAGGGGTGCTCGTTAGTCCCAGTTTAGCTGCAAGCTCTTTGATGGTCAACTGAGCATCTTCTTGCAGTAAATTCAGAATTTCCAGATCAGTTTGGTCAAACTTTGCCATAATCGCGCATTTTGGAGGATAACTACTTGCTTAAGATTTCTTTTTCTTTCTACCACTACGTTTCTTTTCCAATCGACGCGCACGACGTTTTTCTTCTGCTCGATTGACTTTTTTATTTTTCTCTTTTTTCTCGTGGTAGGCACCTCGGGAATTCATGGAAGGCATTTGTAAATAATTTTTGTCGCCGCCCAATCGCTCTTTTTCACTAGGAAGTAAGATCTCCGAGACTTCAACTGTCTCTGGAAAATCCAGCATCGTAATCTTTAATTTCATCAAATCTTCCACCACAAGCTGGTATTCTTCCTCGGCTTCGGCCACTAAAGAAATTGCAACACCAGCTTCCTCTGCCCGTCCCGTACGACCGATACGATGTAAATAATCTCCAGGCGTTTCGGGAAGATCAAAATTGATCACGTGACTAACGCCGTGAATATCTAATCCGCGTGCCATGATATCCGTTGCGATCAAAACGCGGTGTTCGCCTGCTCGGAATTTCTCTAGTGCATTCAACCGATAGTTCTGGGACTTATTTGCGTGAATGACTCCAATTTGAGCTTCAAATTGTTCGACCATTCTTTCCACTAACCAATCTGCCCGCTTTTTATTACCAACAAAAACCAACACCTTTTTCATGGATTCGTCCGCTATGATGTGTGCGAGCAAGTTTGTTTTCGTATTGAAATTATTCGCACGATAAGCTAGCTGTTCTATTTTGCCCAACGGTGTACCGTGAGGTGCAATTTCTATTTTTTGTGGATAATTGAAATGATCTTGAATTAGCGGTTCATGCGTTTCACTCAGCGTTGCTGAAAACATGATATTTTGCCGTTTTTCGGAAAGCAAATCCATAATCCGGAATAATTGCGGTCGAAATCCTAAATTGAACATTTCATCCACCTCATCAATGACGAGCTTTTTGACTTGCTTCATTTTCAAAACACCATTCAACGCAAGATCTAATAATCTACCCGGCGTTGCCACTAACAAATCCAGTCCGTCCCGTACGGCTTTTCCTTGGGTATTAATATTCGTTCCTCCATATACTCCCGCCACCCGAAAG
>JBGCFY010000128.1:0-55617 GCA_045110315.1 Saprospiraceae bacterium
CCGCGTACTGAGGCGACCTAGCAGGCCGCAAAACTATGGGAGTGGAAGAACCTGCTTTTTCAGCAGGGGCTGGGAACTACCGATGAGGAGGCCGAAGGAAGACCCAGCAGCGTGACAGCTACGGCTTCGCCTAGCTGGCGCGATGGTGGAGGATGACGGAGACCCGACGAACACCATTCTTCCTGTTAATTGTCGACATAATATTTTGATCACTTTTTCAACTCTTTTACCTCACTTTGAATCTCCATTAAATTTATTTTTTGGTTTTTCAAATATTTTTGAAATCCTAAAAATAAGATTTCATCAATTATTGGATAGTTTGCTTTAGCGAAATTAGAATCAACAAAATTTAGCCATTCCTTTTCTCTAATATTATCTTCATTTGTAGTAGTATAAACACTTACAAGAATGGGTAGCATTTCATACATGGAATCTTTTTTACACGATTTAATATCTTTTAAAATTTCCGTGCCTTCAAGTCTATTTTCAAGTATTTCAAAAAACTCATTAATCTTTGTTTCATTATCTTTGCACCCTAAAACAAATAGGATAGTAATAAATAGAAAATACTTTAGATTAAACTTCCACATAACTTTATTTTTTATCCCTATGGATCAATTTTAACATCTTTACTCATTTCTTTGACTTCATCTTCATTACGATGTGGCTCAGACCAATAACCTTTTCCTAAATCTCCTTTTTTCCAGTCTGATTTGTTCGGATGATCAAGTTTATATAAACCATCATACATTTTCATTAAATCTTCCTTATATTTTTCATTACTTCTATCCATTTTTCTCAAAACAAATTCGATATATAGCTTTGGGTCAAATACTTCCATATTTTCACCCTCAGAAGGAACTAAATATAATTTAATATTATTAGAGACAGACCATTGAATATCTCCTCCACTTAAAAAACCCGGAGCTTCGTTTGAAAAAGTATTATTGTTAGGATGTGTATGAATTGTTGTAGATCGATGCCATCCTTCAGGTCCCTTAGAGTCTGATGGATTTACTCTGGCTCTTTTTCCCTCCGCAAGGGTTCCTTTTATAATTACAGGGAAATATCCTTTCTCTTTATCATTTTGAATAAACTTCGAAAAAAGAGACATCGCAAACTCTTGTTTATCATTTCTATTTCTTTTAGCCCAATTTCTTAAAAGGGATAATTCATTTTTGTCCGTTTCTTCATATGCTTTAGTACTAGAACTAGGAAGCTCTTTTTCAAAAAAAGTGGAATTCTCTAGTTTATTATTTGCTAATGCTTTTCTTGCACGGTCTATCATATTTACGTCTGTAACAATCATTAATTCCGTAGATTCACCATACTTTCCTAATATACTGCCATCGACTGCCCAATAACGTTCCAAGCCGTCTAAATCAATATTAGCAATTGGGCTATCACTAGCAAATTGATAAGGTGTTAACTCTGGATAAGATTTCGTCAACGGATCAACAGAAAGGAACTTCGCTATACTCGGATTATAAATCCTAAAACCATAATCATAAACAGATTGTCCCTGACCAGATTGATTCATATCCTGATCAATCTCCTTCCCATTAAATCCATAACGATAACCACCCACGTTGCTCTGCCGACCAACCATCGCCAACCCAAACGGATAATAATCACTCGCACTCCGAACATTCGCCAGATAATAATCCAACTTCCCATCCTGTACACCAGCATCCCAATCTATCCCACGCTTATAATCACTCACCGTCGCCAACACATTCCCTAAGTGATTACTCAACTCATACACCACCAATCCGCGATCGCGTTCGATCACAGATGCAATGATAACATTGCCTTCGTAAGATAAGTGTTTTTCTACATAATTGCGAACGCCAAGTCGACTTGATCCAAAAATAGGTGTTTCTTTTTGAAATAAAATGGTTGAACCTCGGTATATTCGCTCGTAGACGCTCATGATATTACCACTAGCATCTCTGACGTAAAAAGTAGTAGTAGATCTGCCAGGTAATGGAGACACTTTAGTCTTACTTAGTCGATTGCCCGAGGCATCATAGCTATAACGAATATTTTCCTTATTGCTTCCCGCAGTAAAAATAACTTCTAACGGCTTTCCATATACACTCCATTTAATCGTCTCAATCTCCTCGGATTGATCCGCAATTAGATTTCCTATTTTATCATAGGTGTAAAAATCACCTGTTATATCCTCTCGGTGATCAAGGTCATTTGTATAAAGATTATCATTTGTTACGTCATCATCTACCCGAAGTAACTGATGATTATGCTCCTTGTAATGATAATTCAGATCATCCATCAAACCCTGTGGTCCTGCCCGCTTTAGATTGAGTAGATTCCCATCAGGGTCGTAACGATAGCTAGCATCGTATTTCCCATTAGGACTCCAACTCGCAGCTCCGGCTACGTAGTGATTGGAATGGGCTTGCTTAATACGGTGCAATTGGTCATATTGATAAGTCATCGTTTGCATCCCCTCGTTGCCCGTCACTTCTCCATTTAAACCTTTAATATCCGTAAACATTAAGGCAATATTTCCATTAAATAAACCATAATGCGTTTCCCCATTGAGTTCCTTTGACAGTATATTACTACTTAAGTCTTCCCATACTGTTGCCATCCCTGACCCTAGATTGACGCCTGCATTAATCGCTTGATAGTCTTGATCATGATAACCCAACAGATAAGCATACTCATCTCTCGCAATCAACGCATTTTTGTTGGTTACTGTCGCCGCGTGACCATCTAGCCCCATTTCAAAAAGATGACTTTGTACGCCGCCTTGATTGACTCCTTTAATCCATCCTTGCAGGTTATAATAATAATCTTGTCCTTGTACTTTGTCTTGCCCTAATTCCACTCGGGCTAAAGGTCCATGTGCATAGTAAAAATATCGGGCATCCGTTTCCCAAATATTACCGTCCTCAGAAGTCTTGACAAAAGTCAGTCGATTGTCTGCATCGTATTCGTAGCGATGATAGAATTCATCCCGTTTTCCTGCTTGAAACGCTACCGATAACACGTTGCCACTAATTAAATCGTAGCGATAGTTAATTTGATGCTTGTCAATGCCGGGAAAAGTTGTACCGGCTATTCCCATCGTGAAGTCAAAAATTTCGTGTTGTAAACTATTTACATTTCCGTGTACGTCGTAGTCATAAAGTGTTCGGATATTTTCATTCTCTGTGTAGGAGACTCTATTTCTTAAATGGCTTTGCGTGAAGTTTGGATCAAGGTAAGAATCATCGTAGTACGTTTTGGTTTGCTGTGTCAAATTGTAATTTTGCTGCATTGTGGGAAAAGTAGGAATATTCAAATCCTCTTCCTCTAATGTATAGTTTTCAATTTGGCCAACTTCTACAATTCTATTTTGTACATCGTATTTAGTATAGGAAAATGCGCCTAAAGCATTGGCTTTTTGTCTAGCATTTTGAGAAACCCGTAGTCGTTGTGCGTCATCATAATAAAAACGACTTTCATTTGCATCCGGACTATTTTGCCAATACACTTGTCCGATGGTATTGTAACGGTATTCCGTGAGTAGTTTATGATTTGGAACGGTGCTCCCTCCTATCCATTCTCCTTGATCATTAAACACCGTCATCGCTTCATTCTCCAGCGGTACTACGCCTAGCGGCGGAACCGTTTGTACCAAGTTTCCTGCTTGATCATAATAATATAAAGTGTAATGATGCTCCGTCGTGAGATTTCTTACGGAAAAATGTTCTTCCAACGGTTCAAGACATTCCTGCGCATTAATCACGGTAGACAAGATTACATCAACACTATCTTGCCAAGCCTCTTCCGCAAGTATTAACGCTTCCGCATACAGCTCCTCAATGCAGTGCTGCCGCAAAGTGTCTAAGTTAACGACAACCGTATCAATTCTTGGAATTAAAACCGGAACCGTCATTGTGTCAATACAAGGAATTAAAGGACCATAAATTCCTCCAATTCTAGTAACTTCGAGTAAAACGGTATCACCACTACTCTTAAGTATACCGTCTACACCAATATAAGAACCTGTAACTGTATAATATATTTGGGGATTCATTATTCGCTCTAAATCGCAAACACCTACATAGTCTGTGAAAGAAGAGGAAAGGTAGATAAAGCCTAATTCTAAATCAATTGACTTTATTACTAGGCTTTTAAATTGACCTCCTACACTATCTGTACAAGTAGTATTAGTGGCTGCCACCCAATCATAAGCATCTACATCGGGATAATTAATACCACTCGTTCCTCCAACGTAACATTCATTATACCTTACTAAATCATCTCCCGCCGCTAATGCGTCTTGAATACAGGGTGCAATGTAACATCCACCTAAAACTTCATGAAAAATGGTATCCCCATTTTCATTTAAAGCTACCGTGTAACTTTCTGAAATGGTCACGGACATATTTAAGAGGAGACTATCGGTACAATCACTATCGTCCAAAATATTCTGAATGGCAATTAAATTCTCATCTTGTAATTCCTCTGTCAGTAAGTGTGCCAAGGGGTTTTCGTACCCACAACTCCCTTCACAATAATTTTCTAATTTCTTTCTAATCGAAAATAAATCTCCTGCATCAAGCCCGGTGCAATTGGCTGTAATTTCCGCTAACCAAAATTCAACATTTTCTTCACAAAAGGAAATACACAATTCTGCCACTTTATTTCCCGCCAACGCTTCCGCCTCTTCTTCCGTATCTACCTCAAATATATCAACCGACTGTTTTAAACTACAATTATCGCCTGTACCCGGACAATAATTATCCGCACATTCCCGCAGCGCCTGCTCTTTTACTCCTTTGTAAAAACCCAGTAGTCGTTGCCATTTTACAGCTTCACTTTCTCCAGAGAAAGCACATTCTACAAATTCGTGCAAATTCCGAAAGCTATTTGTCGATGCATCGGGGACACCATCTCCGTCACAGTCAAGGGGATCATTGGAATAAAGTGCTAAGGTCGATCCAAGGTCGTCGCAATTATAAATGCTATTCTGTAAAACTCCTGTGTTAATAAAGGCAGGGTCCGACAAGCGAATGGCTTCTGCATAATCAGGATCGGAACCAGGAGCATTTTCTACAGCCAAGCCTTTTGCTACCGCATCCGTATAACTAGTCGTACTAGATAATTCAAGATCAAATAATCTACTTTCATAAGAAGATTGACAAAATTCATAGTCGCAATACTCCGGATGTTTTACAACAATAAGCTCCGCCCATTCACTTTGCCAAACACTCGCATTTTGTAAATAATCTTGCATTTCTAAATCATCCCCTGCATACGTCAGATAATTGCCGGCTTCTTGTAAAACATCAAATTGTAAATCGCCAAGGTCAATGTTGTAATCTTCCCACCATTTCCCTCGACCGTACAAACAACCGTCCGGCGATACTTGCAAAATCAGTTGATTGTATAGTACCTCGCATTGTCGCTCCGCAACGGAAGCCAGCACCGTCGTGACTGAAGCACTACATTGCTCATCCACACAGACTTCAATAAAATCATTTAAATCATCGCCCGTTAATCCTTGCGTCGCACCTGCTTCGTAACAAGTTTCATAATAAATGTGATAGCAATCAAATTCACAGGCTGCGGTGTCAATTTGAGCGATGTAAAGACTATCAAAATATTCGATTGGAGGCAGCAAGTCATTACCTTCTAGGACTTGCACCCAGTCTTCAATATCCTTTTCAACAACTTTTAATTGTTTCTTTAAATAATAAGTCCCTACTTCATTCATCGTTACCGAAAAACTGACCGCTGGTACATCAAAGGTAGTATTGCTAAGTGGACAAGAAATATCTGCACCCGTAAACTGTTGTTGATAAACGGTATCTGCACCCGTAGGAAAATTCATTGTAACCGGTAAGCCACAAGGAGACGTCATGCTAATCGTTAATTCGTATCTACAGCTTAAACAAAGTTCGCCTGCGGGCAAAAGAAAAGATTCATTTTTTCCTTTAAAATCATAGTTGAATGTTGCAATATTATCTACCTCTTCGTTCATTACTTTTGTAGTAACCGTACTCGTACCTTGGCTTGTATTAACAACATTGTTATCAATCAAACTTTCCGTTAGATATTTCGTCGTTCGGCTTTCTAAAGAATCAACGTTACTCGGCGACGCACCAGCTAAAGCTGTAGCAATCACTCGACCCGAAATATCCAAATAGCTTACACTGAGTTGACCATTTGGATCTTCTACAATATTTCTTTTATAATACTTTGCTGCTCCAACATTTTTACCAAACAACCTACGCAGTTGCGTTTCACTGGGATCATCATAATAATATTTCGTTGTACTTCCTTTCCCAATTTGATAAAATGCACCAACACCTCCTTGTTCAATTACTCTCCCTAATCCATCATTACTAAAAATAGTTTGTGTTAAAGGAAAACCTCCTGCGTCGGGAATATAATCTTTGTATAAATCATTCGCCCCTACATCAGCAGCGTGTGCCGAAGAAAAGTAATATCCTGCTCCACTTGTTGTATTTACCGGTTCTGCGTAACCCGACTTATCAAAGTCATCACGATCATAAGCGTTCCCCGCTAGGTTTTGATTGAACTTTGGTTTGTAAAATAGATTGTTCTCATTATTTTTTGCGGGAACGGGTAAGGTATTTAAAGTTCCACGTCCTTCTACGTCGTAATGGTTTGTCGAAACTAGCACCTGTTCTTCGGTACTTAAATTAACCTGAGATTGACGACTTCTTAAACCTTTATCAAAAAAATTGACAACGTGTTTCGACTTACCTTCTTCGGCAAAACTAGATACAGATTGCCAGTTTTTATCCGTCTCAAAACCAGGAAGGGTACGAACATTTGTACCAGAAGACCATGCTCCGTATTTCAAATGGGTATATTCACTTTGACCTCGAATAAATCGACCAACAGGCCTCACTCGATAGTATAATTCCCCCGCGGGGTATAGCGTTGAAATTTTATAATTGGTCTCACAGACTTCTACTCGAATAGCATTATCAAAACGTTGCGCTGGCGTCGGTGGTGTGGTCACCTCACTATCAATATGCACCCATTCTAATTCATAATATTCCGCACCTGAAACTACTCTCCAATAAACTTGTAAGCTATGCGTATTGACGGAAAAAATATCAGTTAATTCATTCGTAGTAGCAGTCGGTGCCAAATAATCATACCGCTCAACATTCATGCGCAGTTCTAAGCGAATATCTTCCGGCACTATATCAACGGGATTACTAATTGTTGTTTGCCAAGCATCCGTACTCGCTTCTATTTGTACAATTTTCAATTGTACCGCTCCAGTATTAGTCAGGTATTTATTTAAAGCTTCATAAACGCCGCCTGCTTGTTGGTGATTAATTTCAATGCTTCCACTTTCATAAGGCGTAGTTGCTCCTTCTTCGTACACTTCATAATGTATTCTGTACCACCAATAATTTCCAATAATATCTGTACGTTTTGCACGGTGATAAACCAAAGATACTTCTACCGCTCGTTCTACTACGTAATTGACATTTGGAGCTATTCCAATCGGATCTGTGCGTAGTGGGTCTTTAACAAAAATGCTTGCTCCCGTTACATGTCCTGATTGATCTAGTGAAGTATTATACGTTTGTTCGTGAGCGCTACAAACTAAAATACTTGACAAGAGGAACAACAAGACCAACCAACAAGTTGATAGCCTTGATACGAGTCGCTGTTTGCTAGTCTTATGTTGAACAATCATAATTATTAAAGTTTTCATTATTTTGAGCAAATCAATGAACTGCCAATTGATGATTAATTAGGTTGAATATAATTTTTAGAGGCTTGAATAGTTTTAATACCTCGTTCCGTTTCTTTTTTTACTAAAAATAAATTCCCTTCTTCATCGTAATGATAAAGGCTCGCAAAATTATTATTATCCAATAAAGCTTTGAGGCGGTAATTCACCGGATCATAAACGTAAGTCTGCATATTTCCTGACAAAGGATAAATGCGTAAGTCGTCAAAACTGGCTGCACTTGAACCAACTTTAAAACTAAGTACCCAATAGTTTTTATAATTTTCCTGATAGGTAAATCGTCCTTCAATTCTTTGCCAACCTTCTACCACTGCACCCGTTGGAGAGAAAAAGACTTCAGGTGCACCCGACATCTCAATTTGGAGTCCCAAACTACCATCCGCAAGGCTTGCTTGATTTGCATTCGCTCGGTGTACCCAAGCACTAATAATATATTCCTTCCCCGGGATTAATTGCATACTACGCTGCTCAAAACTTAAATCTTCGTTCACTAACAAACTTTTTGATCCTGTATGTGCTACGCCTGAGTTAAGACTAATAATACTTGTCCCAGAACTACAACCAACGCTATTACCCGAATCTCCTGCATAATATCTACTCCTCTGTTTTGCTCCAGCATCTGCATTGGGTCTATTTCCGCTACTACCTCCGCTGGTTCCATTATCACAATCATACAATCCACTAGCACCATCTCCCAGCGCCAGCGTAGCTGTAGTGCCATCCGTATAAGTTACGTCCACCAATATACCTGTGTAATCGGTAATATTTGTAACACTCAAATCTACTCGCGGATTACTCAAATCAGCCAAGAAACACAAATTCTCTAACAATACATTATCTAACCCAAGAAAATGTACATCATTATTAAATAGTGTATCTGGTGAAATAGTTAAATTAAGAATATCAATATCTTGCCCGTTATTAGGAGCAGAACGGACGCCAGTGAAATAACTAGAATTACTGACATTGTAAATAGGATACTTTCCATTTTCGTCACAGCTAGTGTGTAACATACAATCAATTGCATCAATAATTTCTAAGAAAAATGGCTTAATACAACCATCTGAGGGATTTGATTCCTCACAACAATTAGCAACTTGAACGTAATCATTACAATACACTAAAGTCGCGTATCCCGTAAAAGTTTCCGTAGCAGGTAACTCAACGGAGCAATCAATTCCATTGATAATATATTCCGTTAAATCTCCCTGATACAAAAATTGATTCAAGGTCAAATTACTGCTGATGGCATTTTGTAAAAGCACCGTATTATAAGTTCTTTCATAATTTCTACCTTGTGTATCCGTCAAATGTAAAATAACGCTTGAAGGAAGCCTAGATGCAGGAACAAAAGTTTTATCTATCCAAAGAATACTACTATTAGCCTTAAAGCCATTGACCAAATTATATTTTTTCGTCGTTCTATTTTCAATAACTTCAATGCCTGAATTTCCTTGGTTAAATAGATAGGGAAAATCAATGTTCCCATTCCCCAGCAAAGTACTGCCATCTGCTGGACCAATGGTCGTTGGAAATTCTTCAAAACTTTCAAATCCCATTTCATAATAATCGGCATTCGTACCTACTGCGATGGGCAAATTATCCTTGTACGCATAAAGTGCTGCACTGTACTGACCTAGAATATTTCTGTTAGCAAGCTCTGCTCCGTTGATTCCATACTTCGTCACTTCGTTTGTCATCTTCCAGTTTGTCGTATCTCCCAAGAAAGGAAAAAAAGGATTTTCCCAATTGAAGATCGGTACATTGTTTACTACCCCTTTTGTGGAAAGATCAAGTGGTGTGTTAGCTATTGGTGCATCTGCTCCTCGATTAGTTACGTAAGCATAAGTTCGATGGGGTTTCCAAACCCCTTTCGTCCCTAATTCATACCCAGATTTACTTGCTACATTACTACAACTGTCCCGTCCTAAATCCCAACAATCACTATAAGTAGCTGCACTGATATTGAGCACTTGGTCAACCGTACTGTACGTTACCGGAATTGTTTCATTGTTATTATTATTTAATGGTACCACTACGTTCGTAGTTTTTAGGGATCGACTTCCACTGCTAGTTGGGTCAAGATCTAGAGTAGTAATTCCGCCAACGCTTGCCGTCAAGTGATTTCGTTTACCTGATCGCACGACCTTACAATGATACATTCCAGCCTGCATACTTGGACCACCACTCATTGCTTTAACTTTCAAGAAAGGATCACCATTCCGGATATCCTCTAAGTAAGCAATCCCTTTTACATCGGCGGTATTTGTACCAGCAGCTCCGGTAAAAATGATCTCATCACCCGCTTTGATTAATGGAAAGATCTCCGTTTCAATATTAGTAACTTTCCATTCTCCTACACAGTTAGCTTGAACTAAATCTGTAATAAATTCTGTCCCCCAATTCTCATACGCTGCCCCCATATTCTCATAGGCAAATCTTGCGGGAATATTGTAACTGTAAACTTCTTTATCGTAATTATTATTAACGGTAGAGAGTAATACTTGCCCCGTGAGTGGATCGAATACTTTGTTGTGGGTAATAATGTGAGATTGCCCATCATAAGCATCTGTTCGGATCAGAATACCCGATTTCCTAATCACCTTATTTGTTACCGCTGTTCTCGTTTTACTTTCCGTATAATTAAAACTTGGCCAACCACTAATGCCAAAAATAAAAGGTGGTACATAATCTACTTGCAAGCCAACGTGAACATTCCCAGCATTAGAACTAGATTCTCTCATGTCTGTAAAAAATTCATAGTCAACGCCCAATTGTTGTTTTCCAATTGTAGCCGATGTGGCGTCTGGCTGATCGGCGAGCAACACATCAACCATATTATTTAGAACACGTATTGCTCGTTTTTTGCCTCCGACCGTTTCTACTTCAACATCGTCTGCCGCATAGGTATAAATCACTTGACTCAAAGTATCTGCAATAAGTACATTGTTTTTGTCTTGACCAAAGTGCGTAACTTGATGTGGTTTGCCATGCATATCATTTAATGTAATGGCATAACCTTGAGAACCCGTATATGTAGCATTTTGATAGGTACCAATCCCAAATGGAATCCATTGTTTTCTTTTTTTAGGTTCCAATGCTGTTTCTTCTACGATGATTGGAAAATCTTTAGCCGTGTAAAAATCGTTAACAGTAATCCCAGTACTTCCAAAGCCATCTTCTATATCTGCTGGTTTAATTTCGGAATCCAAAGAATACGCAGTCGCCAAAGACTTAACCGTCACCTTGCTGTAGCCCACCGATGGTCCGGGGAAATAACTTTCATTAATTGGATATTCGAAAAAATTATTTTCTATTGATTTCAAGTAAACATTATAAGTCCATCTTTTTGCAGTGCGTAACGCACATTCATCATAGCCAATAGCAGGTTCATTAGCCGCGACGCCACTACTAATTTTCACGCCATCTTTATCTTTCATTTTATACTCATATACTTGACCATAAGTACTGGAA
This sequence comes from Saprospiraceae bacterium, assembly GCA_045110315.1. Classification (GTDB taxonomy): domain Bacteria; phylum Bacteroidota; class Bacteroidia; order Chitinophagales; family Saprospiraceae; genus CALFBG01. Next base: position 11,234 of record JBGCFY010000128.1, read on the forward strand.
TCTTCAACACCATCTTCTCCGACGTCCCATTGATCATTTAACACGACTTGTTTGACCCGCACACCACCACCATATTTTATTTTATCCGGTGTATTGAGGCGAATAAAAGATTCATTAAGACTCAAATTAGTGGCAAAGTTCTCGTCTGCACAATATTTATAATAAGCTTGAAATATATTCTTGATCTCCGCAAAACTATTGACAAATTGCTTAATGGCAGCATTGAAATCTCCATCCTCTAAGTCTATAGCTTCTCCATTAATTTTATCCGGATATTCTAATTTCAACTTTTGCCAAGCACTCGCCAAAAATGGATGATAGTTTCTTTTTTGCTTTTTCTTCCCAATTCTTGCAGGTCTTACGACTACATAAGCGTGTGTATAGAATCCATTAACCGCATCACTAAAGTCAAACGATTCTAATTCCGCATACCCAGATACATACTCATAACTATTTGATTCGTTGATATCTGTTAATACTTTGTAATAAATCAAATCGCCTAGGCTGGTATCTTGAGCGGTACCGCGAAGGTCCTCAAAATACTTATCCAATAATTCATCCGCTCCCGCTCCAACGGGAATATCCTTTTCTAATCTAAAATAAATTCTTCTTTGACTCAGCACAGGATCTTCTTCTGGGTTTAAAATAGCATTGCCATTAGTTCCAACTCCTGTCATATTAAACATTTGCATAGCTGTTCGATCCTGAACGTATGCATAGTCATCCGCTTCGTATTGTACTTCAATCTTAGCACCAGAAGGTAATTGTATATCTCGCAAATGCCAAACGGAAGCCAGCTCATCCATTTCCGCTTGCGACCGATATTGGTCCGTGTATGGAAACTCTTGATTTTCACAATCATCACTATCGGTGTTCTTATAATTTCCCCAACGATCGTAGCGATGGGTGTTATAGTCTGGATTTACCGTTTGAGTATTATCAAGATCACCGTACCCAAACAAATAGGGAGACAACGCTCCTCTACCACTATTTTCATAGGTAAAATGTAACTTCTTCAAACTGAGCTTTCCCGTTCCACCTGTTGTACTATTTCCCGCTATATTATTATCTACATTAGCACATAGTGTATAATCATAGCCAAAGTGAATTTTTTTCAACGCTATTCTAGGGTTAGCAGTTTCTAGTTTCGAATAGAGTGAGATTGAATTCAACCGATAAGAATAAGCTGCTTCATTAGGACTATTATTGGAGTCACTTTCATTTTGATAAATTCCAGTTGCGCCTCGTCCATCCTCGCGAGTGGTAAGGTCAAACTCAGCGACGTGCGTTTTAGTTTCTGCTCTTGCTAGATAATATTGATCTCGTTCACCATACATATAACTAGCCTTATCGTCACGTTTAGAAGATTTGCCACCGACAATAAAATTAGCCCCGTGATAAGGAGCTTTCCATTTATAATTATCACTTGTCTTTACATAACTAAACTTTACCCAGTACCCAAAGTCCCCGTCCGAAGGGCCTGGAATACCATCTATATCCGCATAGTCCGCACCGAGCACTGAAGTCAGTAAAAAACTATGTGTATATTCTGGTATTTTGGTAATACTTAAATAATCGTCTCGATTTATGCCTGATTTTTTATACGTAATAGAGCTTCCATTATGCTCAATATCAACAGTAGGACCACAATCCGTTTCTGGTCCAGTATGAGAATACGTAATTTCTTGTTGTTCATGATTTTTGGCAGGAAGCCCGTAAACGTACCTCATACCACTTCCTTGTAGCGCGGTAATACCCGCAACGTGATCGGGGTGATTCGTAGCATCTCTTTGCAATGGATGTGAAGGAGGATTTGCAAAACTCTCCGTAGCTTGATAATAAGCAATCCGATATTCTGCCATACTTTCCTCGCCAGAAGCAAACATCAATTCCTTATTGGTAATTGGTTGGATCGAAGTACTCCGAGGTTTTCGGGTATCTCGCTTTCCATCACTAATACTAATCTTATTTTTATTTTTATTACTAAACTCATATCTACCCGTTAAGATTCCATCATCTAGTTCTAACTTTACCGCCTTACCTTCTCCGATCGAATTATAATACAGAGTATCCTCTGCACTAGCTTCCCCGCTAGACTTAAAATAATAAGGCTCGTAATTTTCATCCGTTCCATTTCCATCATATTTTAGTGGATTTAAAACGTTTCCAGCATCCCACTTATCGGTTTTGCTATTCGCCCAATTTCCTCCTAGATCAACTCCTAAATCAAAACCAGCACCGAAGTTAAACTCCCCTGCCAATCTAAAACCTCCCGTCTTCGATTGCATATAAGGATCGGTCAAGATACCGATATCAGATCGGTATGGTCGATACATTGACCCTATTCCTTGTCCCATTACCGAGTAAACATCCGGTGTCGTCATTGGAGTGGCAAGATTAGGCTGAGTGCCTAAAATAGGGCCATCATTACTTCGGTTAAAATCTAGTATCGAACGGTCTTGATTATCTCCTCGATTGCGCAAATGAAAATAGCCATAGGCTGCTGCCGAAACCCAAGTGTTGCGATCTTTCAAGCGCTGTATATTAAATCCTACTTCTGCCCCTACACCAATCCCAGCCACTGTTGTCCATCCACCGAATTCCGTATAGCCTGTAATATTATATCCTCGGTAAGGCATGGCAACCTGAGGAGAAAAAGCATTCCTTGCAAAGGTATAACTCGTATTCCCTCCTACCGCTCCAGGTCCTGCAATTTTAACCCCATTCTTCGTTCCCAATTTAGAAAGTGCCTCTACTTTTCTACTATAGCCTAAACTAAGATTTCTCAGGCCTTGTCTAGAGTTCATGCTAGCTCCTAATTGTAGCCCACCAATTTTGGAAGCAATACTGCCAAAAGATATGTTGGGCTTAATGTCCGCTCCTTCAAATGAATTCACGTCTAATCCTAAACCAAGGCCAATACCAAATCTATCACTTTGGATATTCTTTCCAAAATCGAGTCCTGCGCCAAAACCGAGACCTTTATAACTATTATGAGAAACAGAAAGCGCTAGGGACAAGGTCAAATTCCCAGGGACTCCTGCAACTGCCGCTGTAGTTTTCGTAGCTTCTTTGGCTGCTTCATATCCCCAGAATTCGAGGTGAGACTTCAAGCGAAAATCCCAAGTTTTATTCGGGCGCATATCCATTTTCTTAGCAACTTCATCTCCATTAAAATCATCTGGTAAGCCACGCATACTCCTCGTGATCGCGCCGTGATTCATCGTCCATCCCAAACCGACCCAACTCGCCTCTTGGTCCATAGAAATACCCGAATGATAGGCAAGGTTAAAAGGATAACCGCCATCCGGCCCTGGCAACTCAAACAATGGAATATTGTACGTAAAATCACCACTAAACAAGTCTACCATTTGCGAAGTACCAACGGGTTCAAAGTCGTTAACTTCGGGTTGAGTTGGACCAGAAGTCAGTGCCATTGCCGCCACGGGAAAAACAATTTGATTCACCATCAAAATGACCATGACAATTGACACTTTCTGACAAAATCCAAATTTAGTCTTGAGCTTCATTTTTTTAATATTTTTATCTTACTGCCAGAGCTAAATTTACGCTTGGTTAGTATTTTAGTTTTAAATAATAGCTTTCCCCTTTATTCAAGCCATTCTCCTCAGCCCCCATTACTTCCAACAGGTAAAAATCAGCTGTTAATAGACTTGGTGGAATAGAAATGACATGAAAATTAGTTCCATAGTTATTATTAAAAGTCCCCGTTAACAATGGCGTTTTTTTCCAATCGTAGATGGTGTATTTTACCTGATCATTCTTATTGTTGACAATAGCATAGTCTTGATCATATCGGAATTTTATTTTATTACTTGTAACTTGGTGATACGCACCATCTAACTTTTTTTTCAAAACAACGTAATCTTCGCGTGACCGTACACAGCTTGGTGAAAGAAAGGGAAATCCTAACTCAATATTGGGAGTATTGCCACCTACCTTACTCGCACTGATAACTTCCATCCGAGCAATCATTTCCTTCGTATTATCGACATTGCTAATTTCGTGGCAAACCAAATCTCCCGGACCAAAAAATAAAATACTATTGTCGCAACGTTCAATCCGAAATTGATCGCCATCGCTAAAACTTCCTCCTACACTACTAAGCCCTTGTATGGTAAAACTATTCCCAGAAAGTTCAATGAAGTATCTATTAGACAAATTACCTAGCTCGGCAAAGCTAACGACGATATTACTACCCGATAAATAATTGACCGTAAATTCTATTCTTCCGTTTTCTCCCCCCGCTAGTGATCGAATTTGAATTTCTTCATTATCCAAAAAAGCATAATCCAAGTCCGTAATATAATTGGCGGTCAACCAAGTCGTAGTTCCTTTCAGAAAATCCGCATTAACCCGTTGTTGAGCATTACTCTTATTATTGATCGATATCCAACAAATCGTAAGTAAGCAAAAGATTTTAAATGTGTTCATCATTCATTTTTTTGTTTACGAAAAAAGACTTGTAATCATCTACGCTCCTTAAGGATACTCAACTCTTTTTTCAATAACTCGATTTCTTTACCTTGTAGTTCTATTTGTGCTTGTTGCTCTTGAATTGCTGAAATTAAGACGGGAATTAGGGCTTGATAATTAACGGATTTGTAACTAGTACTTCCTCCTAATACATCCTCTAAGTCTTCCTCAGTACTATTCTCTTGCGCAACATTTTTCACAGTTATAGGGGTAGGATGTTGAGTATCTTTTACTAAGGCGGGCAACACATTTTCTAAGTCTTGTGCAATCAATCCGTATTGTTTTCCTTTAGGTAAGCTAATCGATAAATTAGACTTGAAAGCATAAGTCTTAGGGGAAAGTCGTTTGATCAGTTCTAAACCTCCTTTGTAATCTCTAATGTTTTCTTTCAATCTCCGATCTGAAGGATTTGTAAAATCTCCCGTGACGTGTACATTTCCACTGAAATAACCCGCGTAAGCTGTCGAATTCGGTGATCCATTCAATTCAGAGTAAAAAGCATAACGAATCCCTACTCCTCCTGTGTTATTACCGACTAATAGATTATTATAAATTCCAAATTTTTTCCCAGAAGATTGCGCCCCCGTAGTCGTTTCATTATATATTCCAGCACTTTTATTATTATTCCCATTCAATTTTGTAATATTCCTAATACCCGCGATCTTTCCAGGTGAATTAACATTACCTGTTACATTATTTTCAAGACCGTATAATGCTCCTCCTGTACCTCCAGTGACTTGCGTTCTAAGACCATAAGCACTACCTACTCCTTCATTATCTACGACTAAATCAGTTCCAAAAATGTTCGACCCGCTGCTCATGGGTTGAGTGACCTTCCCAAAAAAAGCTGCCTTATACCCTGAGCCATGTCCTTTAATTTCACTAAAAACACCAAATCCTTGACCTGTCCCGTAAGGATGTACAATCGCTTGAAAACCAACCGTACTTTCGTCCCCCGTATAGCCAGCATCTTGCCTAACGCCACTATAAAACCCAAACCTTGTCCCCGTCACTCCATTTGCATTAGATCCATCATTCGTAATACTAAGTCCATATCTATTATTACCATCATTATTATAAATACGAAGTTTGCAGTTGTCCGTCGATGTCGTACCCATCGCTACATCCTTGTCATTATCAATATGAATTTGAGCAAATGAAACAGTGGTAAAGCAAAGCATTGACAAAAACAAAAAACTTAGTAAAGTCAGTTGGTGCATTTTTTTCATGATTATTTTTTTCTACATTGAAAATATAAATCAGCGTACTTCTTTCTCTGAAGTCACTTTAAAATAAGGTTAGCAACCGAACCGTCCGAACAGCTCTAGCCTTCATCTTAAAAGAACTTTACTTAAAAAAAGACATACTATTACAAGGTCAAAGCCAAACAACAAGACTTGACAATACATTGTTAAAATAAAATTACGATTGACAATTAAAGACCTCTTTCGATAGCATCCCTACTCGAACTATCTACAGTAATACAAAACATACCACAGCTAGCCCAAGTCCAGTCAACTAAGAAAGAATGAGCAAAAGATTCCTGTTCCCGCGAAAGTCATAACTTGACGTACAGGTTTGATCTATCTATGCATACATTAAATATTAACGCACACACCTATTGATAGCAATAAGATTCTTTTAAAAGTCTATAAATTGTAATAAAAAAATGTGGAAAGAAACCCTAGTTTTCAATATATACAGGTAACCTAAACCTAGGTGAAAAATGAGTGTATATATAAAGTATAGCTTTTTGAATTTCTTGTTCCGTGTATTATATTTTGATTCAAATATAATTACATTATTTTGTAATACAAAATAACACCTTATAACTTTAGAAAAAAAATAACAAATAATATTCAATTACGTATCTAGTTGGAGTTATCTTGTTAAAATGAGTCTTTGCACTCCGTCCAGTAATCAATATCAAGAATTTAATCCGTAGATATTTTCTCCATTCCTTGTTATTAAAATAAGATATCCCTACTTTGTTTTTATTTAAAATTTGATTGGTCTCTGTCTTCAACACGAATCTATCAACGAGACGAACTGAACAATTACTATGAATCTAAAATTACTATTTTTCGCTTGCCTCTTTTTATCTCTACCTTTTATTTCAGCGGGGCAGAACAATCAGGAGCACCGATCAGTTGTGATAAAAACCAAAGAGGTTTTTTGCAAAATTGAACTCGCCCTTGATTCCAAAAAAACGCGGTTGCTTAAGGATCGGTTTTACTTTAGTTACTACAACCATAAAATCTATAAGTCGCGTTTTGGTGCTAGCACCTTCGGCCATTTCCTGCATGGTCGTTACGAAGACTTTTACCTCGACAATAAGGCCATTAAAGAAATTGGTCATTTTAAACATGGCTTAAAAGAAGGTATTTGGAAAAGCTGGTATGCAGACGGCCAGCTCAAACAAATCCACCACTGGCGCAGAGGAGTCAAACACGGTCGCTTTGAGCTATTTGATCCTGCTGGTCAACTTAGTAAAAAAGGAAATTATCGGCATGGGAAGTTGCACGGAAAAATACGCGAATTTAAAAATGGAGCGGTAGTTCGTACAATCAAGTACCAGAAAGGAGCAGTCAAACAACGCAAAAAGAAAAAGATGAAAAAAGAAAAAAAGTCAAAAGAAAAATCTTCGTAATTTATTCAGGAATAGGAATACTACTGTTGCTTAACCTCCCACTCCTACACTCAACTGAAATAATGGCATATACATCGCCACTAAAATTACGCCGATAATTAAACCTAACCCGATGATAAGAATCGGTTCCAAAACACTACCCAAAAGTGCTGTGCGTTGCTCTACGTCCTCACTGAATTGATCCGCTAATTTTTGAAACATTTCATCTAAATTACTCGCTTCTTCTCCAACTTGGGTTAGAGCAATTAATTTTTGTGGATATAGTTTAGATTTTTGTAGCGAATGATGTAGCAGCATGCCATTGAAAATATCTTTTTCTGCTTGCGCCAAAGAAACTTCAATCGGATAAAATGCGATCATTTGTTTGACGAGTTCAACCGTACGCAATAAAGGAACCTTTGCATTCAACAGTAAGTACATTGATTGACAAAAACGAGAAAGGTAGATTCCTTTTACAATGCCTCCAAAGAAAGGCAATCGCAATAATAGTCTTGCACTCCACTTCCGAAACCAAACTCGACGCCGTTGCCAATATAAAACCAACACGATCGCCAAGCATCCAAGAAAAACATATCCGCCGTAAGCGCCAATCCAATTAGAAAGGTCAATTAGATGTTGCGTAATCGTAGGGAGACGTCCGTCAAATCTTTTGTAAATATCGCTAAATAAAGGAACCAGGTATTTCAGCATAAAGAATACAACCAAAATGGCAAAACTTATGACAAATACCGGATACGCCAATGCTCCCACGAGCTGTTGCCGATACTTAATACTTTTACTATAATAAGTAGACAACTCAGCTAATACTTTCACCAATTGCCCCGTTTCTTCTCCAATTTGCAAACTAAAAACTTCGTAATCAGAAAACTGCTTCGTCGCCAATAAAGCCTGCGAAAAGGTTTTCCCTTCGACGATGAGTTGTCGGATTTCAAGGAATAAACCTTGGTGTACTTTCTTTTTTTGACTTTGCTCAATCAGCGTTAAAGATCGTTGTACGTCAAGTCCAGAAGATAATAAAGTGCTTAGGTTACTATAGAATTCTAATTTCTTTTTGGCGGCTAATCCTTTTCCAAAAAGTTGAATATCTTTATTCATCAAAGTGCTCCAAGAAGTCTTGCTCGATGCTCCTTTCGGCTTCGGTAGTTTGGCTTGATCGCCATAAGCATAGTCCTTGATTTTAATCGCCATCACATTTTTAATTTTGTGCCGAAAGTTACTTTCGTGGTACTTCCCGTGGAACCAGTCGCAGCAATTGGCTCGCACTATATTCTTTTTGAAAGATTAATTTTTCAGTTTGTGCGTGTAGACTAATTTCCAATTCAAAGTAATCAATTAATCCTGTCTCCACGAAATTATCTTCAAATCTAGCTTCCCAACGGTGAGCTTCAATAAAAAAACTATCCACTAAAACACCCGCTAACAGCGGCTTCCGAATAATCGCCTTGTCCGTAAATTCATAGTCTATCTCAAATTCCTCAAAAGCCAAGCGAATTCCCGTATCTGCTACGTAAAGTGTTTTTGCACGCTGCACTTCTTCGTATAATAATCGCTTTACCGTACTCACCTCTAAAATCACTTTACTGTCTCTTTCGTAATTAAAGTATTGTGCATTAATCAATTGATAAGCACTCAACGCAACTGCTACGACCAACAATGACAAGGCCATTACTACGACTAACTCCGCAATTGTAAACGCGGCAAATCTAGTTGCTTGTTGCTTATTTTTCATCGGTCGCGTAGATTACTTCTTTGATTTCTCGAATGGTTACTCCCGCGGGATCAATCGCTTTTACTACTACTACAAAAGCATTTTCTTGATCCAAATAAGGCGTTACTTCCTTTGCCAAGATCATTCCCTCTACCCTTTTTGTCTCATCATAAAGACGTTTCATTTTTTTGGTTTGCACCAACTCTTCTTGTAGTAAAATATCTGCTTTTGTTTTAGCAATAAGTTGGTCACCACCAATGACGTTCATATAAATCATCATGCCGACACCAAAGCTTAATACAATAATTACCATTGCCACCATCGACTCAATAATCGTAGTCGCCACCAAGCGAAATTTCCAAATCTTAAAGCTTAATCTACCCATTTTACAGTTTCATATTGTAAGGAAGTCGCAGCATACAACGGCGCAATAAAGTATTTTGACAAGCTGGTTCGATCAATAGTTGCGTTCAGTAAATGATTGTCATAAACCGCCGAATTTGTCCGCAGGTGGAACTGATCACAACTAACGTTTCCGTATACCGTTCCTCGGTGTTCAAAACTTCCATTTACAAAAACCTGCCCTTCAACTAAAGTATTTTCGCCCAAAAGTAACTTCGGCGGAAACCGAGTGTATTGAATTGTTTTTATAAAAATCAAACCTGTGACTACGCTATTTTCTGCTACCTTGATGATTGGTCTCTCCCCCGAAAGTGCTGTTTTCAACAATCCCAACACTGATGGATATTCCAATTGACAAGCTTCTCCTACCCGTAATTCGCTTAACGCAAAAGCCTGTAAATTTCCTTGAAAGCCTGCCTCAAATTGAATCACGGGCGCGTATAGTTGCACCCCATCCAATTTTGCACTCGCCGATACATAAATAGCCGATTGTGCAATAACGATTATATTTCCCTTTAATGAAATTCCTTCTAAATAAATATTATCGCCTTGTACGTAAATCGTAGTATCCAAAAAAGATTGCTCTACCGCTGCTGGTAGTAAACTTATTCCTTTTCTAGTATTGAACTGTTGCACCAAATTCGCAATTCGATCTTCGCGCACTAGTGGCAATTGCGCCCGACTCCGCGTTTTTTTACCATAAATCAATTGCGCTCCGAAGTAAGATACACCATCGATGTAAGCACTTTTAATATCTGCTTTCGGTAGTTGACACCAACCTTTTAAATTGGTTTTTCCTGCTAATCCCAATGGCTTGTTCCGATCGCTCAAGTATAGCGCCGAACGCAGCGTAGAATCTTTCTGATTGCCTAAGAAAAAAGCCTTCACCAAAGTATCTCTTCGCCAACCTTGATAACTGTGTGCCTTGGCGTAAGCAACGTCAAATAATCCCCACTTCTTTTTGGCAAGCCGAATTGAATCTCTACCATCGCCATACAAGTCAAAAGCTGTTTCTTGCATGTCTCCAATTTTTCCCGCCTTCAACAATGCGATACCAGAGTTTAAATTTCTGACGAGGCGCTCACCATCAAAGGCAGTATTTTGGTGGACGCGTTGCAAATAAGCTAGGCTAATCAACAAGGAACTGGACAAGGCGATAATAAAAGCGACCATCAAAGCGTAGTATAAGGCACGAGCTGCTAACATTTTACTTGTTTGAACCGTTCAAATTTAGTAATTTTAATTTTAACCTAAAAAAGGCATATGAAAACAAAAATAAAGCAAAAGATGAATCGCCTAAGAACTAAAAAATTAAAAGCATATACCTTGACGGAATTAATGGTCGTCCTCGTCATTATCGGTATTCTTATCTTAGTCGCACTTCCTATTTTCGACGATCTATTTGCCGATGCGTACGCCATCGAAGCCAAGAATCAATTAAAGTATCTTGCTTCTAGAGAACAAACTCATTATCAAAAATATTTCAAATATTCTGATGACTTAAATGAGATTGGTTTTTCTCAACCTAAGACGATTCACGAGGAAGGTGATGCGCGTTACACCTACAATATCGTTCAAGCAAGCAAAGCTAATTTCATCGCGCGGGCAACTGCCGTAGCTGATTTTGATAATGATGGTATTCTCAACGTTTGGGAAATTAACCATGAAGGTCAACTCCGACAAATCACGCCCGATTGATGAGTTGGGGAGACTTGTTACTTTTAATTACACTACTCGGAATTATCTACGAAGACTTCAATTATCGCGGTATTCACTGGTGGTGGCTGCTACTATTGCTACTAAGCATCCTTGGATGGCGACCGTGGAATTACGAACAAATTGTCATTAACTGGGGATTCTTAATCAGCCAATTTATTTTACTGACTGCTTATTTTTCTTTCAAACGAAAAGCTTTCACCTGCATTATAGATCAATATCTTGGTTTAGGAGATATTTTATTCTTATTGGTCATTGCCATTCTATTTTCCCCTTTCAATTTTTTACTTTTCTTCCTTGGCAGTTTGATTACGAGTTTAGTGTTTTTTTTAGTTTACCAATCTCTTTTCCCAGCACCCAGCGCGCCCACCATTCCACTCGCCGGAGCGATGGCTATTACTTTAATCATCGTTTTATTTGCTAGTGAAATTTTCAAACATCCTATTCATTTAGATTATTTTACCCTCCGGAAATTTTCAACTTTTTGGTCATTCAATTTTTAAATCGACTTCAATAAAATGAACGCAAAACTATTTTATGGAACTAAAAATTGTCGCGTCTCACTGTAAGAACTCAAGGAACCATCTGCCGCTACCGAACGCAATCGCCAGTAATAAACGGTACTCGCATTATCATTAAAAACATAAGTCGTATTCACCGCCGCTACTTTCAAAACTTCATTCGTCAAATTTACATCTGTATAAATATATAAAGTATCTCTCACCGAATTCCCATCCGCCGTCCAAGCCAAATTAACGGGAAGATTGACCGTCGCAAAGTTAACCGGCGAAATTAACGCGGGCGCTTCTAAGTCAGTCACAAGGTTGATTGTAAAGTTTCCAACGGCGTACGGACTAACACTAATATCATTCTCCGCGCGTACCCGCCATTTGTAACTACCGGGAGCTAAGTTGCTCGTGTAAAAATCATCAGTCAAGTTTTGATTGACAATCAGAAAGCTACTATTAGTAAAGTCAGGACTAGCAATTTGTAATTTGTATTCCGAAGCATTGGCTAATCCTTGCCATAGAAAACCCACCGTCGTATCAGACAAAACGGTTCCTTCTGCGGGACTTACCAAGTTGACAACTTGTTGAGCAAGGTTTAAAGTGGAATCATCAAGAATGGTAAACCGACGGATATTTTGATCAGAAGTATATGCGTCGTTCTCCCCAACAATCGTCCACTCGTAAGTACCTGGTGTAATGCTGGTGTCAAATTGGACGCTAGAGACGCGGCGTTCTATTTCGTAGCGTAAGGTGGAATCAAAACTAGGAGAAACGACAATGACCTTGTAATAATCTGCTCCGTCCAGTGCTTTCCAACGGAAATTCTGAACACGCGTATTCGTCACCAAATCGTTAATTGGAGTCACCAACTCAACGCGCTCCGCCGTAATATCCGTTTCAATAATATCGGCACAAGCGGTAAGTCCAAGGAGCAATACTAGGAAATAGTATAGTAGATTTTTTTTAGGATACATAGCTTTAAATTGTAAAATTGTTAAGTAGTAGTTGACTGCAAGACCAATTCGCTGCTTCGAATATTTTCTTTCAATTGATCTTACTTTGCGTAGCCACTTACTGCTGCCATCGAGACAACATATTTCTATTACTTAATTTTCTACGCCTTTGCAGTAAGCTTCCTTTCGAGAAGCTTTTACTACTTGCTAGTAAAAGTAAGGTTTGTTGACTTAATTTGCAAACTACTACGAGAACAAATAACAAGCTATTTTAAAAGGCAAGATTACAGCTGGTCTTCTTTCCGGTGGGCTTTGTACCGACCTTTCCCAAATTTAGTCCCATTAAATTGTAGCGTTTTTTTCAAAACCGTACGTTCTTCTTCTGGTAATTTGGCAAAATCACTGCATTCCTTAGAACAACAGTTCTCGTATTGTGCGGCACAAGATTCGCATTGGATGAATAGAATATGACAAGCATCATTTTTACAATTAACGTGTGTATCACAAGCCGCGCCGCACTGATGGCATTTTGCCACAATTGCTTCGGAAATTCGCTCTCCCATACGTTCATCAAAAACGAAATTTTTACCAATATATTTATTCCGCAAATTGTATTTTTCTGCCTGACGCGCATATTCAATAATGCCGCCATTGACCATATACACGTTCTTAAAACCTTTGTGCATATAATAAGCACTCGCCTTTTCGCAACGAATACCGCCCGTACAATACATAACGATATTTTTATCTTTATCCCCTTTCAATAATTCTTCTACGACGGGCAAAGCCTCGCGAAAAGTTTCTACGTCAGGACGAATCGCATTTTCAAAATAGCCGACTTCACTTTCGTAATGATTCCGCATATCAACCACTAAGGTATTTGGATCATCGGTGAGTTCATTGTATTCTTTTGCATCAAGGTGCTTCCCTCTTTTATTGACGTCAAAACTTTCGTCGTCCAAGCCATCTGCTACAATCTTTGGACGTACTTTTATTTTTAATTTATAAAAAGATTTACCTTCTTTTTCAATGGCAATATTCATCCGTACACCATCGAGAAAACTGATGCTATTAAAAGCTTCTTTAAAAGCTTCAAAGTTTTCTTCGGCAACGGAAATTTGTCCATTAATCCCTTCTTCGGCAACGTAAATGCGACCAAAAACCTCAAGCGTACTCCACGTCAGGTAGAGATGATCTCTAAATAATTTAGGATTAGGAATTGAATGGTATTTGTAAAAAGAAAGGGTAATCCGAGGTTCATCGCTCGTCAATAGGCGATTCTTCAGCTCATCGCTGTTGATTTTATTATGAAGTTTCATTGATTTAAAATTGCTACGCTTAACGAAAACAAGTTGCAGACTTGTTGTTGATGGTAAGTGCTTGGACAAAATCATTATGCTGCCTGCGCACTACTGCAATTGTGATAACGCTGCAAAGTTAAGGGGAAGTTTTGAGTTTTGCTCAGTTTTTTCCTAATTTTTCAAGAATTTGCCCGACTGCGTATTGGTGCCATTTTCTAATTCGTAAAAATAGAGTCCCGTCGCAAGTCTCGAGAAATTGAGTTCAAAAGTATTTACCCCTTGCCCAGGAATCCCCCAAGTATCCGTTGCTACTTGTTGCCCCAATGCATTAAATACGCGCAGTGTAGTACGTCCCGACCAATTTTTCAGTTCCAAGTTTACTATTTCCCGAAAAGGAACGGGATAAAGTCGATGGGTATATTCCAACTTAGGAATTTCTACTTGCAACGCCTTTTCTACTGCCGCCAAAGCATTTACTCGACCAAAACCATATACTGCATTCGGATGGCTCGATCCCAAAACGGAGCCACAATCCATTTCATCTGTCTTCGGCACTGCCGTCGATTCAATAATCTCTTCAATCAAACTGACGTGTCCCGCCAAAGCAGGATTTGCAGAAATCACCAAGGCCACCAAACCCGCTACGTGTGGTCCTGCCATACTCGTACCGCTGAAGTTTGCAAACGCTCCATTCCGGATTGCAGATCGCACGCTTACTCCCGGTGCAGAAACATTCGGTTTCAAGCGATTACTCCCATCTGCTGTCACTACTCCACGACTGCTAAATCTAGCAATCGTATCATTTTTTGCCGTAGCACCAATGGTAAAGCTTTGTTCAAAAATAGCGGCAGGATTGCGAATACTATTACAACCATCCGTACCATTATTTCCCGCAGAAACGACAACTACGACACCAGAAAATTTCAAATTCTCAACTACCTTTTCCATTAAACTGTAATTCTCTGGTTCACAACCTTCCATCGTAGGACAGCCCCAAGAGTTATTAATGACGTGCGGCGCAAGTAGTGGATTTGGTCTTTCATTGTTCAAATCCGTTGGCGCCATAAACCATTCAAAACATTCGATGTAAGTTGCCGGACTACCGTAGCCACGCTCCATATTGCGACAAGCAACCCAACGTGCCCCCGGTGCAACACCAATTTGATTTTCGTCATCTTCGCCGACCATCGTACCCATTGTATGCGTTCCGTGATTTTGATCATCACAAGGTGCTCCAACGTCTAGTCCACAGGGATTATTAGCTGGATCATTCGGATCATTATCATTGTGTAAATTATTAATTTCTCGAATGGCATCATGCCAATTATAATTGTGATCGGCTTGTCCATTTTGCCAACCTCGGTATTGCTCTTTAAGGACGCTGTGTTCCCATTCGTAGCCCGTATCTTGTCCGCCAATTACGACGCCTTGCCCTCGGTATCCCATTTCCCAGACTTGATCGGCACCAATCATGGTAATTCCCCATTCTGGTGTTCCACCTCTTAAGTTTGGACTCGTTTCTTGGACAACAGCAGCTTTTTCGATTAAGGTATTTGGATAGATACGCGCAACTTCCGTTTGGGCTGCTAATTGTTGCAATAAGCTAGCATCTACTTCGGTGTGAATGGCGTTGATGACATAAAAAGAGCGATATTTAGCGTTAGCCATTTTTAAAATTTGCTGAACATTAGCTTGGGCTTGCTTGGCTGTTTTTGATAATTCCCGATGTGCATACAAGGCTTTTTCGCCTTTTGTCGCTAATGCTTTAGTCGCGGACAAATCGGCTTGTGAACTAAAGTATACAATTATCTCCACGCTTTCTCCCGCCATCGCTTGTCCCAATACCACCGGACTAACTTTTTCTTGCCAATCATTTTCTTCCGCTGTAAAAGCTAGACAAATGCTAAGACCAAGTAGCAGTCCTGCCAATAAGGTGAAATTTATAATCGTATTTTTCATTGGAAACTTATTTTGTAAATGCCTTTCTACGGCTATTTTTATAAGAACAAGATACAATAGTTTGTGCAGGCAGGATTGATGCTAGCCGACAAAACAAAAAATAGACCTTTAATCGCGAAAGATTGAAGGTCTATTCTCTTTTTCATTGTCTCGTGTTTAGCATAAAAAACTTAATCCATTAAGCTAAACTTACGTGTAATATTCGTTTGATTATTTTGTAATGTCAGGACATAATTTCCGCGTTCCCAACCTTCCGTTGGAATTTGAAGTTGCTCCCCTGCGCCCATGCTAGCATAATTTTGCTCAAAAACCATTCGACCCGCCGCATCAAAAATATACAACTGAACTGATGTATAAATATTTTTACCAAACTCGATGTTTAACGGCTGCCCTTTATCAACTAAGCTCGGATAAATAGAAACTTCCATTCCTTCGTAGGCGACTACTTCCGTTTTGGAATAGCTATAATCACCATTCAAATCAACTTGTTTCAACCGATAATAGTTAACGCCGTTAAATGGGTTCTCATCCCAAGCCGTATAATTAATTTCCTGATTCGCATTATTATTTCCATCTACCCGCGTAATTTTTTCAAAATAAATACCATCTGTACTTTTTTCTACGTCAAAGTAGGCATTGTTACGTTCTGAACTCGTGGCCCAAGAAAGTAACACTTTTTCATCCTTCGCTTTCGCGGTAAAGCGACTCAACTCTACTGGTAATAAAGCTGGTGCTAATTCCAAAACGTATAAACCGTAAGAAAGATCCGAGCCTAAAATAACGCCAGAAGGCAAGTACGGATAAGCCCCCCAACAACCGCTGGAACCGGAATAATTATTATTAATGGGGTAAGTATCGTAATAAGCAACGTTTGTAATATTAGTAGGATCAGAAATATCGTACACCTGAATACCATCATGATAATAAGAAATAAAAACAAAGTCTCCTTTAATAAAAGGATTATGCCCAATGCTATTTGTGGCAACTGGTGCCTCTAAAGTAGATTTGAAAATTTGTGATGGTAGTACTTGTAAGCTATTCAAATCCGAAACATCCATATACTTTATCCCTAAATTTTTATTCTCATCGGCAAAAATGACCGCATCATCTCGATCCGATAACCAACTACTGTGATTATACCCAGATTGAGGATAAGAAGTAATATTCCCCAGTTCGACTGGATTCTCCACATCCGAAAAATCATAAATATAATATCCATTATTCCCGTGAGAACAGTACGCTGTATCGTTACGCACAAAAGCATCATGAATATATCCACCCGGCAAAGAAACTCTACTGATCTGAGTAGGATTCGCTGGGTTCGTAGCTATATCTAAAACAACCATATTTCGAATGAGCGAATCAGGATGGTAAGAACCCAAAGCGTACAAGCGACCATTATCAATATAAATATTATGCGTGCGGTAAAAAAAACGATTATCTTGATAAACCTGCGTGATCGAATTTAAATCACTGAGGTCGTAAATAATCAAGCCTTCACTAGCTTCATCCGCGACTGCGTAGGCGTAGTGACTATAAGTTTTAAAATCTCGCCACACCGATCCATTACTGTCTTGCCCACTAGGCGTAAATTCCTTTTTCAACGTCGGCGCAGTCGGCACAGTAACATCTATAAAATGAATTTTTTGTCGCGAACCGATAATGGCGAATTCATTGCCATTGCCATCTGCGTAACCCCAAACATCATTATACACCTGTCCGTTGGGATCCCATTGCCCCAATTTAGTCATATTGAAACTGTCCTGTGCGAAGACATTATGGAGTAAAAAAAGTAATCCAAGGGTAAATATATTTCTTAACATATTAAGTAGGAGTTAAAGGTTTAAGGAAAGACTACCTCAACAAATGACGCGAGGTATATTTTTAAAAACTTGACGGGGACTACTCGTTTAAAGTGATATTTTTATATTGAAGTTGTCTTAAAATGATGTTAACCCATTAGAATATCGCACTTTAAACTCAGAATTGATATAAAAATAATGAATATTTATAGAACAACGAAATCATTGCAGCAATTTGCCTGTAAGATGTCATACAATTTGACGAATCGTCAAGGTTTACCTTTACGTAAGTAATTTTTATAGCTAATTGTTCAAATTAGTTTTAATTTGAGAGTCGTGGTTTTAAGTACCAGAAAACTTCTTTATCTTTAGTTTTGCACACAAACCGAATTATTGACTCTAATTTCACCTAGCACATGAACAAGAAAGTGCAACGGCATCTCGCCAAAGATCCAATCTTCAAACCTTTGGTCGATGCTATTCAATTGGCACCTTTAACAACTGATGCAGCGCCCAATCTCTACGTAGCGCTAGTACGTTCGATTATTTTTCAACAATTATCTGGAAAAGCGGCGAGTAGTATTTACCAACGTTTTTTGAATTTATTTGAAGATCAAACCCCGAATCCAAAACAAATTCTACAGCTAGATTTAGAGACTTTACGCGGTGCAGGACTTTCTCGTCAAAAAGCAGGCTACGTACAAAACGTTGCTCACTTTTTTCAAACCCATCAGTTAGAAAAAAAGGATTGGACGAAGGTTCCCGACGAAACCATCCTCACACAATTGACCCAAATTAAAGGTGTTGGGACTTGGACGGTGCAAATGATTTTAATGTTTAATTTACAACGACCCGATATTTTTCCAATGGACGATTTAGTCGTTCGACAAAGTATCATTCAGCTCTACGGAGTTAAAGAAACTGGCCGCGCCTTAAAACCGCGACTGTTGGAAATTGCCACTGCTTGGCAACCTTATCGCAGCACCGCCAGTCGTTATCTTTGGCGCTGGAAAGATCAATTTTAAAACATAGCTTATGAAATTTACCATTCAATTTTTTGGAAGTCTGCTCAGTATTTGTCTTTGCTTTACTTCCTTTTCGCAAGAAAATAGCAATCCTTACCTCGTGACGACTACCGACGGACAATTAAAACTAAGTGAAGCCGGCGCTTCCCACTTTGCAAAATTAGCTTTGGCTTGCCTCCAGCAAGAATATCCCAACAAACTTAACCAGGTGTTACAGGATAGTTCAGGTTTGCAATCACCACAGCAACTACATCCTGCATTTTATGGTTGTTTTGACTGGCACTCTGCGGTTCATGGACATTGGATGTTAATCCGATTACTAAAAGATTTTCCCAATCTCCCCGAAGCAGCCGACATTCGTGCAAAAATTGGTGCAAATCTACAAGCAGACAATATTGCGGGGGAACTCCGATACTTTCAAACGGCGAGTAAATCGTGGGAACGCACTTATGGATGGGCTTGGTTACTCAAATTGAGCGAAGAACTCTACACTTGGGACGATCCTGATGGTAAAAAATGGTATCAAGCTTTGGTTCCACTCAATGAGATCGTCAGTGAAAAATACCTGCAATTTTTACCGATCCAAACTTATCCTGTCAGAACTGGCGTGCATCCAAATACTGCTTTTGGATTATCTTTTGCCTGGGATTATGCTAATACTTGCAACAAACCCGCCTTAAAGGCTTTAATTGAAACCCGTGCGAAAACTTATTATTTGGACGATACCAATTGTCCCGCAGCCTGGGAACCTAGTGGCGAAGATTTTCTTTCCGCTTGTTTGGAAGAAGCAAATTTGATGAGTCGAGTGCTAGATCGCACTAGTTTCAATAAATGGTTTAAGAAGTTTTTACCAAAAAGAGCCCTCAAAAGCTTGGCAACACCCGCCGATGTTTCGGATCGATCCGACCCTAAGATTGTACACCTTGATGGTTTAAATTTAAGCCGAGCATGGTGCTTCTACCACATCGCTCCCAAAATAAAGAGCGTAAAAAGAAGTGTTGCCCTCAAAAAAGCCGCTAACTTGCACCTACGATCAACCATTCCTAATATTGCTGCCGAACATTACGAAGGAGGTCATTGGTTAGCTTCATTTGCCGTTTATGCTTTATCGGTAAAAAAATAATAGCTGGTTTTTTGTTCTTGCCATTTATTTAAAGACTTTTGTGTAAAGTTTTATCCGTACAGCATTTTGTAAAATACTTCACGAGCTACTTTTCAACGAAAGCGAAAAGTCAATTTGCGTTTCGACCAAGGACTTTATTTTGAAGAACCTAAAAATTAATTAAAAATGCGATCATATACTTTATTCAGCCTCTTATTAGTTTTATTTATTAGTTGTGAATTTGGTAGTTCATCTACAGGGACAACTACGGGTGCCGTAAGCGATACAACGGCAAAACCAGCAGCCATCACACCCAAAGATTGGGTTTGTATTCCACACCGAAAAGTAGGTTTGATTACAAAAGATGCTACCGAAGAAGCGATTAAATACGTCTACGGTGCTGATCAGGTAAAGCGGCAAGAAATTGGTTTGGGAGAAGGCGAAACTACCGCGGGAACCATTGTATTTCCCGGCACCGCCAATGAGTTGATCGTAGAGTGGACACAAGACGATCCTTACAAGACGATTTCTCGGATTCGCATTGAAAAAGCGGGAACGCAGTGGAAATCCAAAGAAGGAATTACGATTGGTACCACACTGGAAGAATTGGTCAAGCTCAATCGAAAAGACTTTAAGTTTTTTGGTTTTGAATGGGACTACAGCGGAAGTTTAGATAGTTGGGAAGATGGACAAGTTCAAGCGGATTTAAAAGTCGTTTTAACGCCAGAAAATCCTAAAGCAGTTTTTCCGAAACTTGTTGGAGACCGTAGCTTTTCTTCCAGTAATCCAATTGCCAAAACAGCAAATTTAAAAGTGAGCACCTTAATTATCGAGATGTCTAAAGGGGAATAAATGAGAGTTATCCAACTTACAGATTTACATATTGGTGGCGCTGCGGAGTCGACGTACGGCGTAGACGTTCGAAGCAATTTCTTGCAAATTCTAGGCGAAGTCAAATTTGCACAGGCAGATCATCTTGTGTTAACGGGAGATTTTTGCTACCAAAATGGGGATTCCGAAATTTATCACTGGATCAAAGATCGGTTAGACAAATTAGATATTTCCTATGACCTTATCCCTGGCAACCACGATGATGCGAGCTTGATGGCGCAGGCTTTCAACCGCGAGCATTTACTCAATCAAGGAGAGTTTTATTTTGCTAAAAAATTTGACAAATGGATTTGCTTATTCTTGGATTCTTCCCGAGGAGAGCATTCTGATTTACAACTCAAATGGTTGAAACGACAACTGCACCAAGCCAACGAACCTGTCATTATTTTCATGCATCATCCTCCAGTAAAAGTGGGAATTCCTTACATGGATGACAACCACGCTTTGCAAGATATTGATGCGATACAACGCATTCTTACCGCGTATCCACATCGCGTACAAATCTATACGGGACATTACCACGTAGAAAAAACAATTCAATTTGATAACGTTTGCGTGCAAGTAACGCCATCTTGTTTTTTCCAAATGGATCAGAGTTCTCTATCTTTTAAAGTAGATCATTACCAAATTGCCATGCGTATCATCGACCTAAGCAACAATCGCATTGCAAGTACGGTCCGCTACTTCGAAGGACAAAAAAATAATCTTTAGTACTTTTTTAGCTTTTCATTCCCTATGAAACCTTTCGTTCCTTTTTGCTACTTCCTTTTTTTCTTACTCGCCGGATTAGCCTGTAAGGATCAACCTGCAAAATTAACGGCAACGAAACCGTCGGCAGCCACGCTCCCAACTATTCCCCCGAGCCAAGCCGAAAAAATTAAAATTGACATTGGACACGAAGTAGATGAACTCAATGGCATTCCAGTGTATTACAATGGCGCTACCAGAAATACGAGTGGTCGAAACTATAGTAGTGACGGTTATAATTATGGCTTGAAATGGCAATGCGTAGAATTTGCCAAACGTTATTACCACCAACGCTTAACGCACAAAATGCCCAACCCTTGGGGACACGCTAAAGATTTTTTTCATCCGCAACTCAAGGATGGTGCTTTTAACATGGAACGAGGTCTCTACCAATTTAAAAACGGTAGTGCTAACCGTATTCAAAAAAATGACTTACTTATATTTGGAGGCAATCGAAGTAATCCTTTTGGACACATTGCCGTCGTTGCCAAAGTAACGGACGACGCCATTGAAATTGTCCAGCAGAATGTAGGAATTGATAGTCGCATGAGTCTCGCCATCAATCCCCGCAAAGGGTATTGCTTTGTAAAAAATCCGCAAGTTTTAGGCTGGCTAGGTAAACGCAAGTAAGTTCAATTCTTTTGCCACCACACGCAGCAAAACTAAAAAACTTCAAGCTCTGCTAGTTTTTTTGTATTTTGCTTTTCATGTTACAAGCACTTGAAAAAACAACGCAACTTATCAATCGCTTTAGCGAACAAATCGGTCGTGGAGTCGCTTGGCTCTGTGTCGCTTTGATCCTTTTGATTTGCTATGACGTAATGATGCGCGCCTTAACCGATCAAACGGCCACTTGGATTATTGAATTGGAATGGCATCTCTTTTCGTTAATCTTTTTATTTGGCGGTGCCTATGCACTAAAGCATGATCGACATGTACGCGTTGATTTATTTTATGCTAATTTTTCAAAACGAGACAAAGCTTGGGTCAACTTTGCGGGGACTTTATTTTTCTTAATTCCGTGGTGTCTCGTCTTGATTTATTTTTCCTACCAATTTGCCTTTACTTCCTACGAAGTAGGCGAAGGTTCCCCGAATCCTAATGGTTTGCCCGCACGCTACCTCATCAAGTTTTCAATTTGCCTAGGAACGATATTTTTGCTCTTGCAAGCGATTTCGATGTTATTAACGGCTTTACTCACTATTCTCCACCCTACTAACTCTGATTCTCCCGCAGAATAATCTTATGGAAATTATTGCGATTCTTCTTTTCGTTAGTATTTTTATTTTAATCCTTTACGGATATCCCGTTGCCTTTACCCTCGGTGGAATTTCTGTGCTGTATGCCTTTTGCTTTTTGGAATGGGAAAGCTTTAGCCTGCTGCCCATGCGCATCATGGGAACGATGGAAAATACTTTACTCATTGCGGTGCCCCCTTTTATTTTTATGGGAATCATGCTAGAAAAATCGGGACTCGCCGAGAACTTATTAGAAACCATGGCGATGCTTTTTGGTAAAATGAGAGGCGGATTAGCGATTTCGGTCGTAATTGTAGGCGCTTTATTAGCTGCCTCGACGGGTATTGTTGGAGCGACCGTAATTACGATGGGTTTGATTAGTTTACCAACAATGTTAAAAAGAGGATATGCTCCCGAACTCGCTACGGGAACGATCGCTGCTTCGGGCACCCTCGGACAAATTATTCCGCCTTCTGTCGTTTTAGTTTTATTGGGAAGCGTGTTGAATGTCTCCGTCGGAGATTTATTTAAAGCGGCATTATTGCCGGGGCTTTTATTGGTTGGTTTTTACATTGCGTACATTGCAATCTTTGCCTATTTTAATCCTAAAGCAGCCCCCGCCATTCCCGCAGCAGAAATCGAAGCGTTCAAACAAGAAGGGTTTTGGAAAAAAGTACTCCAAGCCTTTTTGCTCCCGCTATTGCTGATCTTATCCGTATTGGGTTCCATTTTTATGGGGATTGCCTCGCCTACCGAAGCTGCCGCAATTGGCGCACTAGGAGCAACGATTCTTACAATTTCTCAGGGGAAATTCACTTTAACAATCCTGCGAGAGGTTGCGCGAGAAACAACCTTACTGACCTGTATGGTCTTTTTAATTTTACTCGGAGCAACCACTTTTTCCCTTGTTTTCCGAGAGATGGGAGGTGATCGTTATTTGATGCATTTGATAGAACAATCCGATTTGAGCCCGATGATATTCTTATTACTCGTCATGGTTGTCGTATTTATAGCAGGCTTCTTTATTGATTTTATAGAAATCATTTTTATTATCGTTCCCGTCGTAGCGCCCATTTTTATTGCTTACGATATGAATCTACTCTGGATCGGTATTTTGCTGGCACTCAACTTACAAACCTCTTTTCTATCTCCTCCCTTTGGTTTTTCTCTGTTTTACCTCAAAGGCGTCGCGCCACCAGAAATTACCACGCAACATCTCTACCGAGGAATTATTCCCTTTGTTTTGATTCAATTACTGTTCTTACTCGCCATTATGTTTTTTCCAGAGTTGATTTTTGTTCTTTTTTAGAAGGAATGTTGCCAGACTAGTGGTCAAGTACTCGTGCAAGGCATACTTTTTTAATATCGTGACAAGGTAATTCGACACTTACGCCAAGTATTGAAATCTTAAATTTGTAAATTATTGTAAAATACTTTCTCTGTTAATTCTGACCATTTAACGGCTCCTCGACGAAATTTCTGGTACGAATCATAAATTTTCTTACTCATCGGATCTTTGTCGGTGATTTCCGTAATGATTTCCTCCGTAAACGAACGGAGTTGCGTCAACACTTCGGGAGGATAAAAACGCACAGCGACGTTTTCCTCTTCCACTAATTTGCGTAAGTAAATGCTGTTTTTTGTTTCAAATTCGGACAACATCCAAACATTCAATCGCGCAGCAGCCGTTTGTAAGATTACTTGCAAATCCTTAGGTAAAGCATCGTAGCGCTTTTTATTGATAAAAAACTCCAACGCAGTTCCTACTTCGTGCCAGCCCGGAGAGTAATAATAATCTGCAATATTATGAAATCCCATCACATAATCGTGGTAAGGACCAATCCATTCCGTAGCATCAATCACACCCCGTTCCAAATTGGTATAAATTTCACTACCCGCTGATAATACAGCGGTGCCACCTGCCTTGTTCAATACCTTCCCCCCCAAGCCAGGGATTCTCATTTTCAAGCCTTTCAAATCTGCTAGACTATTGATTTCTCGATTAAACCAACCGCCCATCTGCACTCCCGTATTTCCCCCCAACATCGGAACAAGATTGTAGTCAGCGTAAAGTTCCTCCCACAGCTGCATTCCACCTCCACAAAGAATCCAAGCGTTCAATTGTTGTGCGTTCATACCGAAAGGAACAGACGCAAAAAACTGTGCCGCCGGCGTTTTCCCCGCCCAATAATACGCCGCTCCACTCCCAATGTCCGCTCCACCAGAACTCACGGTATCAAAAGCTTGTAAGCCAGGAACTAACTCCCCACTTCCATACACTTCAATCGCTAATCGTCCATCCGACATTTCGTTTACCCACTGCGCAAAAAGAGTACACCCTTCGCCTAAAACGGGAAAGTTTGGAGGCCAAGTTGTAACCATTTTCCAGCGATATTTTTTGGCAGAAAGAATATTGGGTGCAGTAATATTCTGCGCTACATTTTTCCCACCACAAGCACGAATCAAGAACGGTAACGAGATCGTTCCTAAGGCAATTCCCTTAAAAAAAGACTTCCGATTAATTTTTTTCTTCATATTTGAAAATTTGTTTGACCACTACTTTTAACGAACTTACCCAACGTTACAATTCACTTCCTCCCTCATCGTTTCACCCTCAAAATCAAGGTTTTTTTGCCTTTTTACGCTTAAGTCCTTAAAGTTACAACTTTTATTCTTTTGCATCGTGACCTTTTTAATTTTCGCCTACTTGCCAATTTGCTACAATTTATTCCCGAATTAAAATGGCTTAAGTTTCATTGAGTAGTTTATTTGTAGAGCATCAAACACTTTAGATTCAAAAATGGTCTTGTTTTTGACTTTTACAATATGTGAAAGAAGTAGTTGAATTACGTGTGCTAAACCGATACTACTCAAGATCCTACAAAAGGCCTACTGGTTTTTTAAGTGTTTTGAGTTACCGGATAGGACGCAATTATCTATGTTTTCTTTGTGCTGTCCGGAGTGCTTTCTGAAATTTGGCGCAAAGCCGCAACGTAGGGAAAACACAGGTCGGGAATAGAAAACAACTTCGATACTAGAATATTTAGGCGGAAGTCTATCATCAACAAATAACTAAACAAATTTTCTATGACGCGTTCCCCTCGCCTAGTAATTTTATTTGCGATCCAACTGTGGTTGGTAGGAAACGTGGGAGAACTATGTGCACAGACCTACAATTACTCAAGTAGCATCAATCAAGAAATTGCTAAAAAGGGAATTGAATTGGTCAACGCACACTTACCTAATATTCCCACGGAGGTGGAAATACCGGATATGGTTTATTTGCAAAGTGCTTTTGAAATATTTCTAGATGAGAGTTTTTACACTCCGGATAGTCTTCAGTTACAATTATTTGATGCTAAAATCGGCGTTGAGAAAAAAAAGATTGGCTTGCGATTTTCGGCTGTAGCGAATCAAAACAACCAAAACTTTAACGTTGAAGAATTTGAGGAAAATGCTAGATTTCGAGTAGGCTTAGATTGGGATCTTTTACAGAATGGCATGCTAGAACGCAAAAAAAATATTCAGGATTTAAATAATCAAAAAGAACTATTCCGGCTCGAACAAAGTCTCCAAAGAAAAATTGACAATTATCCTTATCTCTATAACTGCTTAATTTATGCCTTTAACCAAGAAAAACAGCAGTTGCTCCTAGGACGACAAATGTTGTTGAGCAAGCACATTGATCTACTCTACGAACTTTACTTCTCTCACGAAATGATTTATACCAATATCATTGAAGAAAAAAGTAAACTGGAAGAAAGTAACGTCCTCCTATCCGCCTGTGAAAGCTACAATCAAGTTTTGGAAGCGGAACTTGGTAAGGAAAACTTGCCTGACCTCGACGCAGCGAAATTACCTGCGGTAGATATTGATTTAGAAAGTTTGCTGGGGCAAAATGAAATAACGAGTTACCAAGAGCGGATGCGCGCCTTAAAATCAGAACAGATTGACATTAATTATAAAAAAGATAACGAAACGCAGCTCAAACTATATGGCTATTTGAATCAAGGTAATATCGGTAATAATTTCACGAATAGTCGCTTTACGTCTCTTGGTCTTCGTTTTAAAACCCCCGTTTTATTCAATAAAAAAAATAAAGCAAAAGCGGCTGCACTTGAAAAACAACTCATTGATGACGACTTATTCAACGAACGATTTAATAATAGGAAAGAACTGATTAATCTTTACGGGGAATTTCAATATAAGCTTAAACAGTATTCTAACTTCACGCATAAAGTATTTACGATCAGAGAACGTATTAGAATGGAGAAGGTACTACTTGGAGATGCCAAAACGACGCACACGCCTTTCAAATTATTAGGACTGATTGACAATTTTTGGGCCGTTGAGTATGAACTCTTAGAAATTAAGCAACAGATGTATTTGATTTTGCTAAAAATGCAGTTAAGAAGCCACCAAGAGTTTTTTACTAGTTGTTTAAAACCGGTTAATTACAAGGCAAAAGAAAAGAAATTGGTTGGGAATCGCTACCTAATTCTCAATCCGGCAAAGATTAAAGATTTAGATAAAAACTTTATTTTAAAGTATTTAAAGAAAAATGAAATCGTACATATTCTGCTCGAAGATCGGCAGTATCAGGACGTAGCGTGGTTGAAATATCTTGACCAAGAAGGATTTAACATTTACGGCAATTATCAAGCAGAAGCTAAAATGCAAGATGTGGTTCGTTCTTTGATGGATGGTTTTTTTAGCCTGTCTAATGGCAATGAAAATGTCTCGCTTTTTATACGAGATTTGAGTGGGGCAATTTCTCCCGCAGCGATTCCATTGACCCGCGTTCCCGATCATGCCTTTGAAAATCGGAATGAGCTAGAACGATGGATTAATTACGAAAAACAATTAGTTAACAAAAATCTATTTTTATTTGAAGACATTCGCCAATTAATGGCACTAGACAAAAAGAACTTAGGAGTGGGGAATTATGAGAAACTTTAGTCTGATTAAGAAATCCTCCGTAATAAAAACCTTAAAAGAACCGAAAAAAAAGAAAGCAACATTTAATTGGCAACGGTTCTTTTTCGCTTTATTGTTGAGCAGTTTTTTCTTTTACGTCAGCAAGCGGGTGTACAAAGGAGTCGCCCTAATTATTGGTAATGGTCAAATTGAATTGACCAAACAAGCCATTCAATTTACTGACGATATTCGGGTCTTGTCTTTACAAGTTTCCGAGGGAGACTCTGTTGTGGTTGGTGATACCTTATTCCTTTATCGGCACGATGCTTCTGACGAAGAAACGACGGCAATGATCAACGTAGACGATCCAATTGATTGGCTCGTAAGAGATAAATTAAATACTAAAAAACAAATTGCCCTTAAAAAAATTGAATATAGTAGAACACAAGAACAACTAGATTTTAAAACCCAAGAAATTAAGCATCAAAAAGATATGATTATTCTTGGTGTAGACAATCGGGAACGACATCTCAGTACTATGGAAGAAGATGTTATTAATTTAAAATCTGCCCAAGGACGCATTAAAAAAGAAATTTTATACCTGAGAAAACATTTAAATGAACTCAGAAAACAAGAAAAAAATATCCGCTCTACGGAGATTAGAAAAATCAAACGCATCAATGCAGTTTTGGCGTATACGGCGCCCATTTCTGGTGTGATTGGACAGATTAATATTAACAAGAATGAAGTTTGCTACGAGAAGCAAGATGTAATGACGATTCACCAAATTTCGGAAATTTCCATCAAGGCATTTTTCAATACGGATGAGGTCAGTAACTTGTCGCGCGGAGATCGAGTCGTTATTCATTTTCCAGATGGTAGTCAAAGTACAGGGCAAATTAGAAACTTCTACATCTCTACCTATACCGTACCCGTAGAGTTTCAAAAAAAGTACGAACCAGTCGAACGAAATGTTGTAGTAGAAATTATTCCAATTAAAGATAACGAAATTAATCAGTGGTTGAAATTTTATAAAATGAACGTTGAAGTTGTAAAACACCGCTTTACTTTTACCTTGTAAAGTTTTGTTTTTAAAAATAGGAATACCATCATGGACGGAATAGACGGAGGCTATATTCCGAAAGTAGAACTCTCGAACCAGAGTATGAACTTCTTTTGGATTGACGATGCGTGCGAGCTCGAAGATGAGCAAGTATTGCATTCGGAAGCTATTGTCTTAAACTGTGAGAGCGATCAAAGTGTGCTACACATTCTCCATAAACTCCGCCACATGAATGATAAGCGGATTTACCTCAAACCTATTTTCCTCAATAACCGAGTTCACGAAGATTACATCGTTCAGCAAACGGATGGCGTACTAGATGAAAACCCAATTGAAAGAATTATTGAAAAAGCCTTTCGCATCAATATTCTTTCTCGGGACGTCGGCGTTTTTCAACAAAATCAAGATTACCACACGAAGTTATTACTCAAGACGTTGCAGTACCTTTATACGCGTAATACAACTTTACATCCAACCCGAACGAGGAAGGTGAAAATTGCTTACGCTTATCCTTACTTGAATAGCCTCATCGAAGACAAAGAGTCGTACAAAACTTTTGATTTATTGCTGCAAGCTACGCAACAAGGTTTCTTAAAGCCAATATTGGTCGATAAGATAAACCTTTGTTCAAATTGCCACGGCAGCTACCTCAACTTTAGAGAAGCTTGCCCTAAGTGTCAATCCATTGATTTGGAAGTTGTTGACATTATTCATCATTTTCGCTGCGCCAACGTTGCGCCAGTTTCAGACTACATGGATGGTGAAAACTTACACTGCCCTAAGTGTGATAAAACCTTAAGACACATCGGCATCGACTACGATAAACCTTCTGAAATTTTTCATTGCCAATCCTGTGACCACCGAACCCAAGACTTGAACATGAAGGCACTTTGTGTAGATTGTGGCACGGAAAACACCCTAGACATTTTACGTACCCAAACGGTTATGGCTTACGAAATTACCGCTGCGGGAAAAGACTTAGCCTTGAATGGTTTGATAAAATTGGATGAGACAAGTCTTCCCTTAACGGGAGATCATCGCATCGTGAATTGGATAAATTTGGAGATTGTTTTCAACTACGAAAAAGAGAAATCAAAACTACAAACAGGTCGCAGCAAAATGGGCGTTATCCAGATTCAAGAAGCTGCCTTTCGGAATCTAGACCCGGACACCCAACAAAAAGTCAATCGAGAATTATTGTTGATTTTGCATCATTACTTACGATCCATCGATGTGCTTTCTTCGAAGAATTTGTGGAAGTACGTGTTCCTATTGCCTGAGATTTCTGAAGCGGATGCCAAAGCGATGCAAGAGATGATGCAATACAATATTCACAAATTACTATCGCACAATATCGATATGGATGATAATTTTTTATCTATCCAAATTCACGATATTGGTCCTGATAGTCAAATCCCCATCTTTTGAATTCGATCTGGGAAAACATATTACCGGAATACCTTTATTATTGGTATTACGCTGGCTTGCCAAAGTTCATTCGGATCTTTTGGCATTTCGTAATTTTCGAATTTTTCCGCTACGTTGTTGTTGATTTTGTCGTTATTCTTTACTTCGCCCTCAACTCCAAAAAACGCAAACGGAAATGGGAATTAGCGAAGCAAGCTTTGCGAACGGCCAACCCTTTGGTTTCGATTATTGTGCCTGGAAAAAACGAGGGAAAGCATATTTATAAATTAGTAAAGTCGCTCAACGAACAAACTTACCAAAACTGTGAATTGATTATTGTCGATGATGGTTCTGATGATCAAACGCCCATCATTGGGAGAAGTTTGGAACGCAATGGAATGATTACACTATTCTTACGAAATGAGATGCGGGGAGGAAAAGCATCAGCGGCAAACCTAGCACTCCGATTTTCGCGCGGCGAATACATCGTACACCTCGATGCCGATTGTTCTTTTGATCGCGACGCGATTGAAAACATCTTGGTTCCTTTTTTCCTCGACCCTAAAATTGGAGCCGTCGGGGGCAACGTAAAAGTTAGGAATTACAAAGAAGGATTGTGTACACGCTTACAGGCAATCGAATATTTAAAAACCATTTCCGTTGGACGGGTCGTTACTTCTACACTCGGTATTTACAAAATTATTTCTGGTGCTTTTGGTGCCTTCAGAAAAGAAGCGACCGATGGTATTGGTGGCTGGGATATTGGTCCTGGATTAGATGGAGATATTACCGTCAAGCTCAGAAAGTCAGGGTACCGGATTTATTTTGAACACAAAGCAGTTTGTCTTACCAGCGCACCCAATAAGTTTAAAATCTTAGCGAAGCAACGCCTTCGTTGGAGCAAATCTATTGTTCGTTTTAGACTGCGAAAACATAATGATGTTTTTACCCCGCAGGGAAATTTCAAGTGGTTGGACTTTTTCGCACTTTTTGAAAACGTCTTTTACAACGTCGTACTCAACTTCGCGTGGTGGTTTTATTTTATTGACCTCATCTTTAATTACCTTGGATCATTGTTGTTTGTCATTCCTATGAACATTACGCTTTACATCGTAGTCGGATATGCACAAATGCTAAGTGTCTATTTGTTGTCGGAACGCAAAGAGGAAGAAATGAGTTTACTGCCTTACGTTCCATTTATGACTTTGTACACTGGTTTATTTTTAAGAATTGTCCGAACACGCGCCTATTTTCAAGAATTCTTTCAACGCAAATCTTACGATGATCCGTGGAATCCAGTTAAATCTAGTGATCAAGCACGGGCGAATGGTTTCTAAAAAACGCTTTGATTTTTGCTGAGAAAACTTGAGGAAATTTCCACATAAAAATGACCTCACCCTTTTTGTAGCGCCTTCAATATTTTTTTACCTCTACTGATAAAACCTGAAGAACCGAACTCAAGGTGAGATTCAATTGTAATTCGCAGTTCGTCCTTGAGGTCTGGCTCTCGCAAACAAGCATTATAAAGTACCTGCATACTAAAAACACGTACCGCAATGGCTTCCTGCGGATCGTCGAGTAGGCGAAAACAAACATCAACTGCTTTCCCTAATAATTCTTCTGGTATGGCAATATCTTGAAAAATTCTAACTGTATTTCTTTTAACTGCACTATGAACTTCTTTGTCCAAATTATCAATCATTTCTTCCAAGTAAGGAGAAATTAAACTTGGGTACTGCTGCACAGCATGAATGACGACCCACGACGACCGTTGGCAAACGACCAAATTGTCTCGTAAAAACAATTCCATTAAAGCGGCAAATCGAGTCGTATTCTTACCAACAAAATCTGCCAGTCGTACCGCTTGCTTTTTTGAATGTTCTTTTAAAATTTCGGTTCGTAAATCCATATGCTATCAAAATTTTACGCTTTGCTAATTACGGAAGTTAACGCTTGAAAGCGCAAAAAACAATCCACTAAAATTGCAGCGACTCTACGCTTTTCTTATCTTGTTCCTTCCTGCTAGAATTACTTGCTACAACTTCCTACATCGTACGCCGAACGAAAGATCGAAGAACCGTTTCAAACTGAGGTTTTACGCAAGATCATTGAGCGAGCAACGCTTCAAATTTACTATAGTTTATGAAACATTTTCTGCTTTTACTATTTTTTTCTTGCTGCTGCCAATGGATACAAGCCGCAATTAATCCCGTATATAAACATTGTATGCAACGTGGATATGCCGTTGATGGAGACTATTGCGTTTTTCCTGATAGTACGCGCTGCTTACTCACGGCGTTCAACGAGCAACGTTGTGGGGAACAATGGTTCATCGAAGACTATTGTATTCCGTTAGGCGCATATGTATGGGATGCCGACAAATGTTGTGAAGGATTGGTCGCTTATCTTCCTGAAGGTGTTTCGGGGCAGGCTACTTGTCGTAAACGAGCCAGTATAGTTGCACCGCAAAATTTTGCTGGCCCAAGTCTCTGGATTATTGCGGGTACTATTATTTTTTTGTTGGTGCTACTCTTTATTTTAAGGAAAGGACCTAATCGCCGTATTAGTTAAATAAATGCCCTTTGATAATTCAAAAAAATGCTTTTAGTTCTCTTGCCAAAGGCATAATATTGGTATTTCGTTTATTCTGCTACCGCTAAGCGTGGCCCAAAAAAGTGACGGTGCCGCATCGCAATGTCTTAGTGATCCTGTTCGAAAATAGTTGTAGGTTAACCATAGATCCTGAGTTTAATTCCCCAATAATTTCTCTTTTAGCCTCCCTACTTTCCTAGCAAATTCAAGTGCTAAAATTAGTTTTAATATTATTCCACCTATGTCACAAGATTAAAAATTATACTTTAATTTTTGTATCATTGTAACTTACGTATTATTTTTTTTTAACCCTAAATTAGCAAAAATGAAAACATCAATTTTCCAAACAATATGCTTGTTGTTTTTTAGCCTATTGATTTACGCTTGTTCACCGCAAGAAAGCGAAAGCACAGCTACTGAAAACGAAAAAGAACCGACGGCGTTAACCGTAAATCAATCTCCAGGAGTCGTCGCTACACCAATTGATTCTGCGACGGCAGTGCAATGGGCACACGACTGGCGAGTAGATCATGCGGCTTGGTGGGCAAATCCTGCGAATGCTAAACCTACAGCTTTTACCTTACCTAAAGCAGACTTTATGGCCATTCTTAACGAAAAAGGCGTAGACAGTGTGCGCTTATACTTAGGCTTAGAACCGACAGATCAAAAGACACAAGTATTAAAGATAATTGTAGTAGGCGTTGATTCCAATGGTGATAATATGTTTGACTACAGTAAGAATGATAAGAGTTACGATCTTAGTGTAATTTGTCCACCGATTTGTGGAAATCAAAATAGTCCATTAAATTCTGGCGGTCAGTAGATGACTACTTTAATCAAAAAACAGGAATGATTTAGCTTAAGTACCAATACAAATTATTTTACTTATTAACTTGCATCATCTTTTGACCAGTCTTTGCTGTTTTTTGATTAGTTTTTAGAGTCTGTTTAAAATTCAATAAACTAGAGTAATAATGCTTGAGAATTACTGGATGATAAGTTATTCAACATTGGTTTGTTTAGCTTTATCCGCAGCAATAGCAATCCTAAAATACCGTCGACTTGATATAGCTTTTAAAACTTTTGGCCTTTATATCATTACCAATTTAGTGATTGAAAATGCAGCTCTTTTTTTGGCAAGACAAGGGACAAATAATTATGCCCTAGTTCACTTGTTTACTTTTTTAGAATTCATCCTTTTGTCTTTTTTCTATTTTGAAATTATTCGGAAGCCTGCGGCTTTTCGGAAAATGATGTATTTTTTAGCGCCCGTGATTGCATTGTATATCATTTGTAATACACTTTTTATTCAGGGCATTGATCAGATTAATAGTTATTCTGAAACCTTGGAAAACTTGATCATTATTTCCTTTTCCATCTTTTACTTTTACCGCGTTTTACTAGAACAAGAACCACAGACCGTTCGAGGGCAAGCCTTGAATTTGATTAATTCTGGGATAATTATTTATTTAGCGGGGAGTTTATTTATTTTTATGTTTAGTGCCTATTTACTCAAATCTGCACCGGAAGCACATATTCCATTTTTTATTTTCAACGGGATCTTAAACTTAATTTCTAAAATTCTTTTTTTACTCGCAATGATCAAAATAGGATTTTCAAAACCGAAGTTACCTTTTGTCGATGCTGGATGAAAATTTGGATAGAACTACCCTGACAACGAAAGAATTTGCTTAACTTCGTATCATATTAGTTTAATTTTTCATCTATTCACGGTGAATAGTAACTATAAACCGATATCGTATATTTTTTACCAGTTTTTTAATGGAGCAAATCTTTCAAGATTCGGAGTTATTAGTACTTATTTCATTTGGAATACTGATTATGAGTTTGCTGGCCTTAGCCTTTGTTTTATTTTTTAATTTTTCACAAAAAAGAATTTTAAAAGAAAAAATGGATGCGCAAGTACAGAAACTAAAGCATCAACAGGAATTACTGCACAACAATATTTTAATACAGGAAAAAGAACGAAGTAGAATTGCAAAAGATCTTCACGACGACCTGGGTTCGAAGCTTAATGTAATTAAGCTGAATATGTATCAGCTACAGAAACAAAAAAATAAAACGGAGCAAACGACACAAATTCTTACCGACATCAAGTCTCTGATTAATACGACTATTGATACCACGCGCCGAATTTCTCACGATCTTTTACCGCCAATGCTTGAAAACTTCGGTTTGATTGCCGCTCTTAAAGAACTTTGTGAAGGCGTATCAAACACAGATACAGTTCGTATTAGTTTTGAAGTACTAAAGGAAGAAGGGACAATTGATCAGCAAATGGTCGCCTTAAATATATTTCGAGTTATGCAAGAATTTATTAGTAACTCCATCAAGCACGGTCAAGCAGCAAATATTTCATTGAATATCACGTTGACTAAAGAAATACTAGAGATTAACTATTCGGATGATGGAAAAGGATTTGACCTAGATCATCTAGCCAATAAAAAAGGCTTAGGCATGAAAAATATCGAAAGTAGAGTAAATATGGCGAAAGCCAAGTTGACTTTGGACAGTAAACCTAATCAAGGAATGAAAGCAAATATTTATCTAAATTTGCCAGCATGAATGCACTTAAAATAGCCATTACAGATGACGAAGCGCTTTTTCGGAGAGGCCTCGTTATGATCGTTGATGATTTCGAGCAAATGTCCGTTTGCTTGCAAGCAGAAGATGGGCAGCACTTAATTGATCAACTCCGAGCAGGAACCATCTTACCCGATATTCTATTACTGGACCTGCAAATGCCAAACCTCAATGGCATTGAAACCACCAAAGTACTCCAAGCAGAATTTCCAAATATCAAAATCATTATTCTGACGACACATTTCAGCAAAGGTTTTATTATCAATATGATCGAATTGGGCGCAGCTTCTTACTTACCCAAAAATACGGAACCCGAAGTAATGGAGCATACCATTAGAAACGTCGCTGAAAAAGGATTTTATTATACCGATGAAGTATTGGCGGTCATTCGAGAAAATATGTCTACCAAGAAAAACATCAAACCGCAAACCTCCTTCACCATTAAATTTACCAACCGAGAGATTGAAATTTTACAACTTATCTGCGAACAGTACACCACCCAAGAAATTGGTAAAAAATTATTCATTAGTCCTCGTACCGTAGATGGTCACCGTAATAATATTCTCGAAAAAACTCAATCTCGAAATACCGCAGGTCTCGTTGTCTACGCCTTAGAGAATGGTATCGTAAATATTAAGAAATTTAGAATGTAACTTTTTTTAAAAAAATCGTCTTAAGGTCGTACTTTAAACGTAACACTTGGTTAAAATACTAAGAGGGCGAATCGTTGCGATTCGCCCTCTTAGTGGCTTACAATTATTAACAGCAAGCCATTTTATATTAAAAAAAATTTATTCTTCAATTTCTTGAATTAAATCGCCGTCACTAAACACTAAAGCAACAACAAAAGCCAAAAATCCAACAATCGACAATCCAACTACAAAATTCATTTTAAATACCAAAAACAAGGTAACAAAAAAAGAAAGGCTTAACATTAAAGCTAAAGTGTAGGCAGAAAAGGAATAAATTGAATTTTTCATGATTGATTGGTCTTAAATTGTTTGCGAATTGGTTTCGATAGAATAGTAGAAAAAACTATGCCATACCAAGGGGGAACTCAATCTTTTTTTGTATATTTTTTTATCTAATTTGTTTGGAGCCGTAACGAGCTTCAACAGCATTTAGCCTCAAAAAAGAGATACACAGATTTAACATTAAAAATCAATACTATATTATCTATTAATCGTACTTTTTAGCCCAAAACCACGAAAAATACCAGATTCGGGGTATGATTCTTTTCTAAGTTTTAAGTAATTTGCTGAGTCTAATTCCTCCTAACTGGTTACTATCGACAACTCTGTGATGTTCAGCGAAGTAAAAATCACATTTTGTCTTTCAAATAGGTTCCCCCCACCAACCAGATATTAGTACTGTAAAGAATTGAGTAATCATTATTATTTGTTTCCGATGGCAAAGATCAACAATAAGGCTGACTTCAGTCTTGGCTGCTGCTAAACCAATTTTTTAGTGGATAAAGCTTTATCTAATGCCATAATTGAATCAAAATAAATGAAATTGTGCTGTATTTTTACCTCCCTGTATTAAGCAACGATAATAAAAAACGGCTTTCGTCCGCAACATGAGTGTAAAACAAAATAAATCGACTTTTTCGGAGTCCAAAGCAACCATTGTAGACTGGTTTGAGCAACAAGTTCTGCTCACTCCCGAGGCGATCGCATTGGTTTTTGAGGGAGAAAAGCTAACGTACCATACACTCAATACTAAAGCTAATCAATTGGCGCATCATCTTTTACAGTACAAATTAGACCGCGAAGCTTTGGTCGCCATTTGCGTAGAACGATCCGTGGAAATGATTATCGGTATTCTTGGTATTTTAAAGGCTGGGGCAGCATATGTTCCTTTATCGCCCGAAACGCCAAAGGAACGACTTGCTTGGATGCTATCCGATACCCAAGCACGTATTGTACTCAGTCAAAGCCAGCTTTTAGCCAGCTTGCCCAATCCTACCAACGCAAAAATTATTTGTTTAGATCAAGATTGGTCGGAAACAATTAGTAAGGAAAGTGATCAAAGACCTGAAATAGCCATTCACCCCGAGCACTTAAGTTATACAATTTATACTTCCGGCTCAACGGGCAAACCCAAAGGCGTACTCATTGAACATCGCAACGTCGTCAACTTGGTACAAGGACATTTAGATCGTTTTCAGTTACCCGTTGAACGTTTTCTCTATGCTTATTCCTTTGCTTTTGATGGTTCGGTATTATTGATTTTTCAAACCTTATTACAAGGGGCTACCTTGGTGATCGCGCCAGAGCATTTGGAAAAAGATATCAAACAGTTAGCTGCATTCATTGAAGACCACCAAATCTCGAATTTACTAAGCTTCCCATCTTTGTACGCACTCTTATTGGAGCAAAGCAATTTGAAACAATTAAAGTCTTTAAAATCTGTTAATCTAGCGGGAGAAGCATTGCCCGGCGCTTTAGTGACACAACACCAGCAATTATTACCGACCTGCCGGATTGTAAATCAATATGGTCCGACGGAAGCAACCGTCGGAACGACTGTATTTATAGTACCACCCAACTTTCAAGCCGCTAAGGTTCCCATTGGAAACTGTATTGATTATACCGAAGTTTTTATTCTTAACGAAAAATTAGAACAAGTTCCCATCGGAACTATTGGAGAAATTTATATTGGAGGAAAAGGAGTAGCCCGCGGTTACCTTAATCGACCGCAACTAACCGCAGAACGATTTATTCCACATCCTTTTCAGGAAGATAAAACCAAACGACTATATCGCACCGGAGATTTAGCACAATGGTTACCGGACGGTAACCTTGACTTTATTGGCAGAACAGACCATCAGGTAAAATTGCGTGGATATCGAATTGAATTAGGGGAGATTGAAGTTGTGCTTGCACAGCACGAAGCCGTCAGAGAAGCCATTACCATCATCACTGACGCACCCGCTGCCGATCAAAAGTTGGTGGCCTATATTGTTCTCAAAAAAAATGCACAACTCAATACCACCGAACTCAGAGCGTATTTAGAAAAACATCTACCCGCCTACATGGTGCCGGCACTTTTTATTTTCTTAGACCAAATGCCTTTAGCAAATTCAGGAAAAGTCGATCGCAAAGCGCTACCCAAACCAAGTACCCAACGTCCAACACTCAAGCAAAGTTACGTCGCCCCCGTTACGACTTTAGAAAAATTTCTAAGCCAACTTTGGTGCGACATTTTAGCCTTGGATCAAATTGGGACACAAGACAAATTTTTTGAACTTGGAGGAAATTCCCTACAAGCAGCGAAATTTATTAATATTGTACAAGAAACGCTAGGGGAACCTATTTTCATCATTACGATCTTTGATGCCCCGACCATCGCAAGTTACGCCGCGATGTTAGAAAAAGATTATCCAGAAGCCATTCGTAAAAATTTCTCAAGCGACACAGCAACAAGAAAAGAATCAACAGTCAAAGCCAAATCAATAAAGTTGCAAACTAAGGACTTTACTAACTTTGCTAACTTAGTCCCTCGATTTCAGGCAAATCCAAAAGTAAAAAATAAAAAAAATCCACGCGCCATTTTTATCTTAGCGCCACCCCGTTCGGGTACAACTTTGCTAAGGGTAATGCTTGCCGGACACCCAGCGATTTTTGCCGCGAACGAATTACAACTACTTGGTTTTAACACCTTACAAGAACGTAATGACGCTTACCAAAACAAATTTAGCCTTTGGCAAGAAGGATTGCTGCGCACCATTATGGAAATTAAATCCATCGATGCGCACGCCGCTAAAACAGTGGTACAATCTTTTGCGGAGCAAGGCTACACTTGTCAACAAGTTTATCAAACCTTACAAGATTGGATAGGTGATAAAATCTTAGTTGATAAATCACCATCTTACGCAACGGATCTTGCAGTACTACAACACGCTGAGGAAATTTTTGACAATGCAATTTACATTCACTTAGTCCGACATCCTTATGCCATGATTAGCTCTTTTGCTAAGATGCATATGGACCAAGTCATGTACCTTCACCCTCACAACTATACGCCTAAAGCGTTGGGAGAATTAATTTGGACGGAAAGTCATCGTAATATTTTAAATTTCTTGGAAAACGTTCCAGCGAATCGACAATTCAGACTAAGCTACGAAACGCTCGTCGAAGATCCGCAAACCATGATGGAGCAATTATGCGAAACGGTTGGTCTTCCTTTTCACCCAAATTTACTAACGCCTTATAAAGACTTAAATAAAAAAATGACGGATGGCATCTACGCAGATTCCAAACCTATGGGAGATATCCGTTTATTGCAACATAAAAAAATTAATCCTGCCCTTGCTCAATCGTGGAAAGGCGTTTTAGCCGATAACTTTATCAGTGCATCGACTTGGAAATTAGCTACGCAGTTGAACTACCAGCAACCTCCTTCTGTAAACACTACCGCTGAGGAAAAGTCACAAGCGACTCCTGAAGTTGATACTTCTGCCGACATCGCTATTATTGGGATGAGTGGTCGATTTGCGGGCGCTAAAAACCTTGATGCGTTTTGGAAAAATATTATTAGTCAGAAAGATGTCAGTGAAACTTTCACTGCCGAAACGCTGCAAGCAGAAGGTGTTGATCCTTCCGTACTTAACGATCCAAATTACGTCAATCGTGGTATGCCACTTGAAGATGCAGCTTGTTTTGACGCTAGTTTTTTTGGCTACTTGCCAAAGGAAGCGGCATTGATGGATCCACAGCATCGTATTTTTCTAGAATGCGCTTACGAGGCAATGGAAGACACTGGCTACAATCCCGAACATTACCAAGGTACCATCGGTATTTTCGGTGGCGTGGCACGTAATACTTATCTCGTCAATAATGTGATGACGCATCCACAATATTTCAAATCGGTGGATGATTTTATGTTGGGAATTACTTTAGAAAAAGATTTTCCTGCAACCCGTGTCGCTTACAAATTAAACCTAAAAGGCCCTGCCGTTAATATTCAAACGGCTTGTTCTTCTTCTGGCGTTGCAGTACACCTCGCTTGTCAAAGTATTTTGATGGGAGATAGTGATATGGTACTCGTTGGCGGCGGTCGTATCCAGCCACCAATCTACGCAGGACATTTTCACAAAGAAGGTCACGCCCTTTCCCCAGATGGTTATTGCAGAGCTTTTGATGCAGATGCGCAAGGAATGGTGCGCGGGAATGGAATGGCTTTTATTGCCTTAAAAAAATTAAGCCAAGCAATCGCGGACGGAGATACGATTCACGCTGTCATTAAAGGCACTGCTATTAACAACGATGGTTCAGATAAGATTGGTTTTACGGCACCGAGTATAAAAGGACAAACCAGTGCAATTAGTAAAGCGTACCAAAAGGCGGGCATCAATCCGGAAACCTTAGGCTACTTAGAAGCTCATGGAACAGGAACACGCATTGGTGATCCTATTGAAATTGCAGGACTGACAAAAGCATTTCAACAGTTTACAGATAAAAAAGAATTTTGTGCAATTGGTTCGGTAAAAACAAATATCGGTCACCTCGATGCGGGAGCATCCATTGCAGGCATTATAAAAACGGTTTTAGCACTCAAGCATCGCGTGCTACCTCCCATTATGCATTTCAAAAAAGCAAATCCTCAAATTCAATTTGAAAAAACACCATTCTACGTTAATCATCAACTAAGAAATTGGGAAGCAAAAGATACTCCTAGGAGAGCGGGGATTAGTTCTTTTGGTTTGGGAGGAACAAATGCTCATATTATTTTAGAAGAAGCACCAGCGATTGCAACACCTTCCGTAAAACGTTCTCATCAACTCTTGGTACTTTCTGCGAAAACGGAAATGGCACTTGAGCAAGCAACTTCCCGTTTGGGGAAATATTTGGACAAAAATCCAACTTTAGATTTACACCACGTAGCAACGACGCTACAACGAGGAAGAAAGCATTTTCAACATCGGAAAATAATAGTTGCTTCCTCCCTGACAGAAGCTGCGGATGCTTTATCAAAAAATGACCAACGGAAGCTTCTCGCAAAAGTGACAGAGAACGCTAGGAGTAAGGTCGTCTTTATGTTTCCCGGTGGTGGCGCTCAGCATTCGAATATGGGTTGGAGTTTGTACCAACAAGAACCTATTTTCCGAGCAACAGTGGATCAGTGTCTTACTATTTTAAAAGAACAACACCAATTAGACTTAAGAGATAATTTGTATCCTCCACGGACGGAACAAGCACCACTTGAGCATATTCCGATTACAGATCCGTTGCACGCGATTACGCTTTTGTTTACGATCGAATACGCTACGGCACAACTTTGGTTATCGTGGGGAATTGTTCCCTCGGAAATGATTGGTCATAGTTTAGGAGAATATACGGCGGCTTGTGTGGCAGGGGTAATTTCTTTGGAAGACAGTTTAGCCTTGGTCGCAAAGCGAGGTCAACTTTTCAAGACTTTGCCGGAAGGAACGATGTTGAGTATTCCCTTATCAGCAGCAGCCGTAAAACCTTACATGGATGAGACTTTAAGTTTCGCGGCCATTAACAAACCAGATCAATGTGTTGTTTCGGGTTCCGTTGCTGCCATTGATCGAATCAAAGAAAAATTAACGAAAGCAGCCATTCACGCGCCGCGACTTCACATTTCTGTCGCTGCACATTCCTTGATGGTAGAACCGATCTTGGAAGAATTTGAAGCTTTTCTAAAAACAATTCCTTATCAAGAAGCTAGCATTCCGATCGTTTCAAACGTTACTGGAGATTGGGTAAAACCTGGCGAAATTCAACAAGCCAGTTATTGGGTAAAGCACTTACGACAAACGGTTAAATTTTCGGATGGTATTAGTCAAGTTTTTGGACTCTCGGAAAGGTTTTTACTAGAAATTGGACCTGGACAAACGCTGAGCACCTTTGCGCGTCAACATCCTCAGAAACCAGCGGGGCAACTTATTCTAGCCTCTTTGAAACACCCAAAAGAAAAAACAGATGATCTAGCTTTTATATTAAAAACGCTAGGACAACTATGGTTATCCGGAATGGAAATTGACTGGTCGCTATTCGCGGCGCACCTTCCGTTTCAGCGAACCTCACTTCCTCCCTATCCATTTGAGAAAAAACGCTTTTGGATTGAAGCGAAACGAACAGCCCTTAAAAACAATGACCTTGAACCTATTGCTAGTACTGTAAAACAAACAACTATGAACGCCCCAGAAGTTCAAAGAAAAAACTTAGTCACACGAGACCTAAAAGATATCTTTCACCAACTCAGTGGCATGAGTGTGGAAGAACTAGGCGACTACACCAGCTTTCTTGAGTTAGGGTTTGATTCCTTATTTCTGACACAAGCCATTGGTAAACTCAAAAAGAAATTTGACGTGAAGTTAAGCTTCCGCCAACTCTTTGATGATTTACCGACGATTGATACTTTATCAGAATATATTGACGGACAATTGCCGAGTACAGCATACGAAACGGAGCTGAATGCTGCTCGTGCTACGGCACAGGATGAAACGCCCGTTGTGACAAATATTGTAGCGACGCCGATGGCAAATGGCATTAGTCCAACGACACAACCAACGTATGCACCTCCAGTTGTTTCAAATACGATGCCTCCTGCAGCCCCTGGCAGTGTACAAGCCATCATCAATCAGCAACTGCATTTGATGCAACAGCAACTAAGTTTATTAAGTGGTGGTCAGTTGCAAGCACCTACGAATATACCAGCGCCACAAATTACTCCAAACGAGCCCACTCCTGTTCAAAAAACAGTAGCAAAGACAACGACTGCAAATCCTCCGACGGCACAAACCAAATTAGCCGATGCAGGAAAAAAGCACGGCCCGTGGAGACCCATTGATAAAAAAGATAACGATGGTCTTACACCACAACAACGAAAATACTTAACTGAATTTATACAAAATTATACTACCCGTACGAAATCCTCACAAGCTTTAATTGCCAAGCAACGCCCCCGCTATGCTGATCCTAGATCAATTACCAGTTTTAATAAAATCTGGAAAGATATGGTCTATCAGATTGCCATAGATCGGTCTAAAGGTTCTAAGATCTGGGATTTGGATGGCAACGAATATGTTGATTACGTGATGGCCTTCGGAATTAGTTTGATGGGACATACCCCAGATTTTATTCAAACCGCCGTACAAGAACAATTAGCAAAAGGAATCGAATTAGGTGTGCTTA
This sequence comes from Saprospiraceae bacterium, assembly GCA_045110315.1. GTDB lineage: Bacteria > Bacteroidota > Bacteroidia > Chitinophagales > Saprospiraceae > CALFBG01. Next base: position 54,482 of record JBGCFY010000128.1, read on the forward strand.
CGCCTTTAGCACATCAAGTAGCAGAGTTACTTTGTGAACTCACAGGCATGGAACGCGTCACTTTTGTCAACACGGGTTCGGAAGCTTTAGCTGCTGCTGTACGTTCTGCGAGAACCGTTACGGGGAAAGATAAAATTATTGTTTTTGAAGGAGACTATCATGGGATTTCAGATGAATTATTAGCACGTGCTATTCAGCGAAATGGTAAATCCGTAACGATGCCTGTTTCTCCAGGAATTCCATTATCCTTGATGCAAAATGTCATGGTCCTCAACTATGACGATCCTAAACTTTTAACGATCATCGAAGAAAACGCGGAGGACTTAGCTGCAATTTTAATTGAGCCCGTACAACCGATGAATCCACATTTACAACGCAAAGCACTTTTTCATCAAATTAGAACAATTACGAGTCAGCAAGATATCGCTTTGATCTTTGATGAGATGATTACTGGGTTTAGAGTGGCACCCGGTGGCGCACAGGAATGGTTTGACATTGAAGTAGACTTGGTTTGTTATGGTAAAATTCTTTCTGGTGGATTGCCGATGGCAGCCCTTGCTGGAAAATCAAAATACTTAGATGTTTTTGACGGAGGAATGTGGCAATTTGGAGATGACTCTATTCCAGAAGCGGGAGTAACTTTCTTTGGTGGCACTTTCGTAAAACATCCTTTATGCTTAGCTTCTGCCTACGCGGCGCTGACTGAAATCAAACGAAGAGGACCAGAACTCTATCACGAATTAAACGAAAAAACCAGGCGCTTTGCCGAGCGACTTCGCCAACTTTTCCTAGCGACAAAAGTACCTTTACGCATTTACTCAACGGCTTCTGTTTTTTCCATTCAGGTCGTAGATGATAATCCGATTGCTAGATTGTTCTATTTTTACTTACGAGCCAAAGGCGTACATTTGACGGAACGAGCAGGACTCGTTTCTACCGCTCACTCAGAAGAAGATTTAGACTTCACTTATCGCATGATCGAAGAGATCATTAAAGAAATGCAGACGGCAAGTTTTTTCAAAATCACTTTAGCTGAAGTAGAAGACCACAATCAGATCGTGCCTTCGCCTTTACTTCCGACCCTGAATGAAGAGTCCGTACAGAAAGTTTTCTCCATCGAAAAAAAAAAGATACCC
>JBGCFY010000129.1:0-9779 GCA_045110315.1 Saprospiraceae bacterium
GTGCCATCCGCACCATTGTATCATATACGGAAGTATCTCCGTGTGGGTGATACTTACCCAGTACCTCTCCTACAATACGCGCGGATTTCTTATGCGACTTGTTGTGAACTAAGCCTAGTTCGGACATACCGTACAAAACACGGCGGTGAACAGGCTTTAATCCATCCCTAACATCAGGTAGAGCTCTAGAAACGATAACAGACATTGAGTAGTCAATGTAAGCTGATTTCATTTCGTCCTCAATGTTAATTGGGATAATTCTCGAATCAGATGCCATATATTTAATTATTCTTGATTTGTGTGTCAAAAATGACAGGCGAAGATAAGAAAAATGATGCAAGAATTAAAGGGGAAGATATGTTTATATGCATTAATTTAAGATCGGGAAAGACAAACCTAGGGTTTAGTTGGAATTGTGCCGTTAGAATTGCTTAAAAATGAGGAATTAAGTAGAAAAATGGCTAGTAGTTGAGTAATGCACCGCTCAATTTGGTGGCGTAAAAATCTGAGTACTTGGCAAAAAAAGAGCCGATGTTATCTAGTGAAATAACATCGGCATGTAGTAAATCTAAATCATACGCCCAATTACTTGGATACTAAATTAATTTAGTGTTGCTTTCCAAATAATTATACTACAATCTAAGGCTAATCAGCATGATAAAAATACTAAAAAATACAAATTAGTGACATTGTAAATAGTTATATTTTATTACTAATTATATTTTATGCTACTGTAAATCAAATATTTAAAAGTAAAAATGGCACAACTCAATGAATTAAACCCTCACAGATTTTCCGAAACTATAAAAAACAAAAAAAGGCTAGTTTAAACCGCAGTTTAAACTAGCCTTTCCAGTAAAAAAATTTAAAAAATGCTAAAACTTAAAAGCTAAAGCCTTGGAAATCAATGCTATTTTCCTCACTTTTTCGAAAGCAGCAATGGATATTAAGATCCAAGTTATTTAAAAACTAATTCACAAGTTTCCTTTGATTTTTTGTATTTGGAGTAAAAAGCCTTGGTAGTTGGTCTAATTTTCTTTTAGTGCTACCCGATATTCATTACTATCGTGCTGATTAACAACCCAATAATTGAAATCTCTTACCATCCGATCCAGATTTCTGTAAATAAAGTTTTTTTGTCCAATTCTAGTAGCTAAAGCGGGATATTTCTTGAAAAGCGTCTTTGAAATTGATTTAAAGGACTCGCGCGTTACTTTTTGAACTTTTCCATCATCGACTTGCAAGTAGTAATAATATTTATAAGGATTCTTGACGTCATTTCTAACTTCTACGTAATAGCAATATAAAGTCATTGCCCCCATTTCTTCTTTCTCCATAAAAACTAAAGTCGAAGCAAAAGGTTTTGGTGGATAATCAACTTTATGCCGAGAAAAATTGACCCAACGCTTAACTTTATCGCCGATTTCGTCAATTTCTACTTCTTGGTAGCCATATCCTTTGACTTCCTTAGGTCGATAAACTGTTTTTCTGCTTTTACCAGGATGGATAAATTTGACTTTAACTTCATTGTCGGTTATACTCCCGATGATTACCTTACCGGTAATTTTTTGCCCGTTATTGAGAATAACGTAACCCGGAACCTTATCGCCCTTTTTTGCAAAACTGGTGAAACTCAAAATGCATAGGACGCACAGGCTGAGTAGCCACTTGATTAATGGTTTTTTCATGATTCTTACTTTTATAAATGGTGTATGATAGTAAGGGGGAAAATATTAATCTCGTAGGGGAAGTTGGGGACTTGTTGTGGGGGGAAAAGTAGGGAACGCTTGATTCAAGCGGACCTGCCAGATTTTAGACACTTTCGTGCCGCTGCATAGTTTTGTTTTTTGTAAATGTTCTGATGCAAATCTGACAGGTCACTTGATTCCGGTTAAAATTGAGATGACCTCAGTCGCTGGACGTAAATTTAATCGCAGTTCTTAAATAAAAAATCCACTTTTGGCTACTTTTGTGACATCATATAGTTAAATAGATATAAATTATTCCATCTATCGGGCAAACTTTAGCGCCGTCTGCTTGTTAAATCTGTAGAATTTGAGTGCTATAAAAAACTAATCCTTAAAACCCTTATTTTATGGGTAAACTTAATCGCTATCTTGCTTCGTTTAATCCTAGCAATTGTTTTTAGCGACAGCGACTTCACTCATTAGCAAAACTATTAGGTGTATACCAAATTTTGTTTTGCAAAAATAGGTGACAAAATTCCGGATAGTTTTCAGCGCCAAATTCATCAAAATTCACCAATTGATTTTCAACTAGTACGTATCAAAAGCAGTTTTTCGGAGAAAAATCTTCATTACTTCTTGATTAAGGCTATATTTGCCGACTCTTTAAGCAACGTACACAAATATTCAATGATTTGCAAAAGACAGTAAAACCTTACGAAGAAAGTGGTAGCAAGAAGCAACAGGTATCAAAAATGTTTAATAACATTGCGCCCTATTATGATTTTTTGAATCGACTACTTTCCTTGGGCATTGACAAATCGTGGCGCAAACAAGCCATTAAGCTTTTGGAAGAGCAAGCTCCGAAGTACGTTTTGGACGTAGCGACGGGAACTGCAGACGTGGCGATTGCTTGTCAAAAGCAGTTGAATACGGATAAAATCATCGGTGTGGATATTTCCTCAGAAATGTTGGAAATTGGCAAAAAGAAAATAAAAAAACTAGGGCTTACCGAAAAAATTGAACTAAAACTGGGGGATTCTGAGAATCTACCGTTCGAAGACAATACATTTGATGCCGTTACCGTTGCTTTTGGAGTAAGAAACTACGAAAATTTAGAGAAAGGATTAATAGAGATGCGACGCGTCTTGAAGCAGGATGGCAGACTTATTGTTTTAGAGTTTTCTAGACCTACTATTTTTCCTTTCAAGCAGCTCTTCAATGGGTATTTCAAATATGTACTACCTACGATTGGCAAACTTACTTCTAAGGACCCAAAAGCCTACCAGTATTTATACGAATCGGTACAAGCTTTTCCCGATGGAGATGATTTTTTAAAAGTATTATCGAAAACAGGATATAAATCAAATCAATGCAAAGCTTTAACGCTAGGAATCTGTTCCATTTATTCGGGAAGCAAATAATTATCTTGCTTATTTTAGGAGTTTCGTTTAGTCCAGAAGCCGAAGCACAGAGTACCAGAGGAAACTATAACTTCTTAGATTTCCAACAAAAGCCATATTATTTTGGAATTACCTTGGCTTATAATTCCTCTCGCTTTAACATTTTTAATTCAAAGCGTTTTATTTTAAATGACAGTATCGCAACGGCACAACCGGTGAGTGGTCCTGGATTCAATCTGGGTATTGTCAGTAACCTAAAGATTGGTCAATACTTTGATTTCCGATTTTTACCGACGCTTTCCTTTGCGGAACGCAATATTGCCTATACTTCGCCGGATGAAACTCGACTACCCTATTCTAGAAAGGTGGAGTCTGTTTTTGTAGAAATGCCGTTTCACATCCGTTTCAAATCTGCTCCCTATAATGATATGCGACTCTTTGTCGTTGCGGGGATCAAGTATTCCTTTGACGTAGCGAGTGATTCTAGAACGAGACAGGCAGATGAATTGGTAAAAATTGCGCCTACGGACTTTGCTTTTGAATATGGGGCGGGCATCCAGTTTTTCTTTCCATTTTTTATCTTCTCTCCAGAAATTAAAGTTTCTCACGGTATTTCCAATATCTTAATTTTTAACAATGATTTAGATCAATCTACCGTTATTGAGAAAATACTTTCTAGAACCTTCACCCTTTCTCTACATTTCGAGGGATAATCGCAAAACCACTTTCTAATCTTCATAATTCGCTAGATAATCTTTAGCGAATTCTATTACATCAGGGAAAAACTGGTGAAATTCTTCGTTGTACAACGCTCGATCCCGATTAAGTTCTTCCAAAGCGACCACGAATTGAGAGGGAAAACGCGTACGACGATCTAAACTTTTCAGCGCTCGAGTAATTCCTTCATCTGTTTGATAATGGGTCAACCAATCGTGCGCCATCATTTGCGGTAAGCTACGCTGCAACAACTCCGGCAACTCTTCCATTCGTTTTTTGAAAATAGCATAAACCGTTTTTGTATAGGTAGGCAACGGCTGCTTGTGGTAATCCTGCCAGTTATTGGCTAGTAAGTTGTCGTAAAGAATATCGATAACTACGGCGGCGTATTTTCCGTGTTTGGCGCGTAAGCGTTTGGCGCCGCGACGAATAATTGCATGATTATCCGTATAACTATCAATTTCACGATGCAGGAGAATTCCCTTTTGAACCGAGGCTGAGTACAATGGCAACTCTTTATTCTTGATAAAATCTGCGATAAAATTTCCGATTAAAACATCTTCTGAACCGAAGGATAAAAAAATATGCGCTAAGTAATTCATAGCCTTAAAGCTAAACATTAATTTGCGGCTCTTTGGTAAACCGCAATACAAATAAACGAATCAAGCAAAGAAAACCTGATGGATATCACTTTTGAGGTGGTAAGGCATTCTTTGTACAATAATCAGCAAGCCGATGCTGTGTAATTAACGATTCCAACTGTTCGATATCAAGTACGACGTGATCCGCTTGCCAACACAAAGGCACATATTTATCCAAGACTAAGATACCGATCATTTGGTAACCGGCAAACTGTGGTGCGTTGGCTTTAAGCCAAGACATTTTTTTAGCTAATTTAGCGTGAAAATTAGCATCATCAGCCCGCCCTACTTTTTGGACAACATTCCGAAAGGCATTAAAAGAAAAAGGATCCTTTAAGACTTTGGCTTCAACAACATAAATCAATTTCTCTTCCTCTACGACTCCTAGAACATCAATTTGTCCTGGAGACTTTTCCTCCGACAGTTTGATGAACTGCTTATCTACTTTCCAGACGGCTTTCGCTGAAACCGAACCTACTTGGTCACAAGTTTTTTGAAACAAATCTAGGATACGTTCTTCAAAAGCAGTGGCAATATATTTTTCAAAAATAATGGGTGGCAAAGTCGCCGCAGTAGAAATTTTATAATTCATGACCGAAGCTTCAATAAAAGTATGTAACGCGTCCATCAGCAAATAAGGCGAACTCACGAAACACAACGGCTCGCAAGATACCCGAATAATTGGTCGATGTGCTAATAGATTTCCACGCTCATTGAATAAACCATCTAAGGGTAAATTTTTATCCCAGAAAAGACTTTTAACACAATTGGCAATAACTTCGGGCGGCGCAATTTCTGATAAAGTAATTTGAAATTCTTGAAAGATTTGAATCCCCATTAATGCTGCAATATCCTCCGTTTGTCGAAGCTGACTCGCTTGCGACATCAATCGACGATACAATAAAAGTCTCAAATAAACCCCGAGCCAGAACGCGGTACAACTTGCAGGAATAGCTTCGAAAATAGTACCTTGAAAAAATTCGATTTCGTTTCTACGCAGTGTCAAAACGGCAAGTACCTTTTCTTCAAATCCTCGCAGGTCGTTCCAAATAATTTTAAAAACATCTTTAATGGTACGAAACGAATTAGTTTTGGAGGTAAGTCGCAGCACTTCCTGGTTAAGATATTGATAGCGACTAGGCGTCCGAATGTCTCGTGGCGAAATGGTCAGTTTAATATTTCCAACAAAATGATAAAAGATGTACATACTATGCAGTGATTCGTACAGCAATACTGCATTAACCAATTGGACAATATCTTTCAGCGTATTTTCTTGTTTGAGTGGTGTTCCCCATACGTTTTGAAAAATAAAGGTACAGCTCGATTTCAAAGCTAAACCCACATTGTTAGATTTCGATTTCCCTTCTTTTTGGTAATAAAAATCCGTTACTGCCTGAACGAGCACGGGAAGTGCATCCGCAGCATTTAATTGCTTTGCGTAGCTTGAAATTGCCGTAGATAGGTTTGCTAAGGTGGTACTTAACTCTTCGTGGGAACGCAACACTAAATCTTCTTTCCGATGTAGTAAGTTGCGCAAAGGAAAATGAAACGGAGTCGATGCGCGTGCCAACTCGGTGCGCAATTTTTGACTACGTGAATTAGTTTTATGGTAATAAGCTTTATTCATTTTGTTTTAGCGCATATTTAAATTCAATCAGCTAACTCATGTTTCTATCGTATTTACTTCGATTTTTGGGGAGTTTTGGCTTTTCCCTTGGGTTAGTTTTCGAATCATTCCTTTAAAGATAAAACCATGAAACGGCAAAACGGCGTACCAATATAACCTTCCTAAAATCCCTAGTGGTCTGAACGTAGCCGTTTGTACTAAGTTCTTGCCGCTAATTTTAAACTCCAACCATGCTTCTCCTGGCAATTTCATTTCTGCGTATAGCAATAGTCTTCCCTCTTCTTTATCCGCATACAAAACACGCCAAAAATCCAAAGCATCGCCAACGTTAATTTCACTCTTATTCGTTCGACCTCTTCTTAAGCCAACTCCACCTACGAGTTTATCCAAAAAACCTCTTAACTTCCACAGCCAAGTCCCGTGATACCAACCCGTTTCTCCACCAATTCGCCAAATCTTTTTAATACAAGTCGCTCGATCATCATAAGGATTCACGTGTTGATCTTTAAAACAACCGTACGAAGGCACCTGAATAAAATCAGAAGGATTTCTAGAAAATCCGCTACTCACATAAGCATCTTTCCAACTAGAAGCGACATCATAATTTTCAATTTTTTGAAAGGCTCTTCTTAAGGATTCTTCGTAGCCAATTGGAGTAATTCCGAGGATTCCATTAAGTTCTTGATCTCTACAAACCACTTCAATCTTCATGCTATCTACCAGAGCTGTCGCCAGTCGATAAGAAGTTGAAGTTACAAAATAAAGCCAGTACGAAGAAAGCCGAGGCGTCATAATTGGTAAAATGAAAATGCGGCGATTCAAGTTTCTAACCTTAGAAAATCCGAGTAGCATATCCTTGTAAGATAAAACATCCGCTCCGCCAATATCAAAATTCCGATTGAAAGTTTCGGGATGAAATAAAGATAGAGAAAGGAAAGCAAGCACATCTGTAATTCCGATAGACTGGCATTTAGTATTTAACCATTTCGGAGCGATCATGAGCGGTAGTTTTTCCACTAAGTCACGAATAATTTCAAAAGAAGCACTTCCCGAACCAATAATAATTCCTGCTCTTAACGTGGTAAAATTATACATTCCCTTACGCAACTCAACTTCTACATTTTTTCTAGAACTTAAATGTGCTGACAGATTCTCTTCGTTGACAATCCCACTGAGATAAATGACGTGTTTTACATTCGTTTGATCAATTGCTTCGCGAAAGTTTATAGCAGATTCTTCTTCGACCCGCTGATAATCTCCTTCCGCAGACATACTATGTACCAAGTAATAAGCACCGTCAATATCTTTCGGTATTTTTGCCAAGGAAGGTTTATCCAACAAATCTAACTGAATGACTTCAATGCTCTTTTTTAGCGACGCCGGAGGATTAAAACGTTTTGTATCCCGCACGCAACAAATCACCTCGTGTCCCATTTTTATTAAATCGGGGAGTAAGCGTTTTCCGATATATCCTGTAGCACCGGTTAGTAAGATTCTCATATTTGCCGTTTGTAGTTTTGAATGTGAATAGCGATTAGGTTTTAGCGGGTATGATCCGCCGTTCCCCTTTGATAACGTAGTAGAAAGAAAAGCGTTCAGGTAAAGCTTCTTATTTACACCTCAATCGACTTCTTCGCCAATGAGTTAACAAGATTTGCAAACATTAAGTTCTACGCTGGGAAGTTCTTTAGGGAAAGTAAGTATTTATGAAGTTGTTTTTAAACTAAAACTAGTATATCACTTAGTCCTTAAAAAAATCTAACCAGCGACCGAATAAGCCTTTACTTTTAGACTTTGGGGTTTTAGTCTTACTCGTATTGACATCTACTAACTTAGTTTTTTGATCCGTAAAGTCAAATAGCTTGAATTGGGCATAATAATGTTCCTTCTTCCAAGGCTCAGTAATTAAATCGTAGTTATTCCTTAGCCATTCTTTTGCGGCGGTGGCAACTTCTTCGGGAAATTGTGTCAAATAAAGTTGCTGAAGAAAGTAAATATTGACTACTTCCGATTCGTATACCATCTTAATCATCGGAGCACTTCTACTGCGTTCTTTTTCCGTTTGAGGGTAAAACTCAATTTTTCCTAACGTTGTCTCTACCGTATATTTTTCTTTTTGGCTAATTTGTTTTTCCCAAATTGATAATTGGGATTGTTGGTTTGCATCAAACCAATCGCTTACCGCTTTTTCTACCTCGTCGGGCAATTGATCGCCTCGAATTTGTTTTTTTGACCGAATGTCAAAAGAAGCATCATAGAATTCAAAATAAACGGATAAGGTAGGGATTAAGCCTAAACCTGCACTCAAATTGATTTCTTTCACAATGGAAAGTTTCGACGGTTTTGCAGTACTATTTAAAATCTTTTTGACTTCCTGTTGCGCAAGCATCGTTTGGACTGTAAATAAAGGAGCCGCTAATTTATAGCAAAAAAGCTGATTAGCTTTTCGCGTAAAAAATTTTAGCTTTTGAGGACTAAACTGTACATCGTGATCTCGATGTGTACTTTGAAAAACTACTTTTTGTGCTGCTAAGTCTACCAGCTTAAATCGCTCTGTTCCTTCGATCAAAATAAAATTGTCATTTGCCAAAAAATGTAACGATAGTAATCCATTCTCTTGTCCCGTAATCGTATACTGATGAATGACTTTACTCAAATCCGCTAAAGCATACACTTTGATTTCGTAAGAAACCTCACTGTACTCCGATCCTATATTCACTTTAACCCCCGCTATTTTATCCCCAGCAGTATTAAAAGTGTGGGCAATTGAAGTTCCCGTGTCTTGGGCTAATGCTTGTGGATGTAAATAGCTTAAACTTCTTGCTTCCGGCGGCCAGGTATAGAAAACTTTGTTGTTATACCCACCATGATCAACATCTGCCAAGCCAAAGAAAAGCGATTTTGTAGGATGAATAACCAGTTCGTGACAATCCAATGTCGTTCCCCCTTCAAAATAAGTCACGGGGATATCGACCCTGAGCGAAGACCAATCAAATTGACCCTTTTCCCAATTCCAATGAACCAAATAAATATTATTTTCTTCTTTCGCACTTACCCATATCGTTTTGTCGGGAAGAAAGTCAGCCTTTTCAAACTCAAGTTCCTTTCCTAATTCGGTTGCTTGTAAAGAAGCTTTTAGTGCTTGGTTAGTCCACGAATAAACCAATATTTTTTGGTATAAAAACAGGAGAATATGATCACCTTGATCGGACAGTAAAACCTTACAAGCAAAGGCTGAATCATCCACATCTGGCCATTCAAGCACTTGACTTTCCTGTTTATTATCTTCAAATAATTTTGTCAGGATGATGGTGTTTTGCTGTTTCACCAAAACGATAAGTTCCATAGCTTTTTCGTTCCAATGATGCGATAGTATTTCACCAGAGAAGTTTAGGGTTTCTTCGAGTTGTACGAAAGGTAGTTTTGACATGAGTAGACTGGGTAGTTGTTTAAGGAAACAATTGTAATATAGCTCCAATATAAGTTAGGAGCCAAGCTAAATCACAAAAAATATTGGTTTACCGCATTCCTGCCATAAACCAATACCCGAATCAAAAATTAAAATAAGAAGTTGTTTTAAAATAGATAGATGATTTATTTGCAAGCCATTGATTTCCAATATTTCAGCTAATTTTTTTCCCCGTAGCTATGGCTACGAAAAAAAAATGGAGCTTCATCTTGAAAACCAAGCGCTTACAACTAATTT
>JBGCFY010000130.1:0-29292 GCA_045110315.1 Saprospiraceae bacterium
ACCTTGTGCATATACGGCATAGTCTTCCGATATTGTAATTATGAAATCCTGTACCAGCGTACTTGCAAAAACAGTACTTTGTTGAAGAGTAATATCATATCTAAAGATATCATTACCAGTAGCTACTGTTTCGTTTTCCCAAAAAACATACTGACCATTAATTCTCGTTGCACCATTATTATTACTATTGGGAAGATCCACTACGGTACCGTCACTAATCTTGTAAAGTTTGACCTGTTCGCTATTTCGCAAAACTAAATAATCCCCATACGCAGCATTAACATGATGATTACTAGACAAATCTAAAAGTAAAACGGGAGTTGCTGCTGTTTGTATATCATAAGACCACAGTTGATAGAAATCTCCATTCTTTTTAGAAAAGTAAACTTGATTTCCCACAATAATTGGTCGATATATATCTAGTGCACTCGTATTAGGTGTCGTCACAACAACCTCGCCTTGGTTCGTTCCATCCGCTGGCACATATACCATCAATTGTTCCACTGCATTATTGCTGCTCGTCCAAGCAATTGCATTTTCTCCAACGAAAAAGAAACGATCTGAATCTGGATTATTTGAAATATTTACTGCGTCGCCTGTCCCTGTAAGATCTTTATAGAACACTTCCAAGTTCAAGCCACCTACACTTTCAACAGAAGCCATATTATTTCCCGCAATCATGGCACCATTAAAACTATCCCCGTACAGGTAAGTTATTGTTTCATCTAGCAAATGGTATTTGCGAAAACCACCTGTTTCAGTATTAAAATAAAGATAAGTTTCGTCAAGCTGTACCCACGAGTTGAAATCAAAATCCGTTCCCGTATAAATTGAAATAATTTCATCCGTAGATATTTTATACAACTTAATATCACCAAATATATTCCCCCACGCAACGTAGTCGCCAACGACCGAAATATCATTATACATACTCACTTCGTCCGTTAATTGAAAATGATCTCCACAGGCCAGTAGTAAATCAGCCGTAATGTTTTTATTTTTTGTAGTAGTCGCCTCCGGTTGTCCCCAAATGTTTACGGTAAAACTTAGCAAGAAAAAGGTGAGCAAGATTATTTTTTTAAAATTTTTCATAGACTTTTATTTTTTAATAAGTAGTTGTTAAAATTATTTTACCATTAAATTGTGTTAGATTTTGGACAGTATTGAGACGCGAAAACCGCCCTAAGCCTTTGCTTAGGAAGACTTTGAGCAACGAAGAGACTGTTCAAAAGATAGTGCAAGTTAATTAATAAGTGAGTTAATTTGTCTTGGTACTTAAGTAGTTTGCAGAATCAAATTAACTAATAACTTGAAAGCCTTTTAAGCTTATTGTAAACTCAATTTCCGCGAACTACTTACTATTATTCGACTCTTACAAATAATGCTCCAATATCAATTAAAAATATTATTTGTATTGCAAATTTACCGATTAAAATTGAAATGGCTTTTTGCGATAGCTTTTGTAAGTACAAACCCAGTATTTTATTATTTTCAACAAAATATTTTCTATACACAACACTATTTCTTCAAAAGTGTCGTTTTATAAAGAACGTACTTCTATTTTTCAAACTATTTGAAAAGTTATTTGCGATCAATAGCAAGATTAAGAAAAGTTATAGTTATTATTACTTAACTTTTATAGAAATACTCCATCCGCTTTATCCTCTTTAAAATTTAATAGCACTACAAATTCTTTATTTCTAGCAATAAAGTTATTCGATAAGAATTTCGCTCTTTCTAACAAATTTTAAAAATCTCCTTTTTTCAGATGCCTTGGGTTATCTGTGAAATACGTTTCCCCTAAAGAACATACTCTACAGTTAATATTCATCTTCAACAATAGCATTGTCGAGTTTCTAAAGAACTCGTACAATCGGAATTTACATACTTATGAGAAAAGAACTTTATCAGCTGTTAGCACAGCTTTTGAACAGCCATCGTATTCGTGTTAACGAAGCAGAATTAAAACTTCAATTACAAAGTCATCCTTCTTATCCTAGTCTTCACGCTTTGACGGGCGTATTGAATCATTTTGGGATTACTAACCTCGCGTTGCAAGTCCCTGTGCAAGCTGATGTTTTACCAGAACTTCCCGACTACTTCATTGCTAACTTAATGGGAGCAAAAGAAAAACAATTGATGCTCGTGGCTAAGCAGCAGAACCGATGGGAAATTTTTGATGATACCGATAAGGTTCAATTGTTAGATCAAGCCAGCTTCCTTCAGCGCTGGGACGGCATTATTCTCGCCGTCGAAAAAGAGGAAACAGCGCTTACGGAAGCGAAGGATGAACCAAGCTTCTTTTCCACTAAAATACTATTCGTTGGTCTTTTTTTATTGATGGCTTATTTTATCGCTATCCAAGGAAATCTATTTGCGAGCCTACACTTTTTATTGAGTATAATTGGTTTTGCTTTTAGCGTACTGATTGTGCAACATGAGCTTGGTTTTACTTCTCCAACGACGGATCGTTTTTGCCAACAATCAGAGAAAACGAGCTGCGACGATGTACTACTTTCCAAAGGTGCAAAAATCCTAAATTTTTTAAAACTTAGTGATTTGAGTATCGTCATTTTTGGTAGCTATATATTGTATTGGACTTTTTATTTTCTTACTACCGCTCTGCCGATTACATTGATTGTACTTTTGAGTTGGAGTGCCATTCCAGTTGTCCTTTACTCCCTGTATTACCAACGTTGGGTGGTACAAAAATGGTGTCCTTTATGTTTGGCGATTGCGGGTGTTTTAGTCTTGCAAGCGGTAAGTGTTTTTACGAGTGATTTTTCTTTTGCGATGCTTTCGCTTTCACTAAAAACTGGTCTAATTTTTCTATTCAGCACGTTGATTGCTATCGGTACATGGAAGACCGTAAAAGATCTATTGGCACAAAAAAAGGAATTAGGTGCGCTCAAGCTAAAGCATTTTAAGTTTAAACGAAACTTCTCCATTTTCCAAGCCCTTCACCAACGCGGGGAGTCCTTAAATGCTTCTATTGACATTCCACAAGAAATTGTATTGGGAGCATTCGACGCACCACTCGAAATTATTTTAGTGACCAATCCTCGTTGTTTCTATTGTAAAGAAGCTCACCAAGATATTAGCAAAGTATTGAAAAGTGCTAGCGACCAACTTAAGCTAATCATCCGGTTTAATTTTAGGGAAATTGATCAAGAAGACATCGGTTATCAAGTCGCGGCTCAACTCCTCCACATTTTTGCAACGCAAGGAAAATCTGCAGTTGAAAAAGCGCTCGACGAAGTTTACCACGCGGAAGTAGCGCTTCCCACTTGGCTTGCACAACAGACAGGAAATACAAAAAATGCTTACGAGAGTTCCTTACGGACGCAAGCGGAATGGTGTAGAACTCATGGTATTAATTTCACTCCAGCCTTATTTGTCGCTGGTAAACAATTCCCAGTGGAATACGATCGTGGTGATTTAATTTACTTCGTAGAAGAACTCATCGAACAAAACGAAATTGATGTTGTTCTTTCCGACTAATCAACGGTAACTATTCCTCACAAATAAACCTTAAAGAAATCTTTTCGCGAAAGAGTAGACACAAACTTTGAGTGTCTTTAATCGTTCAAAGCACTTTCATTTTTTAAAAACACTATTATGAAAAATCTATCAAATTTAAAAGGAGCAAAAGCACTTAATCTCAGAGAATTAAAAGAGGTTAATGGTGGTCGTTTAACTTTACAACCTACTTGTCAAGGTGGTGGTGACCCAGAATGTTGTGGCACTGGTCCAGGTCAATGTGGTGTAGGCCATTGTTCCGGAGGGATGTTATTATCCAATGGAACTTGTGCTTGTTTCTAAGTTTTTTTTTGAAAAAGAATAGACATAAGCTTTGAGTGTCTTTAATTGTTCGAAGTAATTTTCACTTTTAAAAATACTATTATGAAAAATCTGTCAAATTTAAAAGGAGCAAAAACACTTAGTCGCACAGAAAAGCGATCAATCAGTGGTGGTTACAGCAGCGGTCAATGTACCCAAAAAGGTAGTCGTTGTTGTCAGACTTATCCAAGTGGATTTGTATTATGCGAGCCGGGTCTTTGTGACCAAACACCTTCGGGTGGGCAAGGCTACGGTTGCTTTTGGTTCTAAAAAAACCTGCGTGGTGAGACTTAAATAAAGTAGATAAATTTCACTATAAAAAAAGCAACAGTTGAAAATTACGTGCTATACTTTGCTAAGCGCAGCACGTAATTTTCCTTTTATTTCACCAAAACAGACTCATTTATAGTAATCAAAAACTATTATCATGAAAAAATTAAATCAATTAAATGGTGCGAAGCCATTAAACAAAAAAGAGCAGCAATCAATTAATGGAGGATTGATCTTACCGACAGAACGTAATAACTGTGGCTGCATAGTCTACAATGGCTTGTATTTAGAAATCGTGGCTGTAGATTGTAATACGACTTGTCCAGATGGCTCGACGCCAGTTTCAGGGCTAGGAATGTAAACTTTAAACCATCATCACAGGAGGGAGAAATCCCTCCTACTTCATGCTTTTTTATGAAAAAATTTCCGAATTACAGACAAACCGAATCGAAAGATTGTGGTCCTACTTGCATCAAAATTATAGCGAAACACTATGGTAAGATTATCAATACCCAACAGTTGCGGGAACTTAGCGAAACCACCCGTGTAGGAAGTAGTTTATTGGGCTTAAGTGACGCTGTTGAGAAAATTGGTTTTCGTTCATTAGGTGTTAAACTCTCCTACCAAATTTTACTCGAAGCGCCACTTCCTTGTATTCTACATTGGGACAAAAATCATTACGTCGTCGTTTATAAAATCAAGAAAAACAAAGTCTATATTTCTGATCCGGCACACGGTTTACTGCGTTACACGAAAGCAGATTTTTTAGAACGATGGATTGGTAAAAACACGGATGATACGACCGAAGAAGGAATTGCCTTATTATTAGAACCGAGTCCGTTATTTTACCAAGAAGAATTTGAAGCGGATGAAAAGTTTGGTTTCAGTTTTATTTTCAAATATCTCTTTCGGTACAAAGCTTTCATTGTCCAACTAATTCTTGGATTGCTAGCTGGAAGTCTACTGCAATTGATTCTTCCTTTTTTGACCCAAAGTGTCGTCGATGTAGGAATTAACAATCAAGACATTCACTTTGTCTATCTCGTACTTTTTGCGCAATTATTTTTATACATTGGTAAAGCTTCGCTCGATATTATTCGGAGTTGGATTTTATTGCATTTGAGTACTCGGATTAATATTTCCTTGATTTCAGATTTTTTCATCAAGCTGATGAAACTTCCCATATCTTTTTTTGATGTCCGCATGACTGGTGATTTATTACAACGCATCAATGACCATAAACGCATCGAACAAATATTGACGACCTCTTCTTTGACCGTTTTGTTTTCGATTTTCAACCTCGTCATTTTCAGCTTTGTCATGGCGTATTATAGCTTACAAATCTTTATGATTTTTGTAGTGGGAAGTGTAATTTACTTTACTTGGGTGCTCTTCTTTTTTAAGAAAAGGAAAGAATTAGATTATAAACGTTTTGCACAACTCGGGGAAGAACAGAGCAAAGTAATTGAGTTAATTAATGGCATGCAAGAGATTAAGTTACACAATGCTGAAAAAAGAATGCGTTGGAATTGGGAATTTGTACAAGCTCGATTATTTAGAATTGCTTCTAGGAATTTAGCGTTGGAACAAACCCAAAGTGTCGGATCAAATTTCATCAACGAAATCAAAAATATGCTGATTACTATTTTGTCGGCGAAGTTGGTGATTGACGGCGAGATCACCTTAGGAATGATGATGGCGATTAGTTACATCGTAGGTCAACTCAACACGCCTATTAGTCAGTTTATTAATTTTACGCGGGACTTACAAGATGCAAAAATATCCATTGATCGCTTGGGCGAAATTCACAATAAAGAAGATGAGGAAAAAGCGGGGGAAACAAAAATAGAAGTGATTCCAGCCGAAGCTGCTATCCAGTTAAAGAACATCTCTTTTCGCTACGTGGGTGGTTTAGAACCCGTTATAAAAGACTTGTCCTTACTCATTCCACCTCATAAAACGACCGCCATCGTTGGTGTCAGTGGCAGTGGAAAAACGACTTTAATGAAATTGCTTTTAAGATTTTACGAAGTAGAAAAAGGAGAAATTTTAGTTAATCAATTCAACTTACAATCCATCTCGCAAAAATCGTGGCGAAATTACTGTGGCGTTGTGATGCAAGAAGGTTATATTTTTAATGCAACTATTGCGAGCAACATTGCTGTGGGCGAAGATTACATTGATAAAGGAAAGCTTGCAAACGCCATCGACATTGCAAATATTTCGGATTACATTGATGGTCTTCCGCTAGGCGTCAACACCAAAATTGGAAACGAAGGTGTTGGTTTGAGTACTGGACAAAAACAACGTTTGCTGATTGCTCGCGCCGTTTATAAAAATCCTAAGTTATTATTTTTTGACGAAGCGACTTCTGCGCTTGACGCCAATAATGAAAAAATTATCATGGAAAAACTCAATCGCTTTTTTGCGAATAAAACGGCAGTTGTCATTGCACATCGCCTGAGTACGGTGAAACGGGCGCACCAAATTGTAGTCTTAGACGACGGAAAAATTATTGAGATTGGAAACCACGAAAGCTTAATTCAGCAAAAAGGTCATTATTATAATTTGGTAAAAAACCAACTGGAATTAGGAAAATAAAAATTGGTATAAACCTACTTATATTCAAATCGCCAAAACAAAAATTATAGTATGCCAAATAAATTAGAAAATATCGCTTTACGGAGCGAAGAAGTACAGGAAATCCTTACGGCGATTCCGCATTGGATGATTCGCTGGGGAAATGCCTTTATTCTGGCAATCATTATTTCATTAATTTCAATTAGCTGGTTTGTTAAGTACCCCGATGTTATTTTAGCTGAGGCCTTAATTACTACGCAAGAAAGTCCGCAGAAAGAGTTCGCTAAAGTTTCGGGAAAGATAGATAGTTTACTCGTAATCGATCAGGAAAAAGTAGCGGTCAATACGCCCTTAGCCATCCTCGAAAACACCGCTAATTTTAAAGATGTTTCACTGCTAGCAGCAAAGGTCAATCAAATCCGACTCAACAAAGCGTACTTTTATTTTCCAATGGATAGTTTACCCATTTTATTTTTAGGCGAAATAGAATCCGACTTTGCGTTATTCGAAAATAGTTATGATCAGTATTTATTAAATAAAAAACTACAACCTTTCTCTAACGAACTCGTCGCCAATCGCAATTCCCTCTCAGAGCTACGCAATCGTTTGCAAAGTCTGGAAAACCAACAAAGCTTAAATGCGTCAGAATTAGCCTTACAAAAGATAGATTTACAACGAAGCAAAGCATTGTTTGAAGAAGGACTTATCGCTGCTCAAGATTATGAAACTAAGCAAATGGCGATGCTACAAGCAGAGCGAGGTTTTAAAAATGGAAGCATCAGTATTTCCCAAGCCAAAGAAGCCATTGATAACGCAAAGCTAACCACGCAAAATATTAGCATCAACCGAACTAAAGAAGAAAAGAACTTACTGCGGAATGTTATTCAATCTTTTGTAAAATTAAAAAAAGCCATTAAAGATTGGGAGTTGAAGTACATTTTAAAATCTACCATCGCTGGCAAAGTAGCCTTTCTAGATTATTGGACAAAGAATCAAACCGTCACCGCTGGTGATCTTATTTTCACCATTATTCCCACACAACATCAAGGCTATTTGGCGCGCTTAAAAACACCAGCGTTAAATTCTGGAAAAATGAAACTTGGTCAAATTGTCAACCTCAAATTAGAAAATTACCCTGAGACTGAGTTTGGAACGCTCAAAGGAAACATCAGCAAAATTTCTTTGGTAACGGATGTAGAAGGGCGCTATTCCGTAGAAGTCACCTTGCCCGAAAAACTAATTACCAGCTATCAAAAAGAACTTGTCTTTCGGCAAGAAATGCAGGGACAAGGAGAGATTATCACCGAAGACTTGCGTTTGATTGAACGTTTTTTCTATCAACTGAAAGAAGCCTTTAAGCCTTGATTTTATTTTACAAAATACGCTCAAAGCCACTGCTAACATTCCATAAAAAAGCGCTTGGATTTTCTAGAATAAAAACCCAAGCGCTATCTTATTTCTATTTTAAAAATGCTTACCGCACAATCGTTACATCTCCTTCAAACAACACTTTCGTCCCGTCAATATACTCCACTTCCGCCCAGTACACAAATACTGCGGGGTTTAGTATCTTACCTTGAAAGCGACCATCCCAACTATGCGCAGGATCGTTCGGCTGGAAATCTTCATCCGCAAAAACCAATGCTCCCCAACGATCAAAAACTTCAAATCTTGTAATTCGTGCGATACTTAAATCATTCGCATAAATCATAAATTCATCGTTCTGTCCATCACTATCTGGAGAAAAAGCATTCGGAATATAAATACCATCTGGGCGCGTTACCCGCAATAAAATATCATCTTGATCTTCACAACCTTTACGATTAAATATCTTCACGGTATAGCGCGTCGTCTCTAATGGTTTGGCAAAAGGATACAGACAATCCGTACAACTCAAACCAGCCGCGGGAGACCAAACGATACTATCAATTTCATTTTCGGGGATACTGAAATCAGGAATCAATTGTAAAGAATCGCCCAATTCCAACGTTACTTCTGGTTCTAAATAAACCGCTACTTCATTTACTGTAGGGACTACAATTGAACTTTCGTATAAGCAACCAAAAACATCCTGAATGGTATAATCGTAAGTTCCTGGATTTAAATTATAAAAAATGCTATCCGCATAAAAAGATTGCCCATCATCTAAAGAATACAAGTACGGTCCGGTACCACCGGTTACTGCGATAATTTCAATTGATCCGTAATCGCCAAAACAAATTGGCTCGTAAGGAATCACTTCCGCATCGTTGGGTAAATTCACATTTTCCGTAATCAATACTTCGTCTATTCCCGAGCAACCATTTTCGATATTTGTTACCCTCAATTGATAATTCCCCGTTGCATTTACAATGGGCGTAAGCGTAGTTGCTCCACTGAGAATCGTACCGTTATTAGAGGACCATAAGTAACCGTAGATGCCGCCTGTAGAAGATCCTGCACCATCCAGATCAATTTCCGTCAGCGTACAATTCAATTCGCCTCCCTCGCCCGCTTCCGCCACTGGTGCTTCCGTATCTTCGAGCACCATAATTGAAGCAATTTGAGTACAAGCATTTATCTGATTGGTAATTACTAAGCTGTAGGTTCCTGCTTGATTCACCATCGGGGTCAAACTCGTAGCTCCAGCAACAATACCTCCTACGTTACCATTCCAATCATAAATAAAGGAAGGTCCTGAGGAAGAGTTACTCGCATTCAAGTTAATGGTAGGTTCGTAACAATTAATCACGGGTGGAGTTGCAATCTCGATTTGTGGTAAAGCCAAATCAGCGTCGATCACAATCAATTCTGTACTCGTACAACCATTCACCGTATTCGTAATCACTAAATCATAGCTGCCCGTGGCATTTACTTCTGGATTTACCGTATTCTGTCCAGATAAGAAATTACCATTCGCCGTCGACCAATCAAAATTTAAATTCCCCAAAGGTTGAGAACCACTTGCATCCAAAACAATACTGCTCACCGCACAATTTAAAAGTGGATTATTTTGAGCAATAACGGGAATTGGCGGAGCAATATCTTGCGATACCACAACTTCCTCCGTAGTATTACAATCATTACTATTATCGGTAACCAATAAAGTATAATTCCCTGGTCCGTTGACCGTGACCGTATTTTCTGCTGCTAATAATCCACCTTGGGCATCGAGCCATTGGTAAGTTATATTGTTTCCTGCCGAAGAGGCTGTTCCATCGAGTACTACCGAGCTAACCACACAATTCAAAATATCACTAGGGGCAACTGCGGCAATTGGTGCATTGTTATCTGGTATCACAGCGACCGTATCATTGGCAGAACATTGGTTCGTTGTATTCGTCACCACTAAAGTATAGGTTCCCGGAAGGTCAACCGATACAGAAGCTTGGTTCCCCAAAGAATTAGCCTGTGCATCAAACCATTCGTAAATTAAATTTCCATTGCCCGTAGCCGTTCCTGCTAAATTCACACTCGTGGAAGTACAGTTCAAAGTATCTATTTCTCCCGCCTCTACTTCCGGAGCGGCAAGATCTTCTGTCACGGCTACGGTCGCTGTAGCGGTGCAGCCGTTATTTTCATCTGTAATTATAAGCGTATACAATCCTGCCGTCGTTACCGCTATATCTGGTACGTTGTCGAGGGTGGTGCCCACATCATTTTGCCAAACGTAACTTGTGTTTCCACTAATGGTACTCGACGCACTTCCATCAAGGTTAACCGTAGCAATCGCACAATTTAAGACGCCACCGTTGCCACCAACTGCCGTTGGCAAATTATCGTCTGGAGTAACATTTACTTGTGCACTATCTCTACAACCATTGATTGTATTAATCACGGTTAAAGTATAGTTTCCTGTTTCGCTTACCGTTGTGTTGACTTCATTACTGATGAGTGCGCCAGATTCGTTTCTCCACTCATAGTCAAAATCTACACCATTACTAGAACTCATTCCGTTGAGTTGATAATCCGTATTATCACAAGTCAAAATCCCATCTGGTCCCGCATTCGCCGAAGGCAGGACAAAATCATCCGTTACCTCAACCGTTGTCATATCCGCACAAGCATTTGAATTATCCAGTACGACGAAAGTATAGGTTCCGGGTTCATCGATAGATAAATCAATTTCATTTCCAACGACGTCACCGCTTGCCGTTAGCCACTGATAGGAAATATTTGTTCCAGTCGTTGTTGTTGTTCCACCGAGCGTCAAGGCATTTTGGTTACAATTTAAAATACCATCAGCGCCAGCATCCGCTACGGGAGCTAATACATTTTCCGTCACGATGACCGTATCTAAAGCACTACAATTATTATCGGTATTGTATACGGTAAAGAGGTAAGTTCCAGTATCACTAACGGTCAGGGTTGGCGTATTGCCAATCACGGTATTCGTTTCATCCGACCATTCGTAGCTAATATTATTTCCGATACTGGTACTCGTTCCACCCAACTCCCAACTCGTCAAAGCACAATCTAAAATCCCCGGTTCGCCCGCATCAACACTAGGGTTAACGATATCCTGCGTGACAGTTACACTTGTCGTCTCGGTACAACCATTTTCGGCGGTTACCGTCAATTGATAGATACCGGGAGTAATCACATTAATTTGAGCCGTATTTCCTAAAGGTAAATTATTAATATCCGACCAAGCGTAAGCGAGTGTTCCAAAGGGAATACTAGAACTAGACGCGTCCAATTCGGCGGATAAAGTAGTACAATCTAAATTTGCATCTGAAATAGCATCTGCGAATGGTGCTGTTATATTTTCGGCGACGATAAGTTCCGTTGAGTCGTTGCAACTATTTAAATTATTGCTTACGACCAAGGTATAAACACCCGCCGTTGTCACCAAAATACTATCCGTCGTACCAATTGATTGGTTGAGTTCGTTTAACCAAGTATAAGTGATATCTGGTCCTTGAGTAGAATTAGCTAAGCTCAAGATATGTCCCGTATTATCACAAGTCAAAGTGGTTCCAGGGGAAGGCTCCGCAAGTGGATAATCAAAATTATCTGTGATTGTGACGCTCTCTTCTGCACTACATTGATTTGTGCTATCTGTAACTAATAAGGTATATGCTCCCGAACTCGTTACCGTAAGATTAGGAGTCGTTGCCAACTCAACATTATTCGCATCAAACCATTGATACAAGATATTCGTTCCCGTACTTGTATTGGGTCCACCTAATTCAAAACTAGATGTTATACAATCTAATACCGTTGCTGTTCCCGGATCGGCAATGGGTGTATTAGTATCTTCTGTGATGATTACGGAAGCCATTGCAGTGCAACCATTTTCTGCGGTTACCACTACATTATAGTCTCCAGCAGTTGAGGCATTCAATTGTTGTGCTACACCGAGCACTGTGGCATTCGCATCCAACCAAGTAAAGCTCAAACTGCCATTTTCTGCACTAGAATTGGAAGCATCCAAGGTAACCATATTCACGGCACAATTTAGCTGAGCATTAGGACCAGCATCCGCAATTGGATTGGTGGTATCTTCCAGTACCTCAACGGTAGCGAAATTTGCACAACCATTCTCTTGGTTTTGAACCATTAAAGTATAAACCCCAGAATCGCTAACCATCAATTCCGTTCCCATACCTAAACTGATCTCATCTTCATCCAACCATTCGTAAGTAATATCTGTTCCAACGCTTGAATTAACGGCACTTAGTGTTATACTACTTACTGAACAGTTGATCGTTCCTCCGGTACCTGCATCCGCAGTAGGTAAATCTACGTCGGGAGTGATAATTAATTCGTCTGTTATACTACAACCATTTTCCGTATTGCTGACGGTTAAAGTAAAAGGTCCCGTTTCCGCAACTTCAAGTACGGCTTCCGTTCCTAGCTCTACGCCAAGTCCATTCGTCCAGCTATAATTTATATTTGAACCATTGGTAGAGCCGCTTCCATCTAAGGTCAAGGTAGTCGTTGCACAAGTAAAAGTTTGGTCATCTCCGGCAATTGCTGTTGGGTAAACAAGATCTTCCGTTACGGTAACACTTGCTTCCGAGGTACAACCATTATCTGAATTACTAACGAATAAAGTATAAGTACCTTCCGTAGTAACTTCTAGAGTTGAGTCTGTTCCTAAAAGCGTCAAAGCTTCATTTTGCCAACTATAATTAAAATTGGTGCCCGTACTCGTCGCAACTCCGCCCAAAATAATACTTCCTTGCGTACAATCAATAGTACCTCCTAGGCCAGGATCGACATTTGGTAATGCGAGATCAGCCATCACTTCAATCGTTTCGAGCGCTGTACAACCATTTGTAGCGTCGGTAATTACCAAAGTATATACACCTGCCTCTTCGACGACTACAATCGCTTCGGTTTCTATTTCTGCGTTATCAGCATCTAACCATTGATAAGCTAGACCACCAATTCCAGTAGAATTATTTCCATTTAAAGTAGATTGGGCGTTTGTACAATCAATGATTCCTCCCCCTTGGATATCGGGAATAGGCTCCTCAAAATTTTCGTTGACGGTAAGTGTTGTTTCGGCAGTACAGCCATTGGCGGCATCCGTGATGATTAATTCGTATTCCCCCGCTGTGGTGACATTTATGGTAGCCGTAGTTCCAATTTCACTTTGCGTATCATCTAACCATTGATAAGATAAAGTGCCAATGCCATCAGAATCTTCGCCGGATAGTACGACGTCGTTATTCATGCAACTAAGTATGCCGTCCGGACTAGCGAGTGGTGTGGGCTCCGTTAAATTTTGCGTAAGCGCTACACTAGAACTTGCCTCACAACCATTTTCACTATTGCTAACAATGAGGTAATAAGTACCAGGAGTTGTTGCATCTATCGTTAAATCGTTGCCTAATGGCGTACCATCTTCATATTCCCATTGGTAAGTAATACTGTCCCCGATAGAAGAATTGGCACCATTAAGTGTAATCATTGACAAATCACAATTAAACACTCCTCCAGGACCTGCGTCCGAAACCGGTAAGTCGACGTCGGGCGTAACAATTACTTCATCTGAAATGGTACAACCGTTCGTGGTATTTTCTACGGTGAGGGTATAAGCCCCTGCTTCGGTCACCGAGATCGTAGGCGTATTGCCTAAGCTTACTCCTCCCCCATTTTGCCAAACGTAAGCAATATTACTCCCCGTACTAGAAGTAGAACCATCCAATATAACTTCGTCCGTATCACAAGATAATACACCATCTTCCCCCGCATCTGCGACCGGTGGTGCAAGATCTTCCGTAACATTGACCGCAGCTGTCTGCGTACAACCGTTAAGTTCATCCGTTACAATCAAATTATAGTTTCCAGTGGTATTGACCGTTGTGGTTACCTCCGTGCCAATATTACTTCCTGCAAGATCGAACCATTCGTAAGTTAAGTTTCCTACTCCCGAAGAACCTGTTCCGTCTAAAGTAACCATCGTGGAATCGCAAGTTAAGATTCCAAGTGCGATGGGTACCGCTGTAGGAGTTGCGATATTTTCATCTACGGAAACGGTAGTTTCATCTTCGCAGCCATTCGCATTATTGATTACAATTAGCGTATAAGTTCCAGTGGCATTAACTCCGATCGAAGCACTTGTACCTAACGGACTGCCCATCGAAGTATACCATTGATAATTGGTTGCATTGGAAGAACTCATGCCATCCAAGGTAACACTCGTTGTGGTACAACTTAAAGTATCTAACGCAAGAGCAGCGGCAATGGGCGATATCGTATCTTGGGTAACGGCTACGGGAATACTATCTAAGCAACCATTAGCCGCATCCGTTACTAATAAAGTATAGATTCCTGCTTCCATAACGTCAATAGTTGCACCTGCGCCTAAGTTAGTTCCAGCGCTATTTTGCCATTCGTAAGATAGTGCACCGTTTCCAGTTGAGCTAGTGGCATCCAAGGTAACCATTCCAGTATTACACGTTAGTATCCCTGAAACGTCAGCTAAAGGAATTGGTGTTTCATTATTTACCGTGACGGCAACCATTGTTTCCGTCGTACAATTATTAACATCCGTAATTGTGACCAGATAGGGACCTGGCGCTAAGTTATCTAGATCTTCGGTCGTGCTCCCATTATCCCACAAATAGGTGTAAGGTCCCGTTCCGCCACCTACCGTTAAGTCAATACTTCCTCCGTTAGGATTTGTACAATCTGCCTCCGTTAGTGGAATTCCGTTTGCGGCAAGTGGTGCAGGTTCCTCAATTACTACAGATAGTTCTTCGAAACAACCTGCATTATCCGTAACGGTGACTTGGTAAGTTCCCGCAGGAAGTCCTGTTTGGTCTTCCTCCGTCACTCCATTATTCCAAATAAAAGTATATGGTACGGTTCCTCCTATTACGTCAATATCAATAGTACCTTCGCTAGATCCATTACATAAAGTAGTATCTGTATTAAGCAGCGCAACATCAACTGGATTGGGTGCGCTAACGACAAAACTATCTACTTGTGCACAACCCGCATCATCTGTAACGGTAACGGTATACGTTCCTGCTCCTAAGCCACTTGGATCTTCGTTGGTTCCGGCATTGTTGTTCCATAAATAAGTATAAGGTGTAATACCTCCTCCGACGTTAAGATCAATACTACCGTCGCTATCACTACTACAATCCACTCCTTCAATCGCAGCACCGAGTTGTAAGTCAACCTCACTTACGGTTGCGGTTCCATCGGGAGTTCCAGGACATCCCGATGCGGTCACTGAAGAAATGGTGTACGTTCCAGGAGTGGTCGTACTTAAAGTATAAGGTGTTTCGGTAATTGTAATCGGTAATTGCGTTGCCCCATTAATTGCATAAAAAATTTCCCAAGGTCCAATTCCAGTTAATTCTATTAGCAAGTCTGCGCTATCATTATTTCCACAAATTTGTTCATCACCAGAAATCGTAACGAATGGCTCTTCGATTAACGTTACTTCAAAGCTAGCCGTTTCAGTAGTACCACAGGCATCGGTTACCGTTACGGTGTGTGTTGTTACGCCTGCTGTTGATGGTAATACCGAAAGGGTGCTAGAAGTTTCGCCCGAATCCCATTGATAGGAATACAAGGCTGCTCCGCCCGAGACGGCAGGTGTTAATTCTACTAGATCAGCATAACAGATGGCAACATTCTGCGGTGTTACCACCAAGGGTAATAAATCTTCTATGAAAAATTCTCCGAAAGGCGCATTACAATCGCAGGGAAAGTCTAATTCTAAAATAATCGACTCTGTTCCTTCCGCCAAGAAATCGTTAAAAACGGTAATCGGCAATAAGACTTGAGTTTGTCCTGCGGGAATAGTTACCGAATTGGGTAGCGCCGCATAATCTACTCCTTCGGTGGCAGTACTTGAAGGAGAAATTGTAAAATTAATCGTTAAATCCTGGCTAAGATCAGAATCGTCTACCCTTTCAAAAAGGAAAAAACCATCGAGGCAACCTTCGTATGCAATGCCTCCATCTACACCGGGCACATCCGAACTTACCGTAGCGGCACCTCCTGCGTCAAAACTATTTGCGGCGAGAAAAACGGCAGAATCATAAATACCGTCCCCTACATCGGCAACGACCAAACGGATATGATAAGTTTCGCAAGGAATCACATTTGCTACAGCGGTCAAAACGGTCGTAAATCCATCGTACTCACAATCATTGATTGCGGCGCCTTGCTGTGCGAGATCTTGGGTACAAGGAAAATTACCAAATTGGTTTTGTCCTAACGGAACATTGTCAACATAGTAAGCCGTGTTTGTTTGTATATTGACATTATTGATTGATACATTATTCGTCGTTCCTGGAATTAAGGCGATATTTTCAGCATTGCCCGTGAATCCGCCATTCAATCCGGGACCGCTAATGAAAAAACCAAAAACATCATTAAAGGTAGAATTTACGTAATCGCAGTATTCTTCCGAAGCGAAAACGTAGTCGAAAGAAATTTGTCCGACGGTAGGTGTGAAATCAAATTCAATGCCGACGGCATCGTTGATATTTGAATTAGCTAAAATATCTAGATCTGGATCTCCAGAGGTATCATTGAAATTTGTAGACGTATTGGTTGCACTATTGGGTCCGGGTGCATTATTAATACTTCCAGACGCCAAGATAACACCTTCGTCAATATTGATTGAGCCGTTACCACTCGTAAAATGACCAATCCCTTGGACATTACCAATGAGGCTGATATTAGAAACCTCAAAACAACCTCCCCCGATAAAAATTTCTTCGATGAGTTCTTGGTAGGTAAATAGCTGATCGACCACTAAATTGGGAGGCAACATACTATTCGTATTTCCGTTGGTGTTGTTTTTTTCAAGAACAAGTACTTGAAAGGGAATATTATTTTTACAATCGCTATGAACGGTAAATTTCATACACGAAGTAACTGCGGTAAAACTTAGCACAGAACTAGCCGTAAACGGTAATTTCTTCTGACTTCCTAAATCCCCTAATTCAACGGATGGATTACAATGCAATTCTCGATAAGCCTGTTGGACTGCAATTTTGTAGCTTTTTCCAATGGTTAACTCGCACACACTGATTTGATCATCGGCAGCGTCGAGCCAAATATCTGCTCTTGCTTGATGCTTTTTACTTTGCGTATCCGTGGCAATAATTAAGGTATCCTTGACAATACGATTGGGGAATAAATCAGTAGCGTGAACTAACTTTACATTTAGGAGTAAACCTAGGACAATAATCGTTTTAATGGTAAAGGTCTTTAGCATAAGATTAGGGGTTCATTAAAAAATAATGAATAAGCGACTTTAGATTAAAATAATTATTTATGGCTAAAATTATCTTAGTATAAAGTCTAGGATAAAACGTCGAAAATTTGGCATAAGAATAGTGTAAACTATCTTAAATAGTAGTTTCTAAAGGATGGGATTACAGTGTGGCTATAAGTTTTGAATAATACGTTCTTTTCCAAGTAATTGACTCTCTAAAAATCAATTTACAATATAATGATTTTCTATCGTTCCTTTATGGAGATAGAATTTTTTTTTAACTATAAGGGAATTTACTGCGTAAATGACGATCTTATTAGCATAAATCGTCAGTAAAATAGGAAAGGAGACATAAATATAATAAATATTTTAAAAAAGGAAGGAATATCCCTCAAAAAATACGCCCTGCGAACGCGAAGTACGATGATAAGTACCAATACAAATTGAATGGCTATTCAATACTAACACAATTTAATGGTAAAAAAATTTTGTCTTAGTACTTACAATGGTATTAATCTTTGAATAATATTAGGAGAAAAAGATAGTCCAAACTTCTACTAAGGAAGAATTTGAGCAATAAGGAAACTGATCAAAAATATACGGTAAAAGTTAATCCATGAATTCGTTTATCTTTTTGCTCATTGTAAATGGTTTAAAACTTTTAATGGCTAAACTTGTTTCGATTTTTACTCCTTCCATAAAAAAGGAAAAAAATACTTTAAGACGATTTATCGTATAAAAGTGACCTAAATAAAAAAAAAACGTAATAATACGTAGTTTAATCCTATTACGTGATACTTTGATTCGTAGCAAAAATCGAAGGGTTTTAGGTTTTACGATCTTTTTTTATTTAATTTAGCTCAACGAGCAATTATTTATTAACGGTTTAGTGGTTACAACTTTATGAGAAAAGTAAATCTAATTTTTTGTCTAATCTTTCTTTCTTTCGCCTTACAAGGACAATCCATTGACCTGAAGCAATTAAAGGGAATGAAGATTAGAAATGTTGGTCCTGCCGGAATGAGTGGTCGAGTAACAACTATCGACGTCAATCTCCAAAACCCTGATCATATTTTCATTGGTACGGCTTCTGGTGGTGCTTGGAAATCTGAAAGTGGTGGTATCAGTTGGACGCCCATTTTCGATAAAGCACCTTTACAATCTGTAGGTGCTTTGACGATTAATCAACAAAACCCTAGCGAAATTTGGCTGGGCACTGGTGAAGGAAACCCTAGAAATTCCCACAATAGTGGTGAAGGCATCTACAAAAGTATTGATGGTGGTAAGACTTGGAAACTAATGGGACTGAGCCAAACTAGGATTATTCATCGGATTATCATTCATCCTCAGAATCCAGCGATTGTATACGTTGCGGCAATGGGTTCTTCTTGGGGTCCAAATCCAGAAAGAGGCATTTTCAAAACGAGCGATGGTGGAAAAACTTGGAAGAAAATTCTTTACCTCAATGATCAAACTGGTGCTGCCGATATGGTCATGGATCCAAGTAATCCAAATAAGCTCATCGTTGCCATGTGGGAATTTTGGCGAAAGCCTTGGTTCTTTAACTCTGGTGGAGCAGGCTCTGGTTTATATATTACCTTAGATGGAGGCGAGAACTGGGACAAAAAAGGAGAAAAAGCAGGTTTACCCAAAGACACCTTAGGAAGAATTGGTCTTGCCATTGCACCTTCCAAACCCAATACGATTTATGCGTTAGTCGAAGCCAAAAAGAATGCGTTGTATAAATCTATCGATGGTGGTTATAAATGGAATAAAGTTTCGGATAAGAATATTGGCAATCGCCCTTTTTATTACTCTGATATCTTTGTTGATCCTAAAAACGAAAATCGAATTTTTAATTTGTACTCTGTACTTTCCAAAAGTGAAGACGGCGGAAAAACATTTAAGGTTATTCTCCCTTATTCTGGTAAGCAAGCCGTGCATCCCGATCATCATGCTTTTTGGATACATCCTGAAAACCCTAATTACATTATTGAAGGAAACGATGGGGGTTTAAATATTTCTCGGGACGGTGGTGAAAACTGGCAGTTTATAGAGAACTTGCCGCTGGCTCAATTTTACCATATCAATTACGATATGGATATTCCGTATAATATTTGTGGAGGAATGCAGGACAATGGTTCTTGGGTGGGACCGAGTTCCGTTTGGAAAAGTGGTGGCATTAGAAATGGAGATTGGCAAGAAGTTTTATTTGGTGATGGCTTTGACGTGATGCTTCGTCCTGATAACAATCGCTATGGTTATGCCATGTTTCAGGGCGGAAACCTTAGTTACTTTGACCGAGAAACGGGACAGACCAAATTTATTCGCCCAACCCATTCTGAAGATACACCATTACGATTCAACTGGAACGCAGCGCTGGCTCAAAATCCACAACACGATTGTGGACTTTATTACGGTAGTCAATTTTTGCACAAGTCGATGGACTGTGGTCAAACTTGGGAAACTATTTCGCCCGACTTAACAACCAATGATACGACGAAACAGCAACAAGACAAAAGCGGTGGACTAACGATTGATGCCACCCGCGCGGAAAACTTCACAACGATTCTTGCGATTGCCCCTAGCCCACTCAACGAAAAAGTAATTTGGGTTGGTACGGACGATGGTAACTTACAGTTGACGGTCAACGGAGGTCAAGATTGGGACAATCTTAGTTACCGCTTACCTAACTTTCCTAAAGGTGCATGGATTCCACAAATTGAAGTTTCACCCCACAATGCTGGAGAAGCATTTATCGTGGTTAACAACTATCGCCAAAATGATTTCAAGCCTTATCTCTATCATACCAAGAACTACGGAAAAACTTGGAAACAGATTGCCGACAAAAATAAAGTTACGGGGCATTGCTTAGCCATTGTACAAGATCCAGTAGAAGAAAACTTACTCTTTCTGGGTACAGATTATGGACTTTTTATTTCATTTGACCAAGGCGCCAATTGGAATAAATGGACCCATAATTATCCTTCCGTTCCTACCCGAGATTTAAAAATTCATCCTCGCGATCATGACCTTATCGTTGGAACTTTTGGTAGAGCCGCTTACATTTTAGATGATATTCGACCATTACGAGCCATTGCTAAAACGAAGGGCACGGTCTTATCAAGTCCCTTCAAAGTTTTTGAACCAACGGATGCTTACTTAGCCAACTACGCTTCTGCTAGTGGTACTCGTTTTACGGCTAATGCAATCTTCGCAGGCGACAATAAAGCTTACGGTGCGAAGCTCAGTTTCTGGTTAAATGAAAGCTTGCTCGACGAGGATAAAAAGAAAAAGAAAAAAGCGAAAATTAGCATTTTAGATAAAGCAGGAGATACGATTAGAATTTTCAAAACGAAAGTAGATACTGGATTAAATCGGGTGCAGTGGAATTTAAGTCGAGACGGCGTACGCTTTCCTTCCTACCAAAAAATTAAAGCAGATGCGAATACACCGAGTGGACGAGATGTATTGCCGGGACGTTATAAGGTGATCATTGAGTTTGCCGAACAGAAAGACTCTAGCATGATTACGGTCTTAGCCGATCCCCGTCTTTCGCAAACGATGGCACAGCTGATCGCACAAGATAAATCTCAAGCGGAACTAGAAGGAATTGTACAAAAGGCAACGGATGGTTTTAATCGTTTAAAAGAAGCCAAAAAAATTGTCAAATTGGTTGGAGAGCAATTTGCCTACGCACCGGATAGTTTGAAAAAAGAAATTAAAACTTTATCGAAACCGGTGCAAGATAGCATCGCTAGTTTGCTAAAGATGTACCGCCTTCCTGAAGGCTTAAAAGGCATCCAACGGGTACCAAATACGTTGAACGAAACCCTTTTCCAAGCGAGAATTTATTTGGATGGAACAAATGGTCCTTTAAATCAAGGGGCAAAGCGTTATTTGGATAAATCAAAGCTACAAGCCCAAGGTATTTTAGATCGCATCAATCAGTTTTTTGATACCGATTGGAAAACTTATCGCCAAGTCATTGAAAAACGGCAGGTACCCATTTTCAAAACTTACAAGCCACTTAATTTGGAATAATTGTTAACTACATCTTCAAATTAAAAATGGATGCAGTACCGAAGTATTGCATCCATTTTTTTTTAGAAGTTGTTTAAAATCTTTTTTTAGAACAAATAATTTATTTCTTATCCACTGCTGGCATTGCAGGTACGGCACTGTATCGCTCAACGAACTCTTTCATTTCATCGACCATTCCTGGCGAACCAATTACGATGGTAGACCGCTGGTGAAGTTCATGTGGTTGTACTTCCATGATACGTCCGAGTTGATTGTTATACGCTTTACCACCAGCTTGCTCGACCACGAATGCCAAAGGATTACATTCGTATAAAAGCCGGAGCTTCCCTTTAGGATACTTTCTAGTATTTGGATATAAGAAAATCCCACCTTGCAGAAGAATCCGATGGATATCGGATACCATAGAACCGATGTAACGCAACCGTAAATTTAAATCAGAACAGTAATCAATATACCGACGCATCTCAACATCAAATTTGAGGTAATAACCTTGATTGACCGAATAGTACTGACCGCGGTCTGGAATTTTAATGTCCGTATGAGAAAGGCAGAATTCTCCGATGGAAGGATCGAGTGTAAATCCGTTGACACCTCTTCCTGTAGTATATACCAAAATTGTTGAAGTACCATAAATCACATAACCCGCAGCAACCAATTCTGTTCCTTTTTGCAAAAAGTCTTCCATCGTACAAGGCCCTTTTTCATCTGACTTTCGACGATAGATCCCGA
Source organism: Saprospiraceae bacterium (assembly GCA_045110315.1). Lineage (GTDB taxonomy): Bacteria > Bacteroidota > Bacteroidia > Chitinophagales > Saprospiraceae > CALFBG01. The sequence continues at coordinate 22,142 of JBGCFY010000130.1, forward strand.
AAATAGTACCAACGGATACATTCACGTCAATATTAGAAGATCCATCGAGTGGATCGAAAACAACGACGTACTTCGCGTTTTTGGAAGCGATGGCTGGAACTTGAATGATGTCTTCATTTTCTTCGGAAGCAACGCCACAGCACTCTCCACTATTCTTTAGACAATCAATCAACTTTTGGTTTGCGTACATATCTAGCTTCTGCACTTCATCTCCCGATGCATTTTCCAGACCATGTACCCCTAAGATATTGACGAGACCAGCCTTGTTTACTTCTCGATTAACAATTTTAGCCGCTACTCCGATATCTCGTAGTAAGCCCGTTAATTCACCAGAAGCATAGGCAAAATCCTTCTGGCGACGAATAATAAATTCATCTAAGGTGATAATTCGACTCATATTTTTTTATTGGTTAGATTAAGTACCAAAACAAATTAATGGTCATGCCATTTTATCTTGGTAGCTAGTGAGTGCTAAAAAGCTGGTGCAAAGATAATTAGATTTTAGCGGAATTGAAAGTTTGAGCTTATTTTAGCTCATTTCTAGTATAAAGGAATAAGTTTGGGCAGTACTTTGAATTGAATAATTCTATTTTAGTAGACTAGTTGCAGCCCGTTAGGATAAGTTCTAGCTCATCTCTGTTTTACCAATGGCTGGCATGAACTTCATTATTTTAAGCATTTGGAGGATGTGCTTTCTACAAAAAAGTTAACTTTGTGTGATCAAGGGTATGCCTTAAAATTCTTTAGCAAGAAGCCCTTAATTTTATAAACACCTATCCGATGTAAACAAAAGTAGCTCGGCTACAGTTTTATTAGGACAACTATCAATTTTCGTACTGGCATCTATTGATAGAATTTTAAAATATACTTATCACGAATTAACCTATTAGCATTACCGTGAATCATCTTTCCTATTTAAATAAATATTTTTATCGTTATCGCTGGCGTTTTTTCCTAGGAATAATCTTCGTAGCGGTCTCGAACTATTTTAGAGTACTGCAACCACAGATGATTCGTCACGCGATGGACTTGGTCATTGAAAACGTTGGTTTGTACCAACTGTACAGTGGCTTTGACAATCAGGCAGAACTCTTTGGACTGCTCGGTGAAACGCTATTGTTTTTTGGTGGTTTGGTGTTGCTCTTTGCCCTTTTAATGGGTATTTTTATGTTCTTCATGCGCCAGACCATTATTGTAATGTCTCGCCTGATTGAATATGATCTCCGAAAAGAAATGTTTGCCCATTATGAGCGATTAAGCCTCAGCTTTTACAAAAGAAATAATACGGGAGATTTGATGGCTCGGATCACAGAAGATATGTCGAAAGTGCGGATGTATTTAGGTCCCGCTGTACTATATGGTATTAATCTAGTTTCCTTATTTGTTTTGGTGATTTATTCAATGCTCAGCGTGAGTGTGGAATTGACGATCTACTCCCTTCTGCCACTCCCCTTTTTATCCATTTCAATCTATTACGTTAGTAATATGATTAATAAGCGGAGTGAAAAAATACAAGAACAATTGGCAACGCTTAACAGTACCGCTCAAGAGGTCTATTCTGGTATTCGCGTGGTGAAGTCTTACGTTCAGGAAGAACCTATGAATCGTTTTTTCAATCAGCAAAGCAATAACTATTTGGATAAATCCATGGAATTGGTTCGTGTTAACGCTTTCTTTTTCCCATTGATGGTGCTACTCATCGGAGCGAGTACCATTATTACGGTCTACATTGGAGGCTTACAGGTTGCGAAAGGTAATGTTACGCCGGGAAACATTGCTGAATTTGTGATTTACATTAATATGTTGACTTGGCCGGTAACAGCGATTGGATGGATTGCCTCCATTATCCAACAAGCCTCTGCTTCCCAGAAGCGAATTAATGAATTTTTGAATACGACACCAGAAATTACCAATCCGATTACGCAGCCAAAGGCATTAGGTGGACATATTCTTTTCGACGATGTTTCTTTTGTTTATCCAGATTCTGGAACCAAAGCACTAGACCACGTTTCTTTTGAATTGAAATCAGGCCAACGTATGGCTATTATTGGTAAAACGGGATCAGGTAAAACGACGATTGCCGATTTGCTCGTAAGAATGTATGATGTCACGGAGGGAAGTATCAAACTTGACCAAGCTGATATTCGAACGTTAGATTTGGAGAATTTGCGGGAAAAAATTGGTTATGTCCCGCAGGATGTTTTCCTTTTTTCAGATACAGTCGCTCAGAATATTGCTTTTGGTACCCAAGATGCTTCGATGGATACGATTAAACAATATGCAAAGTATGCCTCTGTTTATCAAGACATTACAGAACTCTCTAACGGCTTTGATACTTTAGTTGGAGAACGAGGCGTTACCTTATCGGGCGGACAAAAGCAACGGATTTCCATCGCTAGGTCGATGATTAAACGACCGGATATTATTATTTTGGACGACTGTCTTTCTGCGGTAGATACGACGACGGAACAGCAAATTTTATCTTTTATGAACGACGAATTAAAGGATAAGACTTCCATTATCATTACCCACCGGATTTACTCTTTGCTCAAATTTGACAAAATTATCGTTTTGGATGATGGCGTCATCACAGAAAATGGTACACACGAGGAATTAATCGCCCAAAAAGGCTTTTATTTTGACCTTTTTGAAAAACAGAAGATAGAAGATGAAGAAATAAATTTCTAATATTTTTTTGTAGTTTTAAACAAATATTTACATTTGTAAAGTAGTTCATGCTATTTTTTTTTAAAACTAAAATGAAAAACAGTGGATAACGAGAGAAACCAACGGAGATTTGAAAGCGTGTTTTCTAAAAAAGTACGTGCTGGAAAAAGAAGAACCTATTTTTTTGATGTACGTAGAACCAAGGGAGATGACTTCTATCTAACCCTGACGGAGAGTACTAGAAGATTCAATGGCGAAGGATATGAACGTCATAAAATCTTTCTCTACAAAGAAGATTTCAATCGCTTTTTAGATGGATTAACAGAGACGATTGACCACGTTAAGACTGAATTAATGCCGGAGTACGATTACGATGAGTATACTCGCCGCCACGCAGAATGGGAAGCGAACCAAGAAGAAGAAGGTTATTCCAATTCTTCTTCAAATGATGATACTACGGAAAAAGTAGTAGAAACGCTTGGCTCTTCAACGGATGAGATGGAAGATGTAGAAATTGAAGAAACGAAAGAAGTGGAAAACGAAGACGATATCAGTTGGTAATTTAATCAACTTTATTGCTACCGAAAAAGCGAAACCTCCCGATGGAAGTTTCGCTTTTTTGTTATTTAAAATGAAGTTGCGTTAGATTTTGCACAGTATCGAGGCGCGAAAACCGCCCTAAGCCTTAGCCTAGAAAGGCTTTGAGCAACGAAGAGACTGTACAAAAGATAGTGCAAGCTAATAAGTGAGTTAATTTGTCTTGGTACTTAGTTCGACTTTAGCCAAAGTGATTAAAGTCGAGCTAAGTATTAATTTACTTTACAAAATTGAGGTACTAACTTTAACGGTGAATTTGTACGTATCCAGAGTATGCGTTTCCTTCGCCATCTTCTAAGACGTAGAAATAAGTACCATCTGGCAATAATTTGCCTTCCCAAGTTCCATCCCAATCGTTTAAGTATCCTTCTTTGAAATAAACTTCATTCCCCCAACGATTAAAGATACTCAACTCATTATTTGGGAAATCTTCGATACCTTCAATAAAGAAGAAATCATTCACTCCATCCCCGTTTGGCGAGAATCCAGTATAAATCGTTAATCCTTCACAGAGTACATAAACATATACCGTCGCCGTATCACATACTTGATCAACACAAAGGACATAGTTGAAATAATCTGGCTCTTGAGAATTACAGTAATCATCTTCTGGCGTATACATCACCGTATTATCATCTGTCAGCACTGCTGTTCCGTGTGACGGTAAAGTCATGATGATGAGAGAATCTAACTCCCCTACCAATGAATCATTAGTAAGAATATCAATTTCTATCGGTACTCCTTGATAAGTCGTGTCAATATCATCTTTGATACCTGGTAATGATTGTAAGAATTCAACGACTGTGATATAGATATAAGTCGTATCACAAATTCCAAGGTCATCGCAAACCACGATACAAGCACTATCCGTTCCAATATCAAAGCCAGCACAAGTCAAACAATAAGTATCACTATCTACATCAAACTCTACAAATTCACCAGAAAAATCTCCACAGACATTTTCAATACTGACCACTTCTCCAAGTAATTCATCCGTTGAAATACACAAGGTATCAATATCACCCACGTAAATTGTATCAACAATAATTTCTGGTTGGATACAATTGACAATCACGTTTACCGTATCTGCGCAACCTGTAACGTTGTTGGTCACTATTAAGTTGTGTGCCCCAACCTCTAATAAGATCGCGGTACCATTTGGAATCAAATTAACGTTCAATTGTAAAATACTTGAACTTCCCGTTAATGTTTGTGCAATCTTCAACTGACCGTAAGTATTTGACGGAAGTCCACCATAGATTAATAAAGAAGCCGGATCAAGAATCCAATCTGTCGTTGTATCCCAAATATTCATTGAATCTACCAAATCAGAAATCGTAGCAAATTCACCACTAAATATGGTTCCATTCACCGACCAATATTCTAAGTTATACGGACCAACTTCTCCTAAGCCTGGCAAATTCAAATAAGCATAATTGACTAAGCTATCAAAACTACAACCTTCGATTTCTCCGGTGAAAGTCGTTCCATCTTCTACCACCGAGTACAAGTAGAACTCATTTAAAGCAATATCTAAACAGTAGCTACCATTTCCATTACAATTATTTATGGTCAGAATCTCTTCGTCTACGCTAAATAATTCTTCGCAAGGTGGTACACAATCATAATCAATTGTTGCCATAAATACATTCGAACAAACGCCCTCCGTTACAGTGACAAAATAAGTACCTGCTACTAAGTTCGTAACCTGTGCTGTTGTATCTCCAGTGCTCCAAATTACATTATAACCAGAAGCGAGATCAACAATCGTTGCGGTACCATCATTCGTATCGCAAGATTCGATCGTTGTTTCAATACTTACCATTGGACCATCTGTATTGGTCAGTACAATCATTGTATCCAAAATAAATTGACTACAACTATCTACATTACTTCGAATACTAACGTTATAAACACCCGCAGCTAAATTAGTCACTGCGTCGGTGGTTGTAACTGCTGGATTCCATTCAAAAATATAATCTGCATCGTTACCTGGCAAATCAATATCAATTGTACCATTTTGCGCCCCACAAGTTGGGTTTACAAGAGTAATAGTTTCAATTACTGGATCAATACAAGGACCAGGACAATCTTGTCCAACGACAATTCCTGTCGTCACCGTTGTACAACCTTGAACATCTGTAATGGTAACGTCGTAAGTACCTGCCGTTAAGTTTGATCTAAAATCAGTATTAAGCATTCCGCCATCATCAGACCAAACAAAATTATAACCACCATTACCACCAGACACATTGACCTGAATACTTCCAGTATCCTCGCAATCTTCGTTGACAATAGTTAATGCTACCTCAAAAGGATTTGGCGCGATAACTTCGAAACAAGCTTGTCCGGCGATACAACTATCTCCATTGGTTACAACTACACAGTAGCTACCTGGAGCTAAACTTCCATTTTCATAAATATTCCCCTCTGCATCTCGAATTTCAACAATCACGGGATAAACAAAGTTTGGATCAAAGTTTACTTCGTATAATACTTCTCCATTGGTATCTTCTGGACAAGAAAGTGTAATTAAACTATCTGGATTAGAGATAAATACTGTTGCTTGACCATCAACTTGATTTACTACGGTAAAGTTGGTCGTTGTCGTACAACCTCCGATATTATCCGTTGCAGTTACCGTGTAAGTACCTGCGATTAATGTATCTACTTGTGTAGTAGTTGCACCGTTACTCCATAAGTAACTATAGTCATTACTACCACCAGTAACTTGAACTTCGACTACTCCGTTAGCCATTTGGCAATTAGGTAAACTAATCATAGTTACTGTCGCCATCAATAAGTTATCTTCTTCAATTTCAACTTCCGTTATGCTTGTACAGCCCGCCGCATCCGTTACACTAACCTGATGTGCACCCGCAGATAAATTAGTAGCCTGAGCAGTATTTTGACCATTACTCCATAGGTAAGTATAAGGAGCGCTACCACTTACTACGTTAGCTTCCGCAGTACCTGTACTCTGACCACAAACCGTATTATTGATATTCGTCAAGGTTACTTGAGGACCATCTACATTGGTGATAACAAAATTTTCCACGATTGAGAGATTACAACCTGGTAGTAAACTAGTAATTGTGACCTGATAGCTATCTGCAACTAAACTAGTTACATTTGCAGCGGTAGTACTCGTTCCTATACTCCAATCATATTTATAGTCAATTGTAGCATTTTCCATTTCCAACCAAATTTCTCCAGCGGTATTTCCACAAGAAGAATTAATAATTGCTGCGTTAGCAAGCACCGGTTCCTCGCAGTTTGTAGAACAACCTACTCCTATATTTGCTACTTCAATATCTTCAATACTCATCGTACAACCCGCAGCATCCGTAATTGTTACGCTGTAGCTTGCCGCTAATAAGTTTGTAATACTTGCATTCGTTTCGCCGGTGCTCCATAAGTATTCGTAAGCTCCAGTACCGCCAGTTACACTTACCGCAATACTACCATTTGCATCACAGTCAACATCTGTCACCGCTAAGCTTGCTGATAATGGAGCAACATCCAATACTTCAAAACAGCTTTGACCAGCTAAACAGCCGTTGCCATCTCTAACTTCGATGCAGTAACTGCCCGGTGCTAAGCTACCATTTTCTTTCGCCAGACCGTCTGCTTGTGAAATAATGGCAATCGTAGCATCTACTACAAAGCCTGCATCGTAGCTAACTGTGTAATCAACCAACCCGTCGGATTCGCCAGCACAACTTACCGTCGTACCTGCTGTGATTGTTACCGTCGCTCCTGCTACATCATCCGTAAGGATAACTGTTACCGTCGTTGAGCAATCACCAACATTATCACTAATCGTTACTTCGTAAGAAGTTCCACTTAAGTTGTCTACTTGTGCCGTCGTCGCGCCGTTACTCCAT
>JBGCFY010000131.1:0-15299 GCA_045110315.1 Saprospiraceae bacterium
TAAGCAAGAAGCAGTACGTCCACCTGGATCAGTAGCAGTCCAGATACGAGTAATTGTTCCTTCTCCACAGTTATCTAAAGAACCAGTGATTACGTTAGTAACGATAGCGCTACAGTTATCCGTTCCAACAGCTTCACCACCAGTAAGTGCTAAATCAAGAGGATCTTGACCACAGTCTAAAGTAACGTCAGCAGGACACGCAATTGAAGGATTCAATTTGTCATCAACAAATGCTTGTACCATACAAGTGTTTTGGTTACCAGCAGCATCCGTTACTAATAAAGCAACAGTTACTGTGTTTCCAACATCACAACAGTAGAAAGGTACAGTTGGTCCGAAAGGAGTACCGTCATTACCTGGGCAATGAGGCATATTCATACGTCTTACTTGAAGGGTAACATCACTACAGTCATCGTAGCTACCACTGTCAAAGTTAGCAGCGAATGCCAATGTAGGCTGTACAGAAGTCAAGTTAATGGTAGTATTGATATCACAAACAGCAACTGGTGCAATTTGATCTTCAACAGTAATAATAAAAACATCAGTAGACTCATTACCACAATCATCAATAGCAGTATAAGTAACTGTAGTTTGACCTAATGGTAAGTTGAAAAGTGCATTTCCAATAATTGTACCTTGATCTGCAGCTGCAGTGTACGTTGGGTTTGCAGTACAGTTATCACTAATTACAGGAACAGGAAGAATGTAGCTCGCTGTACAAGTGTTAACGTTAGTACTGATTGTTACGTCAGCAACAGGGCTAATCGCTGGTCCGTCTTTGTCAAGTACTTTGATGGTCTGCTCCATAGTAACAGAAGTAGAAGTACACCAATCAATTACTTTCCATTCTCTTAAAATTTTGTAGCTATTCTCACAAACATCAATTTGTGTGTCAGTGTAGTTAATGTCAAAGTGACAAACACCGTCGATAGAATAACCAAAAATTGTTGGAACGCCAGTATTAGAAGGATCTGTATTAGGATTAACACAGTTTAATGCTGGTAACTGAATGTCGTCTCTGTTTAAAGGAAAAACAACATCAGATAAAGCAGGACGTGTTACCGTGATAATTTGATCACAGCTAGCAGAGTTTCCGCTATCATCCGTTACGGTCCAAGTTCTAGTAATAATTTTTTCTGGTCCACCATTGTTACAACCTAGATCCTGAACAGCATCAGTGTAGCTACGATCTAAAGAAGGATCACAGTTATCAGAAGCAGTAGGGAATCCAGTGAAAAATGGTAAAATTGGATCCAAACAAGTAATGCTAATTGGAGAGCAGTCAATAGAAGGCGCTAATTTGTCTTCTACTAAGATTGTTCCCCAGCAAGAGTTACCGAATGCATTAGAAACGGAAACCTGTACTGTTTGACCAATGTAAGAAGAGTTTACAAGATCACTTCCTGTGTTGTTTACGTCTACCGTATAAGGTCCACAAGCAGGATCTGCATCTCCTTCCAACATCATATCAGGTAAAATTTGAGCCTGACAGTTTTGGTCGAGAGAAATCTGAATCGTCCCCAAATTACAAGACATTTGACATTGAGCTAATGCTTGATTACTAACTCCTAAGAGTAGCAAAGAAGCAAAAACCAAACGCAAAGGGTTGATTAGCTTTCCAGCAGTTAATAAAATAATGTTAGAGATAAGTTTTTTCATGAGATAAAAAATTTTGGTTAATAAAATTATAAGTTCGTAAGTAAGTTTGCGGATTCATGATTCGTGGCATAGCAATACCACCTATGACTTAGTCACATTAAAAAATGCGGAATAGGTCACAGCAATGCCTAAGGCATCCGTAGGCAATACGTTTAAATCATGCGTTAATAAGAAGAGAGAAATACACTGGGGAGGGGATTAGTGATGCTCTCGCAATTTGAGAAGTTGCGATTTGTAAGTTTTAGTAATTAGAATAGTTTATACATCTCTAAAATTAATTGTTATATACTGGCTATTCAGTTTTTGGAACTTCTCACAGTTCTGATAAAAAAATAAATATTCTATATGAATAATTAATATAGTACAAAGATAATACTTTCTTAAGTTGTTCACATACCGCATAAATGGTAATTATCCAATAACAATTTTACACTATGTATTTCTACCTCTAATTCAGGTAATTTTACTTTTACTAAATTGTTTTTTTGAATATTTCTCATCAACATTTATGATTTTTTATTAAGTGGTTTGTAAAATGTTATTTTAAAATGTAAAAGTAGCGGAAACATCTTTGAATACTTTGTAAACAGCGTGGCAAGTCAGTTTTACCTTAGCACTTACAGCTTTATTATTTATCTTTTAAATAGTTCGCAAAATATTATAAAATCATTATTGACACATCCTTAGAATTAAAACAACATAAAGACGAATTTCAATAAAAGGGAGAATATTTTTTTTTGAAGTCGTATTACTACAATTCATCTAAACGATTCATTGAATTATTTTGCGTAACCAGCAGTGGAACTGTGCTGAAATTTAAAGCTCATTAATCATTGATAATTTAATTTCTACTTAAAGCTTTGCATCAAAACGGAGTAAAAATTAAACACCTAACATTTTCATGAAAACACTATGAGGGGGGAGCGTTCTGAAAAGGAAATAAAACGATCTCTCTATTAAGAGTATCTAATGACCAGATAAAAAGGAAGGAATCGAACCAGAAATGTTTTGTTCAATTAACTGTTCGGACTTCTCACAGTTTTTGTTTTTTGTATTGTGTGTTTTGGTTAAATTGTAAGATCCGATTCCTCCTAAGTAATTACTTGCAATTTAAGTTATTTATGTAAGCGATAACATACCCTCAAATCGGTATTTTTAATATGAATAATTAGCACCAAATGTAAGTAGCTGATAAAACTGTATTTTATCCTAAAAATCGCAATTTTTTAGCGTTAGGCTAAGCATTTTGAATATCAAAAAATAATTGAGCAAAAAAAATAGTCGTTAGGAGTATCATACTCCTAACGACTACTGAATTGGTGCGTAAACAACGCAATTATTTTATGATTAGCTATCGAAAGCTCCAAGGATTGTAGCCGTGTCGCCATTCTTTTCCCCCTTATCGTTAAATAACTCTTTGTAATCCGCTAATGCTTGCTCAACAATTTGCAAGGCTAAAAATTTAGATTGAAAATCTTCGATCACAACCGTTTTATTTTCCAACTTCTTGTAATCTTCGAAGAAGGTCTGCAATTCCTTAAAAAAGTGTGCTGGCAACTCGCTGATATCGTTGATGTGGTTTACGCCCATGTCACCTTCTGCAACTGCAATAATTTTATCATCTGCCTCTCCGTTGTCGATCATCCGCATAACGCCGATCACTCGAGAAGGAACCAAGCAATTAGGAACGATATCTACTTGTGACAAAATCAAAATATCCAACGGATCCTTATCATCACAGTAAGTCTGTGGAATAAATCCATAATTTGCGGGGTAATAAACAGAAGAGTATAAAACACGATCCATCATCAATAGACCACTTTCTTTATCCAATTCATACTTAGCACGTGATCCTTTAGGAATTTCAATAATTCCATTCACGAATTCGGGTACATTTCTCCCTGGACGAACTGCGTGCCAAGGATTTCCCATTTTCTTTTTCCTAATTTTCTTACTATTCATTATCTATTTTTTTAACGTGATGGCCTCACAATGTGTGATTTAATACACTGCATATCAATATAAGTGCTAATAGGCGATTGATTGGTTTGAGCAGTGATTGGCGGTTGAGCATTGCTACTTTCCGCTATTGGCTATATTTTGGAGTTGTTCTCTTCGGTTTAGTTTGTTCAAAAACGATGCTAAAGATCAAAGTTAATACTTTAATACTAGAGACTGCGAAAAGAAAGTACAAAGTAAAATCATTTTACACTAGGAAACAAGTACTTATACAAAAATAGATCAGCCACAAAATGTGCGGCTGATCTATTTAAATATGGTAGTTTCGCTATTTAACTCCACTTAAATAGCACCAATTGTAGACTTTAAAAAACAAAATCTAAATCCATTTCATCAAAGGAAAATCTTGTTTGTGTGCCAATAATTCATTTTTAGGAAAAATTCTAAAGCCATATTCATAAACTCCTGCTACGGTAGATTGTACTTTGCATTTAAATACACAAATATGTTCATTCTGCGACTTTAAGGCCAACTCTTCTGCGTGTACCAATTCCAAGTCTTCTTCGTCGATTCGTTTGAAAAAGACAATCTCTACGCCTACATCGTTTGACGTCAATCCTGCCATTCTTAGGCTAATTTCCGCTTCAAAGAAATCTCCCAAGGGCAAGGCATGATTATCCGTATCGTACATTTGATGATCAACCACCGTAATTCCTTCCCAATGCGACCGGAAATGACTTTTCCAGGCGCTCAATTGCTTAACCATCCCATAATTCCCTTGTCGTACTTGCTTTTGTCGAACGTGCAATTTATCATAAAAACGCTCAAAGTAATGATCCATCATCCGCTTCATGGTGAATACCGGAGCGACTTCCGCAATGATCGTTTTAATATATTGTACCCATTTGATTGGAACGCCTTGTTTATTACGATCGTAATAGCAAGGAATAATTTCGTTCTCGAAAATATTATAGATGGTTTCCGCATCCAATTCGTTTTGCAACTCTTGGTCTTGGTACGTTCGTTTGTCCGTCAAAGCCCACCCCGCGTCACTTCGGTAGCCTTCTGCCCACCAACCATCTAGTACACTAAAATTCATCACTCCATTCATCGCCGCTTTCATTCCACTCGTTCCAGAAGCCTCCTTCGGTCGAGTTGGTGTATTCAACCAAACGTCTACGCCTTGCACGAGTACTTTGGCAATTTCCATATTGTAATTTTCAAGAAATACGACTTTTCCAGCAAACGCAGGTTGCTTCGCAATTTCCAAAATACGGCGAATCAAAGCTTGTCCTCCGCCATCCGCCGGATGTGCTTTTCCAGAAAAAACAAACATCACCGGCTTCTCAGGATCATTAACGATCTCTGCTAAGCGTTCTAGATTTTCAAAAAGTAAGTGTGCTCTTTTGTAAGTAGCGAATCTTCTGGCAAAACCAATGACCAACGCATCTTCCCGAATGCCGTTCAGTACTTCGAAGATCGCTCTCGGATTTTCTCCCCGACGCGTTAAATCTTCTTGCAGTTTTGCCTTAACTTCCACAATTAACCGCTGCTTCAAGGTCGCACGAATAGATAAAATTTTCTTATCGGGTACGCTATTTATTTTTCGCCAGTACGTTTCGTTAGATTGATCTTCTAAAAACTTCTTCCCAAAGGTTTTTAGGTACAACTCGTGCCATTCCTTCGCAATCCACGTTGGATAATGCACACTATTCGTTACATAACCAATATGTAATTCCTCTGGACTATACCCAGGATATAAAACGTTAAACATTTTTTGCGACACCGAACCGTGCAACTTACTCACGCCATTCACTTCCTGCGATAACCGAACCGCAAGGTGACTCATCGAAAAAGTTTCGTTGACGTTATGAACATCTACTTTTCCCAAAGCCATCAATTTTTCCCAGCTGATGCCTAAATCGTGGGCATAATTAAAAATATACCCGCGCAAAAGACTTTCATGAAAATGATCATGACCTGCGGGGACTGGCGTATGTGTTGTAAAAAGTGCCGAAGATCGAACAACTTCTTTTGCTTCGTCAAAGCTCAAATTTTCTTCTTGAATTAAGTTTCTCAACCGTTCTAAACCAAGAAATGCAGCGTGTCCTTCGTTACAATGGTAAATTTCAGGAGACAAGTCCATCGCTCTAATCGCTCTCACGCCACCAATACCAAGTAGTATTTCTTGCTTCAAACGGTGCTCATTGTCACCACCGTATAATTGGTGCGTCAACGCTCGATCTTGCCAATCGTTTTCATCTAAATCGGCATCCAAAAGGTAGAGGGTAATTCTTCCTACTTTCAATTGCCAGATTTTAGCAAATACTTTCCTTCCCGGTAAATCGATATTAATTTTAATCCAATCTCCGGCTTCGTTTCGTACCGGTTGAACGGGCAATTGTGTAAATTTTTGCGCATTGTAATTTGCAATTTGATCACCGTGCAAGGATAACGCTTGCTCAAAGTAACCGTACCGATACAATAAGCCGATGCCGATCATATCCACATTGGAATCACTCGCTTCTTTCATAAAATCACCCGCCAAAACGCCTAATCCACCAGAATATAAGCTCATGGAAATGTGCAAACCGTATTCCATACAGAAATACGCCACTTTCGCCGTGTCCTTCTTCGGTTTCTTTTTGAGGTAATTTTGGTACGCAGCACTTACTCTTTTCAATTTAGCCATGAAAGCTTTATCTTCAATCAAGCTATTCGCACGTTCTACGTCAATATTTTCTAAAACCGCTACGGCATTGTAATTATAAGCTTCCCATTTTTCGGGATTAATCGACTGAAATAACTCGATCGCCTCTTGGTTCCAGGTCCACCAAAGATTTTGAGATAAATCTCGGAGTCCTATTAACTTTGTGGGAAGCGTAGACTCTATATAAATTCGCTTAAGTTTTTGCCTAGTTTTGTGCAAATTTTCTATCATTACTATAATGGATTTAATAATGTACTGTAAATCGTACGGTAAATAATTTACTTCTATATTTTATTATTGGAACTTTAAAACAATTTCATCCTAAAAAGCCAATAACTAGACCAAAATTACTATTCTTTTGAAAAAGAAAGTAATATTATTTCTAATGATCATGTAAATTAGACGGAGATCTCTCAAGATTATGCCAATCCGAGCTTTTTATAGCTAAATCAGCTACCTATTTTAAAGCGACTTCGTTGCTAAAACTATGATTTCCTTAGCGTCCTTACTCAAAAAAGTAAATAGATTTATTGCACAATGATCTTCTGAGTCGTTTTATTTCCTTTTTCGTCAATAAGTTGTAGCCAATAAATACCCGTTTGCGTAGGAGAATTGACTTTTTGCTGCGTTGTTCCTACCGAAACTTGAGTTCTGGTGTTTGGTACAAGCTGCCCAATCGAATTGATGATTTGCAAGCTTAACTTCTCTTCAATTTTTTGCGGAAAGCGGAGATAAATAAAATCATTTTTTATAACTGGATTAGGATAAAGGACGAAAGTAATCGCAGGATCTAGCACATTCAAACCAACCAAATCATCCACCAAAAAACTTTGACTAAGCTGACAATTTGCCTGATCCGTAATCGAAACGGTATAAAGTCCTGCAACTAAATTATCAATATTTTGCGTTGTAACGGCGTTGCTCCAACTAAAATTGTACGGTGGCGAACCGCCTAACACCTCTAATTCAATTTCCCCAGCTTCATTTTCTGATGGCAGCTTAATCGTTTCATTAATTACTAAAGGAGCAAGCACCGTAAGAGAAAGCGAAACGATGCTGTCGCAACCAAAATCGGAGCTTAGCGTATCAACATAATTTCCAGTTGTCTCGTAGGCCGTTGTCCCTACCCAATACCTTTCACCTGCGCAAATGGTGGTGTCAATCGTTTGTGTTAAACTTTCTACTACCGTGAGCGCCAAGCTAACTTCCTGCTCACAGCCCAATTCAGTGTTAATTGTGGTTAGGTAACTTCCCGTTGCGGTGTAATTTTCATTTCCCAGTAGGTAAGTATCTCCAGCACAAATGGTGACGACTCGTTCTGCCATAGCAGGAATCACCGAAAAATACAACACCACTAAACTATCACAACCTTGGGTAGAATTAAATAGATTGGTATAAACGCCATTTTCCACCAGCGATAATCCCGCGAAGTTATAACTATCTCCCGCACAAAGCGTCACTTCTTTTTCGTAGTACGCTTCTTGTACCGTCAACTTCAACGTTCGCATTCCAAAACAACCGTTTCCAGTAGGATAGCTTTCTTGGTAAATCCCTGTTTCTGTGTAAGCAGTTCCTTCCCACCAATAAGTCGTTCCACTACAAATCGTAGCTTCTGTTATAATTTCGGGTGCGGGCAAAACGGTTAGCGATAGTTTGATAATACTATCACAACCTGCTGCGTTACTCAACGAAACGAGGTGA
This sequence comes from Saprospiraceae bacterium, assembly GCA_045110315.1. Classification (GTDB taxonomy): domain Bacteria; phylum Bacteroidota; class Bacteroidia; order Chitinophagales; family Saprospiraceae; genus CALFBG01. The sequence goes on from JBGCFY010000131.1 coordinate 8,030, forward strand.
AGACCAGCAGTTTGAAAATTCATATTTCCTATTGCATAAGATTCACTTTCACAAATCGTAGCGTTTATATTTCCCGTGCTCGTACCCAAAACGGTTAAGGATAAATTTACCAAACTATCACAACCATTTGCTGCGGTAAAACTTGCTTGATAGTTTCCCGACGTTGTATAATTTTTTGCGCCCATCACAAAAAACTCATTGGCACAAATCGTCGCTGCGACTGGAACGACTACAGGAGGCAAAACCGTTAAATCCAAGTTCACTAAACTATCACAACCAAAGCTGCTCGTCAATGTTGTAGTATACATTCCTGTTTCATTATAGCTCGTTGTACCCACCGAAAAGTTTTCTCCCGCACAGATTGTAATTACCAAATTTTCTTCCAAAAATTCTTCCACCAAAAGATTCAGCAAAACCGTACTATCACACCCCAAACTATTGGTTAATACTTTGCTGTAGCTTCCCGCGGACTGGTAAGATTCATTTCCTAAGACGAAAGTATCGCCTAGGCAGATGGTCTTAGATAGTTCAACGTTTGCTGGAAGTACTTTCAAGTTTAGATCGAGAAAAGTTCGGCAAGCACCATTTTCAATCGTATCGAGATAGTTTCCCGTCGTATCATAATTGATATTACCATAGCTAAAAGTTGCTCCCGCGCAAATCGTTTCGTGAAGTACTAAACTGGCGCTACAACTAAAATGAGCAATCGCGTTATCTGCTCCTCCACAAACATAAATATATCGACCGTCAGGACTCAAGGTAATTGCTTCGGGTCGTGCGATTCCATTCACTCCTGCTTGCCCATCGTACACTATTTTTTCAAAAGTTAAATCGCCAGTTTCTGCTTGGCGCACATAAGCTGCAACACCATCATCTAAAATATTACCGAGGTAAATAAAATTTCCATCCGGCGAACCAGCTACTGCTTGTACGCCACCCAAACCGACTAGATTTGGCATTCCATTTTTATAAACTTTAGCAAAAGTTAAATTTCCCGTGACCGGATCTCGATCAAATTGTGCGAGCGCTTGATCAAAAAAACCAAGCCCATAGAGCTGCATTCCATCGGGGCTTAAATATAAGGCTTCTCCCCCGTCGAGACCATCCACACCACCGAAACCATCTTTAACGATTTGCTGAAAAAGTAATGCTCCCGTCGCAGCATCTCGTTTGAAAATACTGATCGCATCATCTAAAAAACTAATGCTGTAAACATATTCCCCATCCGCACTCACGATCACTTGATTGATGAGTGCTAGACCATCGACGCCACTAATTCCATCTTCGTAACGTGCTAGGAAATTTAACGCTCCCGTTGTAATTGTTCTCGCGAAAGCGACAATTGAATTATCCCAAAAACCAGCCGCGTAAAGTGTCGTGCCATCAGGACTCAAACTTAAAGACTTAATTCCTGCTAATCCGTTGACTAAACCTACATTATTCTCAATCATCTGCTCGTAGCTCAACCGTCCCGTGATTGCATTTCTTTGAAAAACAACAATTGCATCCGCCCCACTTCCTGCTGCGTACATATAATTTCCATCTGGACTACTTACAACGGCAGCTACTTTCTCTAAGCCATTTACATCTATTATTTCTTGGATAAATATTAGACTTCCGTCCAAATTATTTCGTTGAAAAACACTTAAACTATTCCCTTCCTGATTAGCAACGTACAAGAAATTCCCATCCGGACTCACGTCCATAGCTACTGGATACTCCATCGCTTTCACTCCGTCGCCGTCACTCTTAATACTTGTTTTAAAAATCAATTCCCCCGTATCTTTATTTCTAGCAAAAACCAATACCTTACCACTCGTTTTTGCCGTGACGTAAAGATATGCTCCCGTAAGACTCAGTTGCATACTCGTAGGATTAACCAAACCTTCTATTCCATTTGTCCCTTCTTCTATTTTCATTAAAAAATCAAACGCAGCCGTCATTTCATTCCAACTAAAAACGGCGATTGCATTTTCTTCCGCGCCGAGTGCATAGACAAATTTACCATCCGAACTTATCGTTACAGCTGCTGCATATGCTAAACCATCAACGGCACCTAAGTCATCGAGAACAACATCTTTAAAAGTGAGCAAACCGGTAGTTGCATTTCGTTCGAACGCTAATAGAGTTCCTTGTTCTGCGCTCGTTGCATAAACGAAATCTCCGTTGGGACTAATTGCTAACGCGTGCGCATCGGACAAAGTCCCCGGCGTGGCGATACTTCCTTCTTGAAAAGCAGTGATAAAATTTAATTGTCCCGTTAGGCTATTCCGCTCAAATAAACAAATTGCACCATCTTCTTTTGCGGTAACGTAAACGTGACGATCGTCTGGACTAACTTGTACTTCCAGCGGACCACTTAAGCCATCAATATTACCAAATCCGTCTTGTTTTTTTTCTATAAAAAACAATGCCCCCGACAATACATTTCTACTAAAAACCAAAAGTGCATCTGAACTGGAACTTGTCGCGTACAGATAATTTCCATCTGAGCTCATCGCCAAACGCTGAGGATCAATCAACCCTTCGACTCCATTCATTCCATTTTGAACTAAACCGAGATACTCGATCTCCCCTTCTATAATTTCTCTTTTAAAAATACCAATCGCTTGGTCTTTCGCACCTGCGACGTAGAGATGTTTACCATCTGGACTAACGACCAAACCTTGTGCACCACCGATACCTGAGATTGCGTTTGTCTCGTTTTTGACTGCATTGATAAAACTCAAGCTACCATCTATATTTTTACGATAAATAGAAACGGCATCATCCGTTTCACTCGTTAAGTAGAGAAATTTACCCTCAGGACTGAGTGTCATAGCTGTTGGCGAATTGAGTAAAGCGTTACCTTGACCATTGTAATGAAGACCTTCAAAGTGGAGTTGAGCAAAAATAGATGGTGAGCAACTTAAGTAGCAACAAAGCACTAGTAGCGATACGGGGAGGTAAAGATTTATTTTCATGGCAATAAGTTTAAAACAACGCATCCCTGCGCAGCTTTTTCTTGTGATGGTTATGTAAAGGATAAACAGCGATAAACCGCAGCAATTGGCTTGCTGAAGTTTTTTTACTAAGGGTGAGACCTAGTGGTGTGTGGAAATAAAAACTGAGTACGCTAGCTGATTTATTAATTTGGCTAGGGTTTGACTTCTTCAAATCTCTAAGCAAAACCCATACCAAGAATTTTTAATTTGAACGAAAGCGCGTTTTTTACAGTCATATTCTAGCAAAATTTTAAGGCATTTCTAATATTTTCTTAGGAGTTGTTTTAAAATGGGGGTTGAAATTAGTTGTAAGCGCTTGGTTTTCAAGAGGAAGTTCCATTTTTTTTCGTAGCCATCGCTACGGGGAAAAAATTAGCTGAAATATTGGAAATCAATGGCTTGCAAATAAATCATCTACCTATTTTTTAACAAAAAAAGAGAGCCATCTGATCAAAGACCAAATGGCTCAACATCCATTAATAACCATAAGCTGCGATTGCGATTACACAATCGCGGCTTAGGCCTAATAGTAGAATTCTGGGCACTCCACTTTTGAGCTCTTTCTGCCGCCCTTATTGAAGTCAATAATTTGAATTAATGATAATTCGGGACCACCTTTTCCGTAACTCACCTGAGAAAGCGAGGAGATATTGATATCGAAAGAAAAAGTGATGTAAGTATTTTTATGATCAAAACGCACCGCTGCAATGATTGCGTCCGAGCCTGCATTTTGCTGCACTTTATACCAGCGCACCCAAGCCCCAAAGTATATTGCAGTATTAGATCGATTCCCCATTCCTTTTCCTAGCTTACTATACTTCCAAAAAGTTCCCACGTTAATTTCTTGGTGTGGACCTTGATCATTGAAAATAAAATTAGGCTTAAGAGTCGAGTTTCGATTAAGTTTAATATCTGCACCACCGTGCAAGACGAGTTTTCGGTAAAGCGAAGTACCTTCTGAGATTACATTATCTTTTTCGAAGAAAGTAACGAGTGGCTCGTTGATATGTAACAATGCCGCACCTAAGTAGGCAGAACTGTTTTTATTGAAAGTATAAAACCAACCAATACCAGCAGAGACATCCCAATAGTTGATATTATTATTGGCTCCTTCGACGATCGCTGGTTCGTTGTCGAAAGCAATTATTTTTGTAAAATCTAATTGAGAACTGATGAATGCATTTTGCACGCCGATTGAAACGTAATGTTTTCCTTTTCCATCCAAAGATTTAAGTAAAGAAAGTCCTAAACTAGTAGAAGTTGTTTGAAAATTTAAATCTCCTGCCTTATCCCGATAGAATTGCAAACCACCTCCGATAACATCTCTGTTACCCATTTCGTATATATGTCCATCTAAAGAACCTGCAAAAGTACTATAAGCATTGGTAACGCTTTGCCATTGACTTTTTACGTTTGCAATGAATCGAAGATCACCATTGAACAATCCAGTCATCGCAGGATTCAACAACGTCGGTGACGCATGAATATGTGAAAAGTGTATGTCTTGGGAGAATACCCAAGTCGGTGCTAGGACAATGAGGATCATTGCCAGCTTTTTAAAAACTGTGCTCATGGTTATGGTTGTATAATTCCCTGTATGGTTATTTAAACAATGGTTATTTTCTCTAGGGGGAAATTAGAACCGGGGGAGCAATTAAAGTGGGGAGAAGAATGTATCGAGAGGAGTAATTTAGATACAATAAGTAAAAGTCAACTATCATGCCAAAGTGTGTCACTAAGTCTTTCCTAATAGGATAAAACTGAGTAGCTGTTTACTGATCATTTATTTTAGCTTTAAGCGTCATTATACGCTCACACAATAGCCCTGTAAGTAAGCTTAGAATACTTTTGAGGCATTAGCAAATGCTTATAAAAAGTTTCGCCTAAGTCCTTAAACACTAAAAAAAGAGTATCGCCTATTGTTAGACGATACCCGGTAATTTCATAAGCTAATATGTATTATTGACTGTAATACTCAATTTAGTGCCGTGCCAACGCAAAGCAGTCACGTAATGTGCTTCTTTTATTTTAACAAGGTAATGTTACCTGTTTTAGAGAAGACTTCATTGTTAAGGCAATGCCCTTCTAAGTAGTAGATATAAACCCCTGGGTTCAAGGCTTGTCCTCTGAACGTACCATCCCATGCTTGGTTAATATCTCTCGTCTCATAAACTAATTCCCCCCATCTGTTGTAAATTCTTAAGATAGAGACATCTGTAATTCCCTCGTATTTCAATTCGAAGACATCGTTAAATCCATCGCCGTTAGGAGAGATGATATTTGGAATTTCGAAGTCAGCTAATTCACATTCATCGCTTACTCTTACGTTAACGAGATCTTGATTCTCACAGCCGAATTCATCTACTGCCGTTACGTAGTAAGTCGTTGAATTGGTAGGTTGTACCATTACGTCATTACAATCTTCGCAAATTACTCTAGAAGAAGTAGACCAAGTAATTGTCACCTCCGTAGGATAAACCTCAGCGGACAATAAGAGCGAGTCTCCCTGAACAAGGCTTTGATCCTCAATCGCAACAATTGATGGTGGATTATTAACGAATACTGTAATCGTAGTTTCCGTAATAGTTCCCATACAACTTGATGCGGTTATGGTGTACGTTGTCGTTGTACTTGGAGAAGCGACTGGGTTTGGACAGTCAATGCAACTCAAGCCAGACACTGGGAACCAAGTAACATTTTCGCTACCTTCTACTAGCAATTCTACTTCGTCTCCGTAACAAATCGTTTGATCTTCACCGAATAATTCTGTAAATGGATCAACTACTAAGTTTGTCGTTACGATACTATCACAACCAGAGATTTGAGAAGTATATGTTTCAACGTATTCTCCGCCTTCCGTTTGGAAATCCCCTGCAAGGTAAATACTATCACCTTCGCAAATGGTTACTTCAACGTACAACTCAATCGCGTTGATCAAAGTTAAGTTTGTCACTACAATACTATCGCAACCACTAACCGTACTCAAAGTATCTGAGAAGATGCCACTTTCCGTTTGGTATTCCCCTGCGAGGAAAAGACTATCACCTTCACATAAGAACAGGTCAATGGTAGAAGCTAAGCTAGGTTGAATAATCAATTCTGTAACGATAATACTATCACAGCTATTTACAGTAGCTAAAGTGTCCAAGTAAATACCACTCTCAAATTGATCATCGCCACCTACGAAGTAAGACTCTCCTTCACAACGCTCTACTACCACGTTCATTGTGTAGCTAGGATTAACCGTTAAGTTCGTTGTCACAATACTATCACAACCCGCAGTAGAAACATACATATTCGTGTAAATACCCGAAGTATTTTGGTCTGCACCGCCGACAAAATAAGTTTCATTATCGCAGATGGTAACATCTACCGTAGTTGCATATACTTCATTAACCGTTAAGGTTAAATTGACAATACTATCACAGCCACTTGCGGAAATCAACGTATCTGAATAAATACCGGAAGTAGTATATGTTGTATTCCCAACGGTATAGCTTTCTCCTTCACAGATTCTCAAATCTAAAATGGTAAGTCCAGAAGGCACCACCTCTAAAGTCAAGAAAACAAAACTATCACAAGCCATCGTTGAAGTTAACACATCTTCGTAAGTCCCAGTTTCTGTGTAGACTGAATTTCCAACCAAGAAGCTATCTCCTTCACAAATACTCGTTACTAAGAATGTTGTATCTACTGGATTTACAAATAAGTTTAAGTTGACGATACTATCACAACCGTTTACTGCCTCCAATGTATCTGTATAGTTACCAGCAAGGGTATAGGTAGTATTATCTACCATGAATACTTCCCCTTCGCAAATTGTTGCTGTCAACGTTGTCAATTCAATTGGTAATACTTCCAAGACTAGATTAATGATACTATCACAACCATTAGCAGCAGCTAAAGTATCCGAATACATTCCAGTTTGATCGTAAGTCATGCTACCGATAGTCACAATTTCTCCTTCACAAATTGTCAAGTCTAAGACCGTCAATGCTCCTGGTAATACAGTCAAGTCTAAAGTAATTGTACTATCACACCCTGCAAGCGTTGTAAATACATTTGTGTAAATACCACTTACCGTGTAAGTCGAATCACCTACTACGTAACTATCACCCTCACAAATCTCTGTGACAATATTTGATGCAAATACTGGATTGACTGTTAAGTCTAAGACCGTCGTACTATCACAACCTGCAAGTGTCGTAAGTGTATTTGTGTAAACGCCACTTACGCTATAAGTAGAATCACCAACTACGTAACTATCACCCTCACAAATTGTAATC
>JBGCFY010000132.1:0-28446 GCA_045110315.1 Saprospiraceae bacterium
ACTCGTTATTTATCTACCTTGGACAACCGCAGCAACCGCCATTGCTTTTGAAATATTAGTAAACGAAGGATTGCCAACGGATGGCCTTGGTCAACTTGATTTTACGATAGATTCCAACGTGATTAACGGAGCCGGAACGCAGTTTACCTCCCAAATTAAAGTTAATGATTTCATTCAAGCGGCAGGCTTGACCAGACAGGTTACGGATATTGAGTCGGATGTAAAATTAACGGTAAGTGAAAATATGCCATTTATTTCTGCGGAACTTAGCTATCAAATTATAGCGGATATTCCACCAGTTCAACCTCCTTTTTCTGGTCTGGGTATTGTAGGTTTTCAGATTGCGACAAGTGACGTAACGGGCTTGGGGAGCAACTTTACAAAAGAGTTCAAAGTAGGATATAAAATCCAAGTAGCAACAGAAGAATATGAAGTGACTGCGATTGCATCGGATACTGCTTTAACGGTAGCAGAATTATGGACTTTTGATAATAGTGTTAGTTTTTCTGTGGCACCACAAGAAACTACAAAAGACGCTTCGAAGTATCTGCCACACCAAGGAACAGGTACTTTGGGGTTCACGATAGATAGCGCTGAAATCACCGGAACGGGTACCAGTTTTTTGACAGAATTAGCGATTGGTGATCAAGTGGCCGTAGCGGATCGAACAAGAACCATTATTGGAATTACTTCTGATACCCAAGCGACCGTTTCTGCGGATTGGGATTTGATTACCGCCGATGCTTCTTTTGAAATTCTCCCCGTTGACGGTTTAGATATTGTTAATAATTTTGTCAATCGCACGAGCATCACTTTAGATCAATTGACTGATCTATTTGTTCAAAACTTGGATAAAGAAGAACTAGCCGCGAATGTTGCGGATCATTTTTACATCAATGATACGGACGAAGCCTTACCTTATTTACAAACCTACTTGACCAATGATCCGGTCAATCCAATGGAACGGATTAAAGGGCTTTCCTTCAAACGCTTAGATCGATTGAGTAGATTTATTCGACTCGGTACAATTGTAGGCTGGTCTTTTTCAGACTTAGGTTGGTTATTTACGGCCTATACGAAAGGAACTGGAAATCCATTGATTAATGAAGCATTAATCGAATATCTTGCGAAAGTCAAACGGATTCAAGAAGCTTCGCCGGAATCGTCGTTAATTCAGTTGTCTGCCAATTGGCATTCCTTAAAAACGATCGGCAGAGGGAAAGTAGGGGACCCGCAAGATCTTTTTGATCTGAGCTACAATAACCAAGCGCTGTTGGATGGTAAAAATCCTTATATCGATTTGGAAGTTCCTTTCGATCCTTTTCGAGTACCCGTACAAGAATGGACCATCACCGATTCAAAAGGAGTGAATGGTGAAATTCGAGGTCGTTTATCCGCTGCACTTTTGATTAGTGTGGACGATGTATTAAGTCTAGGGACTTACGTCAATAACCTGATCAATCCAGCGAATGTCTCGGGTAAAATTCCTTTGGACTTGGATTACCTTAGTTGGATGTATCGCTTATCGCAATGGGCGGTGATGATGGATGATAGTTTAGACGAATTGTATCAAGTCCTCAGTTTACAGTTTTATCCAACGGGGAATTATCTTACGCCACCTCAAGATAGTATTCCCGCAACGGTCGATACCATGTTGCAATTACAGGAACTTTCGACTTGGTTGCAAGCAAGTGATTTAACGGTCGCACAATTAAATTATATCATTAAAGGACTTGCAAGCAAGGCTTACGAACCGCCGTATCAAACCACTGATGTAAAAGATTTTATTAATGAATTAGCGGTGGTTGCCGTTCCGACTCAATTGCAAGCCAAAGCGCTGAATTTTGAGGATATTACGGAGGCTACTACGTTAAAATTAATGGAACTGTTCCAAACGGATGGCATGATTTCGGAGCTTGGTCTCTTCAAAAAATATAATTTTTCTTTTGCTCAAATTAAAAATTATTTTCCTTTAAAAAATACATCAGGCGTTTGGCAACAAACCTTTGCCCCCAGTTCTTTTGCCAATGCTGAAAATAGCATTACACTCACAGAGTCAGCAGCGGTTTTCAGCGCATTAGAAAGTTCAGTACCCAAAGTTTTAGATCGTACAGGAGCGGAAAGTGCAACGTTGAGCGTTAGTTATACAGCGAATACAGATCTTTCTTTTTTAGCGCCTATTTTTCCGGAAGGAGAACAAGTACTAAAAACCTCACAAGTTCAAGCAATCCTCACGCAAGTCAAGAAGGATATCGAACACACAATGACGATTCTCTCTAAAATAGAAGAAAGTCAACAAGCCGTTTTTAACAATGGCATGGCTAGCTTTTTAGCGACTACTGAAAATACAATTATTGGACTTACGGACTTCGTCAGTCGAACTATTGAGATTCCTGACTACCTCGTTGAATTCCTGACGCCGATTGAAACTGCGGTATCGAATAAGACTCAACGTTTTGTCAAATTGATGTCGCAGTGGGCTTTAATTGGAGATAGTTTTGCGCTGGATCGTACCAGTTTGGCTTATATGACTAGCGCTGCGGGAAAGGCACATTTTAACCTTGGTCAACTCAACGAATTGACGTTGCAAAATCTTCAAATGATCACGCTTTATCAAACGCTAGAGCGGGAGTTTAACGATCAAGATAATGAATTGATCGACTATTTTAAATTACCAGTAACGAACGATTGTCCGGATTTAAAAATTGATAAACTCGCCGAAATAACAGGATGGGAAGCAACGCAAATTTGCACCTTAATCAACTATTTCTGGCCTGAAAAAACGCCTTTGGTAACCAACTTTGATACGATTGTTGGCTTACAACGCATGAATCTTGTCTTTACTGCGGCGAATAAAATCGGAGCGGACATTGATACAAGTTTAGACCTAACTAGAATAAGTCACCTGCCTTTGGAAACAGGCGGAAATTTCGTCGAAGCGAATTGGGCAACTTACGAAGCTGTTGCTGGGACCATTCAAAATCAAGCTGCGGGAAAACTAGGAGAAAGTTTTCCCAAAGTAAATAAGGAGGTAGACGGTCGATACGATACTGCCTTGCGAAATGTACTGGTGCCTTCGGTGATTTGGCGGATCAATGCCTACGATGCTAATATTAATACTGCGTCGGATCTTTACCAATATTTGCTGATTGATGTCGAAATGAGCAGTTGCCAAGTGACCTCTTTGATTGCGGAAGGCATTGCTTCGGTTCAGTTGTATATGCAACGTGCTCGGATGATGATAGAGCCTGGCGTGAACCACGTAAAGGTTCCTATCGTTTGGTGGGAATGGATTTCTAGTTATCGTTTGTGGGAAGTCAATCGAAAGATCTTTCTCTATCCAGAAAATTACATTGAACCTTCTTTAAGGCAAGGCATCACACCAGAGTTTAAAAACTTGGAAGATAATCTATTACAAAATGAAGTGAATAAAAACAATGTCAAGGAACCTTTTTATACCTATATGACGGAAGTGAATACGCTGGGCACTTTAGTACACGTAGGTAGTTATAAAACCAAACGGAAAGATAATCAAACGGGGGAAATAAAGAATAGTGTTTTTCTTTTTGGTAAAACGAATACCCAACCCGCTACGTATTATTTCCGAAGTTTAGATGATGAACAAGATTGGAGCGCTTGGTATAAAATAGATATTAGTATCAATGCACAAACCATTAATGCCTGCTATGCTTTAGGTCGCTTATTTATTTTTTGGAATGAAATCAGTACGACGCAAAGCAGTGAAGTAACCGATAAGAATTCGAGTACGCAAACGGTAGATGTATCCGTCGTAAAATATTCTTTTTATGATGATGTAAATAATAGTTGGGTTTATCCACAGAACCTATTTGAAAATACACCGATCAATGCCTATCCAGGGAATTACGACTCGATCAACAACGAAACGTTTGTCAATTTGTTTAATGAAAATAATTCTTTTTGGCGCAGTCCTTACGTTTTGTCGACGGGCGTTAGTTTTGTCGGTTCCGGTAAGGTTAAGATCTCTGAGGGAATGCAAATTGTAGAAGGGATAGAAACGCAGTTTTTGCGAGAAATGGCGGAAGGAGATTTTATTTGGATCATGGGAGAGCGGAGAGTTGTCGCTTCCATTCGGGATAATATAACTTTGGTGGTGAAAATACCGTGGACGCATACCGCACAATTGGCAGCGTTCAAAATCGTCCCAAGTAGAAGTCGAAAATCGCCCGAACCTTTTCCGGGAAGTGGAACAGTAGTCGCTTCTAAAGACTTACAAAATGTGGATGGAACAAACACGAAATTTAAAGAAGAATTTTCTTACGGCGACAAGATTGTTATTGGCGACGAAACGCGCATCGTCATTTCCACTCCTACGAATGAGAGTATGCTCGTGGATCAAAACTGGCAGTCGGATCATATTAATTCTGACTATACGGTTATTCCGGTAAAATCAATTTCGGAATCTCTTTTAGTTATGTACGGTGGTAATCTTGCTACAACTTATGATGCAACGTTCTCTGCTCCTCCAGCCTACGATAATCCGAGTAAGGATTCTTTTACGCAAGCACGAAATGAAGTTAATCAAGAAGCTTACAAAGCACTCACTTTAGCAAAGAAATATTTCCCAACGGAATCGGGGGGAGAACAATTTGGAACGACTGGAGATGTTGTTTTTGGACAAGTTCGAAGCTTGAATTCGAATTTAATCGATACCAAAGTGGAATTAGTCGTTACAGATTATCAGTATGCAAGCGAAACCAATCCTAAACCTTACGGCGCAGTTTTGAATAGAGCGCAAGCATTACTGATGGTTACGCAGAATGAAAGTGCCTTAGCGGATAATTACTGGGGGAATAACATTGCAGGTAGTTTTAATGAAAGCCAAGGAAGCGATATTGTTTCGAATAAAAAACTACTTTACTACGTCGACCAAGATCAGGCTTCTTTAATTAATGTTGGTAACCAGATGGGTTGGTTTCTTTTCAATAATTCGGATGAAGCATTTCTGATCAATGCCGTTGAGGAAGAGGTAAATTCCTTGGTCGAAATGGCTTTGATTGAGCAGGTTCCCGTTTTGATCGAAGCAGTTTCAGGTTCAATAGAGACTTTAAATACCCTCGTGATCAGCGCACAAGCTTATTCTTCCGAACCCGAAAACTACGACGGTTTGAAATTTAAGTTTACTCGTTTAACTACGGCGGTCATGCCCGTTCTCATTCAACGATTATTTGCCGGAGGGATTGATAATCTACTGAGCTTATCCTCTCAAGCATTACCAGAATTGCCATTTAATAGGTTCTATCCTGCACCGGGTGATGCGCCTGCGTTGGCAACGATTCCTCCGCTTTCTGAAAAGATGGATTTCGACGGTGCTTTTGGATTATACTTTTGGGAAATATTTTTTCATGCACCATTTTTAGTAGCGGATATTTTAAATAAAAATAAAAAATATAGCGAAGCAAAATCTTGGTTAGAATACATTTTTAATCCAACGATTCAAGAAAATGACCCTACGGAATTCGATCCAGAAAACCGGTACTGGCGGTTTTTACCCTTCCGATCAATGGAAAGAGAAACGATCAAAGAATACCTTTCTAACCCTAAACAAATTAGGAGATATAATTATGAACCCTTTGATCCAGACGCGATTGCCCAGTATCGTCCCGTGGCATATGCGAAGTCGGTAGTGATGAAATATATTGATAATTTGATCGACTGGGGAGATTTTCTTTTTGCTCAGGATACGCGGGAGTCAATTACACAAGCCACTAACTTGTACGTCTTAGCCAATGACCTTCTTGGTCCTAAGCCTCAGCCCGTAGGAGAAATTCCATTGCCAACACCGAAGAATTATGCAGAAATCAAAGCACAGTATGCGGATAATATTCCTCAGTTTTTAATTGATCTGGAAAATACACCAGAAATAACAATGGGAACGAGTGGCGTCCGTTTTGCTCAAGTTCCAGTTAATAAAACGGATACCTATTTCTGTGTACCAGAGAATGCAGACTTTATAAAATACTGGGATCGAGTAGCGGATCGCTTATTTAAAATTCGGCATTGTATGAATATTGATGGCGTAGTACGTTCGTTAGCTTTATTTGCGCCGCCGATTGATCCACGAGCATTACTACAAGCCATTGCTTCGGGAGGATTCGCGGCGGGATTAGCCAATCAATTTAACGCCCCAATTCCTTACTTTAAATTTGAATATTTACTGGAGAAAGCTAAGAACATTACGAGCCAATTAAATGGACTCGGCAGTTCACTCTTATCCGCCTTGGAAAGAAAAGATGCCGAAGCGTTAAGCCGAATCCAAGTCAATCAAGAACGATTGATTCTAGAAATGACAAGCTCTATTCGCGAAAACGAAATCTTGGAACAAGAACAATTACAACTATCGCAAGAAGCTTCTTTGTCGAGCGCACAATATCGCTTTGACCATTATAAAACATTGATAGAAGTTGGAATCTCTCCGAAGGAACAAACCAGTTTGGATGCGGCAATTGCGGCGATGGTTTTAAATATTGCAGGAAGTATTACCAAGACGGCAGCTACGATCGCTTATGCTGTTCCACAAGTAGGCTCTCCATTTGCGATGACTTACGGTGGCGTGCAAGTAGGATCGGCAGTCAATGCGGCTTCTGGCGTATTTGAAATTGGAGCAACCATCTCAAATTATGTAGCTCAAAATGCGGCGACGACGGCGGGTTACGAACGACGAGTAGAAGATTGGACCTTACAAAAAGCACTTGCTCAATTTGATGAAACGTCGATTAGTGATCAGATTGAAGCCACTAAAATTAGAAAAAGTATTGCAGAACAAAACTTAATTATCCACCAGCAGAATGTCAAAAATAACGAAGAATTAGAAGCATATTACAAAGATAAATTTACCAACGAAGAATTGTACCAATGGCTCGCGAATCAAATTTCTAATGTTTATTTCCAGAGTTACAATTTGGCCTTTGAAATGGCAAAAGCGGCGGAAAGAGCGTATCAGTATCAATTTGATTCCAATCAAACTTTTATCAATTTTGGTTATTGGGATAGTACTTACAAAGGACTTGGTGCAGGAGATGGTTTGATGCTCGCTTTGAATCAATTGGAATCTACGGCTGTTCAAAACTCAAGTCGTCGGTTAGAAATTGAAAAAAATATCTCGCTCTTAAGTCTTGACCCTTTAGCTTTATTGCATTTACAGACGACGGGAGAATGTATTATTAATTTGAACGAAAAGTTGTTTGATTATGATTTCCCCGGACATTATGTTCGAAAGATTAAGACGATTTCCTTATCCATTCCCGCCATCATTGGACCGTATCAAAATATTCATGCGACGTTAACGCAATTGAATAGTCAGATCATACTTACGGCAGGCGAAGCAGGGCTTAATGCAACGAATTACTTGCTTGGCGGAGAAGATGCGAAAGCGCCAGCAGGAGATATCATGCGTTCCAATTGGTGGGTCAATCAGCAAATAGCTTTGTCTACAGGAGTTAACGATTCAGGAATGTTTCAATTGGACTTCAATGACCCTCGGTTCTTGCCTTTCGAAGGAACGGGAGCGGTTTCTTCTTGGAAGTTGAGTATGCCTTTCTTCTCCAACCGAATTAATTTTGCAGCGATTTCCGATGTCATTATCCACCTTAAATACACCGCTAGAGATGGTGGCGAAAGCTTCCGCCAAAGTGTGATGAACCTGAGCGCCTTGCAACCTTACAGTAGCATTGCTTACCTCAGTATGAGTCAGATGTACGCTTCTCAATGGTTCCGTTTCTTGAACGATGCTTCGGTCAATGATAAACAAACATTAGACTTTGTTATCCAGAACTTTGTACCGCCAAATATCACGGCGGGGAAACTTACCGGATTCTATTTTAAACTGGATGCAAGTGTTACCGCTGCAGGATCTTATATCACCTTCAATATCGCCGAAGGAGTAGACGTAGCAGTACAACTAGATAATCAAAATGCTTGTTCCTTTGACTTTAAAAAAGAAAGCGTCAATCCACCGAAGGTCGAGAAAGTACTGGCAGGGGAGCGAACCATTACTTTTGATTTAAAGGATACTCCGGCGGATTTAAAAAATGAAGCGGGGACAGCTTTAGATGGAACCTTGATCAATAATATTGAATTGATTCTTTATTACGATGGAACGGCTGAGCAAGGGTAGCAAACAACTTCAATTTTTATAACAGATTTTATTCTAAATATTTTTTTTAACCTCAAAATTTTTAATTATGTCTACAGCACAATGTAAAAAGAACATTGAAAATGAGCCACCTCCTTACAATATTGAATGTACCGGTGAGTTTTGTGTGAAAACTCGTCCAGCAAGAGAAGCGCACTGTACAAACTCTGGACAGTCTCCAGATACTCCCGTTCTAACTTGGGATCCAGCATTAGGTAAATCTTGTTATTGTTGTTGTTCTTGCTATACCTTGAATACGCCTATCGCTGTTGCGAATAACGAATTTGCGTTAATTCAAAACTTAAGCAAAGGAGATCAAGTATTGACAACGGGCACTGATTTGGTTTGGAGACCAGGTGTCGTTCAATCTCGGAGCGGAGATATTAATCCCTCGATGGTTGAAGGACTTTATCTAGTTGCTTATCGAATGGATGGCGAAAAAGAGAATCGAAAATTGATAGTTACTGCGGACCACTTATTCATGTTAGCAAAGAATAAGTCTTTGAAAAAGGTTCAACATTTAATTCCGAATGACGGTTTACTCGCTGCGGACGGTACGATGGCCAGAGTTGTCTTTGTTGCGCATGGCACCTATGATACGGCAATTCAAAGTATTGAAATGGAAGGTATTTTTGATGGGAAAAATCTTGACGGTCATCTGCTCAATGCGAATGGAGTGGTTTCCACCGATTTTAAGGTGCAAACTTTTTACGAAGCTCAAGAGGGCGGTGATAATATTTGGGTGGCAAACAGCGGTCCAGAAACGGAAATTTTTTCAGTAGGAGAACCGGACTACGTCGCTAAGTTTGACTCGAAAGAACTGAGTGATTTTCTGGACAACCCAGAGAAATGGCCTAAAGACTTTATACCTAAGCGAAAACAACTCGTGAATATTCCTGTCAATGCAAATCGGTTTTTGACGGATGCACAAGCGGAAGAAGTAGCGCATAAATCCGTACTAAACGATATTTCCTCTTCTCGGGATAACATCGAAAAGGTAATGAACATTTATACCGCTGATTATCCTGAAATCAATTTTATTCTCGATTGGCATCATCGTTCCATCAATGCTTATTCGTGGGTAAGTAGTTCTCAACAATACGTTCTGATTACGGGTAAGTTGGCTAGACTGAAAGGTTTGTATACCAACGGAAATGCTTTGATCATAGCAGATGTGATCGCTCGCTTAATCGGTAGCAAGTGTGTGGCAGAAGGGGATTATAATGCCTTTAATGTGATGCGCCTACTCTGGCCCAATTCTATCTTAGGTACTTTGGCACCGGAGAGTATCACAGAAGTAGAAAAGAGTATTTTTGATAAATTGAAAAATAAAGATGGAGACGCTGAAAATGTCTGTGAGCATCCTTCGATTGATTGTAGAATTGAATCTATGTACGCAGGACTTTCTTTTTTCCAAATGCCAGAATGTGGTATTCCACCATCACAAGTATTTAACTTGAAGCAGGCCTACGCTAATTTCGAACTCACTACGGTAGAAGTAATTTTTAGTGAGAAGGTGCAGGAAGCAACGGGTGGTTCTACCTTAAATTATAATATCAGTAATGATATTACAATCAAGAGCGCTAAGGTAGATGGCAATAAAGTAGCACTGGAAGTGGAAGGACTGGAAGCTGGTACGAACTATGTTTTGGATGTTAGCCAAGTTGAGTCTGTCTTTGGCGTCGTGATCCAACCGAATCCAGCGATGGTCATTATTGCAATTCCCATCATTGATAAGGACTAAGCTTTTAACCAATTTTAATTTTTAAATCTAAGTGATTGGATCGCAAACTTGTGGTCTAATCTACTTAACGCATCCAGAGGAATTAATCCTCTGGATGCTAAAATAATAAAAATCATGCTAAAAATAATTAAAGAATTAGAAGCAGCGGGCTCTTGGAATAAGATGCGAAAAGAGTTAACTAAATTATTGGGAATGGAGGAAATGATCTCCTCTGCCGTCCTTCGACGAGCTAGAGAAGATGATAAATTTGCGAGTTATCTAATGATGAGTCGCCACAGTTTGGATACGCTTTCCCTCTTCCTCAATTCGCCTAAAAATGCAGCCTACGAAATCAGTCTTGAAGAAATTAAACACACGAATGTTGACTTAGCAAAACGAGCAACTAAAGCCATTTTTAACTGGGGGAAATCTGGCTTTAAAAAAGTAGATGAGGCTGTTTTTGATGCGCGATTTAGTGCGTGTGAACAATGCGAATACCTCAAAGACGCACCAGATAAATTAGCGTATCAAGTTACCTTGTCTAGAAAAAGTAGCAATAAAATTTGTGGTGCCTGCGGTTGTACTGCTTCAAAGAAAGCTTGGTTAGCGACAGAGTCTTGTCCGGTTGCAGATCCGATTAAAGAAGGGTATAACCTCTGGGGAGAAGCGATTAAGAAACTAGAGAAAGTGACTGCAAGTGCGAAATAATTCAGGACCATTTTTGCGCAGTCTATTTGCGCATTTTTAAGCTGATAAAGTAGTTCTGATACTTGTATAACATCAATTAATTTTAACCCTAAAAATAATCTAATTATGAGTGACTCAACCTGTTTAGCCAATATTGCTAAGCAACTTCCTCCGTACAATATCCCTTGTTCACAAGCGTTTTGCCAACAAGTAAAGGCTTCTTTGCAAGCATTTTGCGCTAACGTAGACTATCCCCCTAATGCTCCGGTGCTAACTTATGATCCAGCCTTGAATAGTCCTTGTTATTGCTGTTGTTCTGGCGCTGGCGAAGGCATACCGATTGCCGTCGTAAAAAACGAATACGTATTAAGTGAGCATATAAAACCAATGGATACGGTTTTAATCGCAGGGCTTGACTTGAACTGGCGACCGGGGAAAGTTGCAGCAATTAGTACAGCAATTGATGCTTCTATGGTTCCTAGTTTATACTGGCTGGAGTATCAAATGGAGGGGGAAAAAACAACTCGTCATATCTTGGTTCCTGTCGATCATCTCGTATTGGGCTGTGATAAGATCTTGAAAAAAGTACAGACCTTGAAGCAGGAAGATGAATTGCTTGCCGCTGATGGAAGTCGAGCTAAAGTAGTCTTTGTCGAACTGGGTATTTTTGAAAAGCGTATTCAGAATATCGAGTTATCAGGTGCCTTTGACGGCAAAAACTTAGATGGACATTTACTCAATACAAACGGTATCGTCTCGGCAGACTTTAAAGTTCAAGCTTATTATGCGGTGAAGGAAGCGTAAGTGCTTGTACAAGTTTAATCTTAATTTTTTTAACCCTAAAAATAATCTAATTATGAGTGACCCTAAATGCTTAGCTAATATAATTAGAAAACCAGCTCCGTACAATATTCCTTGTACACAATCTTTTTGTCAAAAAACAAGAGAGTCTCTAAGAGAGGACTGTGATCGGAGAGGTCTTTCGCGGAATACTCCAGCCTTAACTTACGATCCAGAACTTGGTAGTTCTTGCTATTGTTGTTGTTTTGGTGTGATTAGTACAGGAATCCCCATCGCGGTAATAAAAAAAGAGTTTGTCTTAAGTCAAGATATAAAACCGATGGACAAAATTCTCACGACGGGATTAGACTTGAATTGGCGACCGGGGAAAGTAGCCGCGATTAGTACCGCGATTGATGCATCTATGGTACCCGGTTTATATTTACTAGAGTATCAGATGGAAGGAGAACAGCCGACGCGTGAACTCTTAGTGCCTGTGGATCACCTCGTCTTGAGCAAGGATAAGCAATTGAAAAAAGTACAAGCCTTGACTGTCGGAGAGGAATTGCTCACCGCCGCGGGAGCTATTGCCAAAGTAGTTTTCATTGAACTCGGAGTTTTTGAAACGAGTATTCAGCATATCGAGTTGGAAGGTGCCTTTGACGGCGAAAACTTAGATGGGCATTTACTCGATACGAATGGTATTATCTCGGCAGACTTTAAAGTTCAAGCTTATTATGCCTCGCAGGAGGAGTAAGCAATCAAGCGAATGAGTTACATTTAATTAATCCAGATCCTTGAAGGAATTTGAAACTCCTTCAAGGACCTAGTACATTTATCTTATGATGGATCAATCTAATTTTTCAAATCAAGAAGGAGCCGGGAAGCAAAGAATTTCTTTACCCAATATAGATTTGCCGAAAGGCGGTGGTGCGATCAAAGGAATGGGAGAAAGCTTTCAACCCAACGGATTCTCGGGGACTAGCAGTTATACCGTTCCTATTTATACCGCTTCTGCTCGTGGTTTTGAACCTTCGTTGGCGCTAAGCTATAATTCTGGTTCTGGAAATAGCATTTTTGGAATTGGTTTTTCGGTAGGGGTACCAGCAATCGTAGTGCGAACAGATAAAGGAATTCCCAAGTATGATGGTACGAATATCTTTTTATTTGGTGGGGAAGAATTGGTGCCAAAATTAGAGCAAGATGCTGCGGGCGTAAATCAAAAAATAGAAAGAACAGTCGTTGAGGATGGCATTGAATGGCAAGTAACGAGCTATTTGCCACGGGTAGAAACGGCTTACGCCAAAATTGAACAATGGCTTGATCCTGCCACAAACTTGAGTCACTGGCGGACCACGAGTAAAGAAAATGTACAAACGATCTATGGAAAAGCTGCAACGTGTCGAATTGCAGATCCCGCCGCACCAAGAAAAATTTTCAGTTGGTTAGTACAGAGAGAAATTGATCCTAAAGGGAACAAAATAAACTACCGTTACTTATCCGAAAATAAAGAAAATATTGGTACGCAACTTTACCAAAGAGGACATCAATACACCGCAAATAAATATCTGAAAAGTATTCAATATGGTAATTATATAGATGGTCAAGGAAGTGAGCAATTTGCCTTCGAAGTTGTTTTTGATTACGGTGAGCATGATTTGAGTCAACTGGAAACGGGAATGACTAATCCTTACCTCACCAATAAAAAATGGGCTTATCGACCAGATCCATTTTCTTCTTTTAGAAGTGGCTTTGAAATTCGTACTTGTCGGCGCTGCCTGAATATTTTGACCTTTCAGCGCTTTGAACACCTGTACGATGGCGCGCCTTTTTTGGTCTATCAAACGAAGATCAATTATAAGGAAGGACTAACGAATAAAATTGATCAAAGTAAAACGGTTTCTAGCATTGAATCGATTCAGGGAATTGGTTACAAAAGACAGGAGGATGGAAGCTACGAAGCAAAAAGTTTGCCGCCCTTGAACTTTGAATTTTCGAGTTTTGATCCTCCAGAACGACCGATCTTCAAACAACTCAAAGTAGAAGCGGAAACGATTCCTGGTCGACTAGATCAAGTTCAGTTTTTGCCCGTTGATCTTTATGGTGAAGGAATCCCTGGTTTTTTGTATAGCAATGCTGCTGCGACAACTTACTACGAAGCGGAAGGAGCGGGAGCATATAAGCAAGCGAGCAGTCCTAGCCCATTTCCGATTGATAAAAACCTGCAAGATGGTGCCGTTACTTTTGCTGACTTGGACGGAAATGGTCGACTTGATTTGGTGGCGAACAATCAGGAGAAAACTGGATTCTACGAAAATATAGCAGGAGCATGGCAAAACTTTCAAGCCTTTGAGCATTATCCTACCATCGCGCAGGAGAGCGGCATGGAAAGTGCGGGGCTTGCAGCCAATGGTAAAATGGATTTGTTAATAGTAAAATCGGACAATATTCAGGTTTTTCCTTCTGCGGGAAAGGCGGGCTATCTTGCTGGAACGTATAAAATAAAAGGAGTTGACTTTCCGCTTCAAAAACAAAACGACAAGGAAGTCTTAGTTACTTTCTCTGATATGTTTGGAGATGGACTTCCTCATCGCGTACAAATTAAAAATGGACAAGTTGACTGCTGGCCTTGTTTGGGTTACGGTAATTTTGGGGAGAAAATAAGTTTTGAAAATGCTCCGTTATTTGAAGATAGCTTGAATGTCGAACGTTTGTTTTTAGCAGATGTTGATGGTTCGGGAATGATGGATTTAGTCTACGTTTTTTCGGACCACATAGCCTTGTATCTCAATCAAAGTGGGAATTCATTTTCGGAAGCGATTCGGATAGATTTGCCAGAACAGTATAGTCCGATTGACCAAATTAGTTTTGCTGATATTTATGGTAATGGAACGAGTTGCCTAATTTTTACAAAAATAGAAGCTGTACCTCGGCATTATTTTGTGGAGTTTGTAGGTGCAATTGAAGCTGGGGAAACGACAAAGACGAGCATGAAACCTTATTTATTGAACCAAGTTGATAATAACCTCGGTGCGATCACGATTTTCCAATACGCAAGTTCTACAAAGTTTTACTTAGAAGATAAATACCAAGGACGACCTTGGGTGACACGTTTGTTTTTTCCGGTACAAGTTGTAGAGAAAATTACGAGTATCGACTTAATCGCCGGTACGAGATTTACAAGTTCGTTTAAATACCACGATGGTTATTTTGATCCAATAGAACGTACGTTTAGAGGTTTTGGTTTTGTAGAAAGTTGGGATACGGAGACGTACGAAGATTGGGTTGAAAATAATGCAGCGCTCACATTTCCTACGGCGGAAGTTAAACGTGAATTGTACGTGCCTCCCGTTTACACCAAGACTTGGTATCATACGGGTGCTTTTATGGAAACGGGTATGATTTCCAAGCAATATCAACAAGAATATTTTCAAGGAGATGCTAACGCTTACGATTTTCCAGATAGCGTATTTAGTGCTAGTATTTCTCAAAGTGATATTGAAACTTATCGACAAGCTTACGTTGCGTTGAAAGGATTAGTGATGCGGCAAGAAGTATACGGCGAAGATGGACAAGCGGAAGCACAAAATCCTTATACGGTAGAAGAATCAAATGTAGAAGTCGTTTTATTGCAAGCGGCGGCGGGACAAAGATATGCAGTTTTTCAAGTCAACCCTCGAGAAAGTATTACTTACCAGTACGAACGGAATCCAGCAGATCCTCGGGTGCAGCAAACGTTTATACTAGCCGTAGATCCACTAAGTGGCGAAGTTCAAAAATCTTGTTTAGTGTATCTTCCGAGACGTACAAATGCAAATGGAGTCGGTAATAATTACCCCGAACAGGAAGTGCTAAAAGCAACTGCCGACTTAACTAGTTATATTGATACGCTGGATACGGAGGTTTACCGATGGAGAGGCATTCCTTGCGAAGCCCAACAGTTAGAAATTTTTGGGCTGGATTTACAAGGAGCGGATTATTTTAATTATCCTTCGATTTTGACACAAGTGAATCAAGCTTTAGATAAAGTCGTTACCTACGAAGGAGAGTTATCTGATGATCAGCCGGAAGCGAGACAACTCACTTGGCGTAAAACTTATTTTTGGGATGAAACGCAAGATGTTGCATTAGGGTTGCAAGAAATATCTTCGAGAGGATTGATTCACCACGAAGAACAAGCTGTATTTACTACCGCTTATTTGGATAAGATTACGGATCGTAATTTGAGTGCAACCTTGCTGAATGAAAGAGGTGGATACTATCTAGACCCTGCTAACAACTATTGGTGGAATCGAGGATTGGTACAAAAATATTACCTACCGACACAACCCGAACGCTTTTTTCAACCAGACACTACGCTTAATGCATACGTAGCGCCTAGTTCATCCTTATTCGTCAAAACGGTACTCGGCTACGATGAGCCTTATTATTTACGACCAATAAAAAATACTCAATATTTAAATGAAACCGAGAAAGGAAAACAGGAAGAAGTAGGGGAGTTAGATTACATTAGCCTCGCGCTAAAACAATTGATTGACCGGAACCAAAACGTTACGCAGGTGATTTATGATCCATTGGGAGCGGTGATGGTATCTAGTCAGTTTGGGACGGAAGATGGGAATGCAGTTGGAGGGATGCGCTTGTATCCTTACGAAGGTCAGCCCGCCGAGTACGTGCTGAGAACGACTGCGCAGGCGGGTGGTGAAATTAGCTTTCAAGACATCTTGGATCATTCTGTTTATTACCTGCAAGGTGCGGCTTCATTTTTTTATTATAACCTTACGGCTTGGGAAAAACGACAACCCGTTTCAACGATTAATTTGATCCGTAATAATTTCTATCTCGCACCCGTATCTGCGGAAGTCAATTATTGTCAAACACAGATTAGTTATCGCAATGGAACAGGAAACTTAATTGAAGAAAAGCAAAAAGTCGATGCGGGTTTAGCCATTGCAACAGATAAGGTGGCACAATCTATTGATAAAATAAATGCAGAAGAATTACTCGTGCCGACCGAGCACCGGTGGTTAGTTTCGGGTAGAACCGTTTACAATAATAAAACGAAACCCGCAGAAGAATACCTGTCCTATTTCAGTACGACACCCGATTATGAAACCCAAGAAGAAGTTACCAATCAACTGCTAGTTCCGCCGCCGAGTTTGATTCATTACGACGCATTAGCGAGAGAAATTAGAAGAGACACCCCCAAAGGGTTTTTTACCAAAGTAAGTTTTAGTCCTTGGGAAGAAAAAGCCTACGACGAAGATGATACGATTTTAGACGCACCGTATTACATCAGTTTTATGGAAAATTACCCTGCCGATCCAACACAAGCCCAGCAGGATGAAAAAGATGCTTTAGACAAAGCTGCTAAATTTTACGATACGCCAACGACGACGATCGCTGACAATATGGGCAGTGTGATCTTAGTGATTCAAGATAATTTAGGAGCGGTAGCTACCAATACTTTTGAAAAAATACTAAATAATACTTTTCTTAAATCTTCAGATTTGTGGGCAGACTTGGTCCGTCAGGGATATCTTTCAACGGAAGGAAGACTGACGTCAAAATATAGTCCTTACACGCCTTCTTTTTCCTTAAACCTGAGTTCGGAGTTTAAGGACTATGAAGCCTCCGTTACTCATTTGTTGTTAGAGGGCGTTTTGGTGGCTTATTATGCTACGGATATTGAAAGTAGGGTCGTGTTGAGTATTGATCCGCGACTTTATTATAAAAATATTGTCGAAGGAAAGGAGTATTACAATTTCAAGTATTATTATGAAATGGGAGGTGAAACGCCTTTCTCCACGGATAGTGTAGACGCAGGGAAGAATGATTTTTTTAATAACATCTATGGCAATTTATTTTGGTCTTGGTCCGCTCGTCGTTACAACCAATTGCTTGACTATGATCGTTTGCAACGGAAGACTGTACTTTGGGTTAAACAAATTCCTTTGAATGCTGGTGAAGCAGATTTAGAGGACTACCGTTTGGTGGAAGAATTTATTTATGGAGAAACACAAACGAACCCTAGTAATTTTAATTTGGTAGGGGAAGTCTACCAAGTGAATGATTTATCGGGGACGGTTTTAAATAAAAAATACAACATACAAGGCAAATTACAAGAGACAACGCGTCAAATGTGTAAGGAATATAAACTACCGATTGATTGGAGCGAAGCAGTAGTTTTGGAGCCGGAGGTATTTGTTTTTGAGTATGAGTTTGATGCGTTGGGGCGTAAGTTATTTGAAAAAACGCCAGATGAATCCAAAGTTCTTTACGATTACAATGAAAGAGGACTTTTGGACAAAGTATCTTTAACTTTTAGCAACGGAACGAAGCAAGATGTCATTGATACGATTGAATACGATGCACAAGGACAGCGTGAAAGGATTCAATACGCCAACGGGACAAAGACGAGTTATCGCTATGAAAATACAACTTTGAATTTACTGCAACTCCTCACGACTCGTCCGAATAAAAATGCACAAGGTCAAACACAAAACACCCAATTGCAAAACATCCTTTATACTTACGATCCCGTTGGTAATCTTACGCGAATGCGAGATGAGAGTCGCGATGTTGTTTTTAATAATAATGAAAAAGTAGTACCACTTTCAGATTACACTTACGATGCGCTGTACCGTTTGCTAAAAGCAAATGGTCGACAACATCCTGGAATTACAAAAAATACCTATAAAAACAATAGTGCAGCTGGCGATTTTAAACAAAGTAAGTTTAGTCCATCTCCTTCGGATTACACCAAGCTAGAGCAATACGAAGGCAGCTACACTTACGATGCTTCGGGTAACCTGACCCAAATTCAGCACAAAGCAAAGTCTGCAAATTGGACTCGACAAATGCCCGTTGCAGAAAACTCGAACCGCTTAACTGGTTTGGAATACGACGCTTGTGGTAATCAACGTCAGTTACAAATTAACAATACCGTTGCTCTTGCATTTAATTGTTGTGAAAACTTAGTCAATGCCATAAAAATAGAAAGGCCAGAAGAGTTAGATGATAGTGATTATTACAATTATGATAGCGAAGAGATGCGGACGCGTAAAGTTTCCGAGCGAATGGCTAATGGAGGAACGGTAAGTACGATCGAAGAAAAAATTTACCTAAAAAACTATGAGACCAAACGCTTGAAATCTACAAACGCTGCGGGGGGAGCAACCACAACTTTAGATCGCCAAACGTTGCGAATTATGGATGATCAACGCTGTGTCTTAATCGTTCATTATTGGAAACAAGATGATCAGGGCAAGGAAGTTCCAGCGGCGGATACTCGTTCGCTTCGCTGGCAGTTGGATAACCAATTGGAATCGGTCTCGCTGGAGTTAGATACAGATGCTCAAGTCATTAGCTATGAGGAATATTTCCCTTATGGAGGAACCGCAATCATTGCGGGTCGCAACGAGCAAGAAGTCAAATTGAAAGATTATCGTTATTCGGGTAAAGAGTGTGATGATAGTACTGGACTCTATTATTATGGCGCGCGATATTATGCCTCGTGGCTAGGTCGTTGGTTGAAACCTGACCCTGCGGGAACCGTCGACGGAATGAATTTATTTGCTTTTGTGGGTGGAAACCCGATTAGGTATATGGATCCATCAGGGTATATGAAAAGAACACATCAGGAAACCCAAGATGCATTTCCTTCTACACCTGGTATTTGGGGACGAACGATAAAAAAGAAAGATAGAGCGGTGCTAACCCCCAAAAGGCATTTGGATTTAGGAATTGAAAGTTATGAGGGTGGCGAAACGCAAGGAAAAAGAAGAAGAGGAGAAAAAGGAGGTTACATTTATTTATTTAGAGTGGAAGATAAAGGGAGTATTCCAACTAAAAAAGGTCAAGTATATACAACTCCCGGAAATCCTTGGACACCGCAACGATCGGTTGCCTGGGTGAAAGGTGGGATTAGTTCCGGTGCTTCTTTTGTATTGACCACGGATCCTACGGATTCAAGTGTATATACACAATCCAAAGGAAAGCATAAAGGAGAGTTATCTATTTATGGAAGAGAAGTCTCGGAATTGTTGGCACATAACTATATTCCTATTTTAGAATCAAGAGAGGATGTGCTCAAAAAATCTAAAAAGACTACTTATAGTGACGATGATCAGTTAGTCGTGATGGTTCCCGGAAGACAAACAACTACTGATTTAGCGACGGATTGGTCGAGGGTAAGTTCAACGGAAGTTCCCGATTTCACCTCAGATTTTTATTATGGATTGGACACGGAAGTTACGCCGGAAGATATTGCCTATCAGTTTCAGTCTTTTGCGGATTTTGTTGGAGAGGATAACCCTTTGAAGTTGTATGGGAAAGCGCATGGAAGTTCTAGTTCGTCGAATGGAAAGAAATAGATTTAGGGTTTCAAAAAGGATTTTTGGTCGGAGTAGAAAGTAGTTTATTCTTCCGTTGAAGGGTAAACTACTTTTGTAATTAAAGAAGCGAGTAACCTCAGCGAATTTTCTCATCTGGGACTTGCCTAAATACAGAAATACGATTGCTAAATGAGCTAAGCTAACATTTAATAAAAAATTAAGTGTCAAGATAAAATTATACTTCTTACCCTTACCTTAGTGACTACAAGCAGGCTACGGTTCTGTTTACAATCTTCAAACACTTTTATAACAACAAGAAAATGAAAGGAATCAAACTTTGTTCCTTTAGCGAATTGGAAGAGAAAAAGCCGTTAGCGTTACAGCCTTTCGGTTACCTAGTTTTGGGTAATGTTTGTACTGCTATTTTTAAACAACTTCTTTTAGTTTAAAATTGAAATGTTGTACCGATTCCGAGATTGAAAAGCGAAATGGAACCATTACTATCTCCTACATTTCGACCTGAAGTCAAGCCATATAAGCCCAAGTCGATTCCAAACTTTCTAGTTTTACCCCAAAGGAATCCTAAGTTGGCGCCGAAGTAATTCAAGAAAAAATCATCATCGCCCTGACCACCGCTTCTAAATTGACCGATATATCTTGGCGCTAAAGCAATGGTGAAATTTTCAGAAGGATGAAAGGAGGTGTAAAATGGTACTTGTACATTAAGCAGAAGGCCTTCACCGAGTGACAGTCCGAACATTCCTATTCCAACACCCGTCGCTGCCGCAAATCTTGAATCTTGATCTCCGACCAATTGTACCTTTCCATCAAGAAGAAAGTTAAGAAACGAATTAGCCCTGAAACCAATATCGACTCGTTCTGAAATACCATGACGAAATCCAATTTCTGCTGAAGGGGCTAGTGGTACAACCGGTATGATATCAATGTCATCATCGTCCTGGAAGTTTGGAGAAGTATTAAAGTTAGCGGAAGCCGAAATTTCACTTTTGCCTTTCGGTACAGTCTTTCCGGTATGGAATCCTGACAGGGAAATACAGCCATTGAGCAATACCATGATTAAGAGGAGGAGAGGAAATAAAAGTCGAGATTTAATCATCATCTGATAGTTTTTATAGCGTTGAAAATAATAGGTGAAGTGTCAATTGAGTGGAAAACTTAAATCTTTTCAAAAGTACAAAATAAAATAAGGATATTTCAAAAATAAGTGCTAAGACAAAATTATTTTACCACTAAATTGTGTTAGATTTTGGAAAGTATCGAGGCGCGAAAACCGCCCTAAGCCTTTGTTTAGGAAGGCTTTGAGCAACGAATAGACTGTTCAAAAGATAGTGCAAGTTAATAAGTGAGTTAATTTGTCTTGGTACTTAAGTAGTTTGCAGCATTAAATCAACTTATTGTAAACTCAATTTCCGCGAACTACTTATTGTTAGGAAACATAGGTCTTTATTAGCAGGTATTAAATCTATGTTGACTATAACTTCAATTTGAATGGGTGTTTTTTGGGAGCAAACGGAATTGGCGGATGGCAAAATAAGGTGCAAAAGTAGCTCAGGAACCAGTAGGGAGTGTTATAGGTTTCGATCGTACAAGATGATCGTATCAATGAAGAAATCAGCACAAACAGTTGACTTTTTCTATAATTAAAACTAACTTGGATGCTATAATGAATTACTTAAACCACAATATCGTTGTCGCTTGTTGCTGCTGTTGTTTGGAAACATCCACACAAAATGAGCGGTCTATGTAATTCGTAAATTAATATTTTAATTAATATGAAAAAGAGCCTTCTCGTTTTGGGAAGGCTCTTTTTTTATGTCTATAAAGTAAAAATCCACATAAAAAAATCCACATGAAAAAGATCTATGTTATTCACGAAAATGATGATTGGGTATTGCCACTGCGTGCTGCTTTCCAACAATTAAATTTGCCCTTTGAAGAATGGTTTGTAGACAAGCTGAGTTTAGACCTAAGTAAAGCGCCACCCGAAGGTATTTTTTACAATCGTATTTCCGCTTCTTCTCATACCCGAGATCATCGCTTTGCACCAGAGTTTACCGAAAATTTATTAGCTTGGTTGCACCGACACGGTAGAACGGTCATTAATGGTCGTCGGGCTTTGCAACTAGAAGTTCGGAAGTCCGAGCAATACCTTGCCTTGCAAGAATTTGGGATTGCACACCCGAAAACAATTATTGTCAATGCGATAGATTTGTTGCCACAAGCGGTTGATCAGTTGAATCTTTTTCCATTTATCATCAAGCCGAATCGTGGTGGTAAGGGAACGGGCGTACAGCTTATTCAAACGAAAGAAAGTTTGCTGCAAGCAATCAAAAATAACCAAATTGGAGAATCCTTAGATGGCATTTGGTTGGTGCAAGAATACGTTCAACCCGCGAACGGTCGGGTGGTGCGCGCCGAATTTGTTGGAGGGAAGTTTTTGTATGCCGTCAGCATTGATGCTAGCAATGGTTTTCAATTATGCCCCGCAGATGTTTGCCAAATCGAAGATGCTTTTTGTCCTGTTGGTAGCACGACGGATCAACCAAAATTTGAGATTTTAGACAATTATCAAAATAGCGACTTGGAGAAATACGCTGCTTTCCTAAATGCAAATGACATTGGCGTAGGTGCCATTGAATACGCAGAAAATGAAGAAGGACAACGCTTAGTTTATGATGTCAATACGAATACAAACTATAATTCAGGAGCGGAAGCTAGTTTTGGAAATGCAAAACAAGGGATGTTTGAAATTGCGAAATTCTTAGGCGCTACTTTGGGCGTGGAGCGAGTAGGGGAGCGGTTGCGAGCTTAGGCTGATTGCTGTCTTTTGCGGAATCATTGAACTAGTTTACAAGCAAAGTCGCATAACGTAAAGTAGTTCAATGGTCGCATTCTTAAAATCGAGTCGTCATTTTTTGAGAAAATAGATCAGTCTGTTACGCGGATTGATTCCTGCTCGGTCAACCTTAATTGCCGTTCGCGCAGGTACAAATAAAGTGGAAAGGTAAAGGCAATGGCTACCAGAAAAGTCAGAGGAATCAAGACCCACCAATATTTAACTTTTAGTCGGATAGCATCAGGGATATACCACACGAAGAAAGTGATAACGACAAAACTAATATCAGCGAGAATAGATTTAGAAGGAAGGTTAAGTCCTGTTTGGGCAAAGAAATCAACGAGGGAAGTGTCTCCCGTATTCAACATCCATTGAATATTGTAGTACCAGGTTCCAGCAAGACCTGCCACGGCAAGCAAAAGAAAAATATATTCTCGTTTCATTTTTTATTTTTTATTGAAAGTAGCCTACTGTTTGAATCCTATTATTCAACCATCACAGTGGAGTTTTTGTTGACACAAAATAGTCTTTTTTTAAATATTTTGCGGTGGTGAATTTGTTTATGAACTTAATTCGTCGATAAGGATTTTTTGTAAGATAAGGTAGTAAACAGTCCTAAAGTGTTTAGTAGTTTCATTGCTGCTAGGCATTTTTTTTTGCAAAAAAAATATTTAGGAATATGCTTGCCGAAGGATTCTTACTAAAGTGTTGTCTAAGTAATAAAGATAGCTTTTTAGGAATTTGCTAAAGTAGGTAGCGGCGTCCGAAAAATTATTTTCGCCATTCTTGTCAATTATTTTTTACAATAAATAAATGATCGTTCAGGCAACCTTTCTTCAATCTATTAGCACCATAACTGTATATGAGCTTTATCAAGTCACATTGTTTTTTGAGATCAAAGAGAAAAATGAGAATCTTATCTTTCATGATTTTCTATACTTTGCTTTTGAGTTCGATTAGGTCGCAACCCGAACCTTGCAACCCTGATGCGATGACCTCTACTTGTTTAGAAGCTTGTGTAGTTTGTGATATTGATGGATTTACAGGAAGAAATGATTTGACAATTGAAGGGCAAACCTTCTCGGGGTTCTGTACCACGATATTTCATAATATGTCTTACATCGCCTTCATTGCGGGAACGGAGAACCTGACGTTAAACGTGTCGGTGAGCAATTGTACCATTGGAAAAGGAATTGAAGTAGGTATCTTTGAGAGTTTGGATTGTCAAAATTTCACACCCGTTACCGACTGTAATACGGATGTTCCAGCTAATGGGAATGCTAGCTTTACGAATATTGTTCCTTTGGTCATTGGGCAGCATTACTATTTGATTATGGATGGTTCGATGGGCGATATTTGCGACTGGACTTTTACTGTAATTAGTGGCAGTACGCTCGTTGGTGACTTAACCAGCTCTGGCCCAATCGACGGACCAGAAGAACGCTGTCCAGAATTACTAACAACTTATACTACTACCGCAACGGTGGGCGCTACTTTTTTTGATTGGACTTTAAACGGTGTCCCACAAAATAGCGATACACCCGAAATTGAACTTAGTTTTCCAACGGAGGGAAGTTATGAACTTTGTGTAACGGCTTCCAATGTTTGCGATGAGGCACCACCGTCTTGTATGATGATTGAAGTAGCGAATCCCGTGCCTACGGATTTGGTAGAAACACTTTGTGCCGACGAGTGTATTAGTGTAGCTGGAGAGACAGTCTGTGCGTCTGGTTTGTACGAATACGTGATTCCATTGCCTAATGGTTGCGACAGTACGATTTTTTTGGATTTGTTGGTTTTATCCGAAATAGCTTCCTTTATAGAAATTAATCTTTGCCTTGGCGAAAGCTTTACGATTGGCAATACCGCTTATTCCACTACCGGTGTTTTTGTGGAAACTATTGTCAATGCCCTAGGGTGCGACAGTACCGTGACGTTGGATTTGACGATGATTGATTGCGAGCTCATTGGTACGATTGAGGCTACTACCCCTATCTGCCATGGAGATGAAAATGGGAGCCTAGTTTTTTCAGTACAAAATGGAATAGTACCTTTTACCTACGAATGGAATAACATTAGTGCGACCACAATTAGCGGCTCCGGTAGCACCAATTTATTAACGGATATTTTAGTTGAGAATCTCCCCGCGGGTATTTATGAAATTAATATCAGCGATAGTTTTGGGGAAGACCTTGTATTTATTCAGGAGGTGTTAGATCCGCCAGTTTTGATGGTAAACGTTGATGCAACGGATTACAACGGATATAACTTGAGTTGCTATGAAGCCCAAGATGGAACTGCCTCCGTTGTTGAAAATGGTGGAGTGCCTCCTTATACTAGGCTGTGGAATACTAGCGAAACACAGCCGACAATCTCTAACTTATCTGTGGGATTTTATGAAGTGACGGTAACGGATGAAAATGGTTGCACCGCTTCGGCGAGCGTAGATTTGACGGAGCCAGCCTCATTAGCATTTAGTACAAATTATATCGATCCGAATTGCGATGGTCCTGAGACGGGAATGATTCAACTGGAAACTATTTTTGGAGGAACACCACCGTACACTTATGCTTTAAACCAAAGTCCGTACAGTCTGGTAGCAAATTTTGAAAACCTTGGTGCTGGAACTTATAATTATTCCGTTGTAGATGCAAATGGATGTTCGGCAGATACAAGTGACAATTTATTAGCACTAGATATTCCGATACTTTTCATGGAAGAGGATCAAGAAATAGATTTGGGAGAGAATGTTTTGATTGAAGCACAAACGAATAATACTTCCCTGATTGATATCCGTTGGACCAATTATAATAACTCCTTAGACTGCGATAGTTGTTTGGCAACGTATGCTGCACCCGTAAATAGTACCGAATATATTTTAACAGTTACTTCTATTGACAATTGTGCGATCAGCGATACAATTTTAGTAAAAGTAAATAAGGTACGAGATGTCTATATTCCAAATGCATTTTCTCCAGATGGTGATGGTGTCAACGATTACTTTTTTATCAATGCGAATAGGTCTGTTGCTAGAATTAAAACCTTCAAAGTATTTAATCGTTGGGGCGCATTGATGTACGAAGCAACAGATTTGTCTCCCAATCAATCATCTACGGGCTGGGATGGAACGTTTAAAGGTAAACCAATGAATACGGGCGTTTATGTCTGGATGGCAGAAATTGAATATTTGGACGGAGAAATATCCTTACAAAGTGGGGACATAACTATTGTGAAATAATTTTTTAATTGCTTGAAGCTTCGAAAATATTTTGGGAGCTTTTATAATATCTAAATTCTATCATTCATGAAGCGTATAATTTGTTCTTTTGTAATTTTTGCGGTCTTGATTCTTTCTGCTTGTAGTAAAGAGGAGTACGAAGCGTTTAACTTAGTCTTCGACGATACGGATTTTGAAACACCCGATTGGACGGAGGCGACTCATGCCAAAGGGGCAGAACCTGATTATCAGGAAGTTTTTAATGATTATGAGGTAAAAAGATTAGACTTTGTTATCTCGAAAGAACGATGGCAAGGTATGCTGGATGATATGGAAAATACCTACGGCGAATTTGGTGCAGGAAGCGGCAGGCCGGGATTAATTGAAACGGAGGAAAACCCGATATTTGTACCAGGAGACGTTTATTATCAAGGGAAGCAATGGTACAGAGTTGGGCTTCGATTCAAAGGTAATTCTAGTTTGCAAAGTAGTTGGCAAAGTGGCATTTTGAAACTCTCTTTCAAGATGGATTTTGATGAGTTTGAAGACGAATACCCACAAATTGATAATCAACGTTTTTATGGATTTAAAAAGTTTAGTTTGAAAAACAACTATGCGGATGCTTCGATGATGAGAGAGAAAGTAGGTAATGATATCTTTAGAAAGGCGGGCATCGCTTCGTCCCACGCTGCATTTTATACCTTGTACATTGATCATGGAGATGGACCTGCCTATTTCGGATTATATACCTTGGTGGAAGAGGTAGACAATACGGTTATCAAAACCCAGTTTTCAAACGACGATGGAAATGTTTATAAACCCGATGGTACGGGCGCCTCTTTTGCTGCAGGAACATTCAGTCAAAGTGAATTTGAAAAGAAAACGAATGAAGACGAAGCGGATTGGAGTGATATCAAAAACTTATTTACGGCGCTACACGCTGACACCAGAACAACAAACCCTTCCGTTTGGCGCAACGAGCTAGAAGCAGTTTTCGATACCGAAACTTTTTTAAAATACCTCGCGGTCAACACGACGATCCAAAACTGGGATACTTACGGCAGAATGACGCACAATTACTACCTCTACAATAACCCCGCAAATAATTTACTTACTTGGATTCCTTGGGATAATAACGAAGCATTCCAGACTGGAAAAAATGGTGGTTCGCTGGCTTTAGATTTTTCGGATTTATCTGCTAGCAGTTGGCCATTAATTGGTTATTTATATGCCGATCCTGTGTATAGAGCAAGGTACGATGCTTTGTTGCTAGAAGTAATTAACGGACCTTTTAATCCTAATACGATGGCTGCCTTATACACCACTTATGCTGCTTTAATAGAACCTTTTGCGACTACGGAAAGATCTTGTGCTACTTTTTTGAGTAGTCCGGCAAGTTTTCAGGTTGCGGTTGCTGCGTTGCGGAGTCATGTGGAGGCTCGGGGGATGGCGGTGGAAGGGTATTTGTAGGAGCGGTTTAGATGTTAAATACATCTAAATATTTTTGTAAAAAATGGTTTTTCATGTTTTCATAATTGAAACTTTTAGACCGGGTGGAAGTAATTCTGCTTGGTTTTTTTGTTGGTATAAAAACAAAATGAGGAGGTGATAATAGTTACTTGTGGGGCTTTTCACTACGAACCGATTCTCGGTATGTCAAAAAGGTTATGCACAAAGCGAGTATTACAGGATTGCAATCATCGGCAAAAGGCTTGCGTCATGATTTTGCGGTGTATGCCATATCCAGAGTACCCATAACTTTAGTTAAAAAATGGCTCGGTCATTCTAGATTGGAAACAACGGAAATATATCTTAATGTAATCGGTGTAGAAGAAAGGGAAAGGGCTAAAAAATTATGGGATGCTGAATGCTAAATTGGACATTTCGTGTCTGTGTGGATAACGTCTCTATATATACAGCGTGGTTATTGTTTTAACCATGACTGTTATATGCAGTTTTACCTATTAATTTTTTTTCTTTAAAACTTTTTATGTTTTCAGGAAACGTATCTTTCTTTTTTATCATTCCCTTTAACGGAAAATGACCATAACTTTTTAAATTCTTAACTTCTAGTAGTGTCATTATTTTGTTTTGATTATAGGTGAGATATCTCAAACGCCTGATCCCGTTTCATTTTACAGTGTTATAATAATTTAGAAATAGATAACAGCAATATAAAAACTTATAGACATGTGTCGTGAGGTATTAGACAAAGTGTAAAAAAAGCTGATTCTTGCATTGGAGATTATTGGTTAAAATGTCCAATTTTAAATCATGAATAAAAATTATGTGTCCGCTTCTCATAACAGAATCGTACAATCGAAGTACAAAAGCAGTTTACAATCAAGGTGAATTGCTTTTTTCTTATCTGCTACAGTCCGACTTTCAATGGTAACTATGATAGCTAATGGAAGATAATTATTTTAGGAAAAAATAGGGATAGGGAATATTAAATTCAACATTTCAAATATTTTACCAAGTAAAACACCCCCCCCCAAATGTTATATCTATGTTGTACCTCGTTTCTTAAAACAAAAAAAGCCGAGTCGTAAAACTCGGCTTAAGTGCTTGTTTGTCAAGCTAGTACCCCCGGGGGGAATCGAACCCCCACTCCCGAAGGAACTGGATTTTGAATCCAGCGCGTCTACCAGTTCCGCCACAAGGGCAAAGGTA
>JBGCFY010000133.1:0-11667 GCA_045110315.1 Saprospiraceae bacterium
CTTATAAGGAGTTAAACTTGGCGCATAAACTCAGCACAGACATAAAGCAAGCTAACATATACTTAAAGTTTTCATGCAATAAAAGTTCAGCAACTAATCGTATTAGCTACAGAATAAAAAGTTTAAACATAACCAATATTGCGAAATGCCACCTAAACGACATTAATAACCGGTTCTAGATAGACCGTTTTTAGCTTAAGTCGCTACTTGAGAAAATTATACAAGGGGTAAGTAGTTGAAAAGAAGAAATGATCAATTTTGCTTTGCTACTTAGTTCGACTTTAGCCAAAGTGATTAAAGTCGAACTAAGTATTAGGGAATAATAATCTATGAAAAACTAGCTTCCAACAAAAATACGTTAGTTACGGAATAAAACGAATAATTTCGATTTAAAATTTCACTAAAAAATCTCAAAGTTATTTGAAAACGTCAAAAATGTTTACGAAGTTGTTTTAAAATAGATTTTTTTATCTTTAAAGTGCTAACTACCTATTTGCCAAAAAATCAAAGAACGCTTTAGTATCACAAAAAATGAATTATAAAGATTATTATAAAATACTCGGCGTAAAGAAGGCAGATTCCCAAAAGGAGATCAAGAAAGCTTATCGCAAATTAGCAGCAAAATATCATCCAGATAAAAATCCAGGAGACAAAACTGCCGAAGAAAAATTCAAAGCCATAAACGAAGCGAATGAAGTGCTAGGGAATGCCGAAAAACGGAAAAAATATGATACGCTCGGTTCCAATTGGGAAGCTTACCAGCAAGGTGGTGGTAACTGGGATCAATATACTCAGCGAAGTCGTCGAGGAGCTAAAGGTGGTCGAAATTTTAGATTTGAAGGAGACCCTTCTGATTATTTTGGCAACAGTGGTCACTCCAGTTTCTTCGATAGGTTCTTTGGCGGTGGCGGAGAAGGTTTTTCGCGCCAAGGTCGTAGAAAAAGCAGTGCTAAAGGGCAAAATATAGAAGCAGAAATGTCCATCACTTTACTCGAAGCCTTTCAAGGGAGTAAGCGAACTTTTAAACTCAATGGCCAAAAAATTCGGATTTCCATTAAGCCCGGTGTTCACGATGGGCAACGACTTCGACTTAAAGGAAAAGGGAAAGCAGGTGTTAACGGAGGTTCTGCGGGAGACTTAGTTCTTATTTTAAAAATGCAAGATGATGCTAGATTCAAAAGAGATGGAGACGATTTAAAATTCAATGCAACCATAGATTTATACACTGCCATTTTGGGTGGAACAATTGAAGTACCAACGATGACCGGTTCTGTAAAAATGCCGATTCAAAAAGAAAGTGATACCAGTAAAACGCTTCGACTCAAAGGGAAAGGTATGCCAAAATATGGCAAGATAAAAGAACATGGTAATTTACTGGTCAAGCTAAACGTCGTGCTTCCCAAAAACTTGACACCGGAGGAAATAATGCTTTTCAAAAAGCTACAAATCCTTAAGCTAAAGAAGCAATAAAAGTATAAATTTGTTTTACAAAAAAGGTATTTCAATTGCTACAAATATTTTCACTTTAATCTTTTGAGTAAGTTTTTCAGTTTTCGGTAAGGTTCTCTAAATTTTCAAGACAACAAAAAAAATTATGAAAGGTAATTTCAATCAACTGATCAATGGCGACAAACCTGTTCTCATTGATTTCCACGCGGAATGGTGTGGTCCTTGTAAAATGCTGACTCCGATTATCAAGGAAGTTTCTAAAGCAATGGATGGAAAAATTCGTATCGTCAAAATTGATGTGGATAAAAACCAAGCGATCGCTCAACGGTTTCAAGTTCGTGGCGTCCCTACCCTTGCGCTGTTTAAAAACGGAAAAGTGGTTTGGAAAGAATCCGGCGTCAGAACGAAGCACGAAATCATTAAGGTGATAGAACAAAATTTACAGGAATAGCATTTTGAAATCACCTTGCTAGGCGAACGACTTAAAAGAAATCGCTAGCTTAAATAAGCTACTTATTCAGGCTTTGAGATAATCATCAAACAAAAGGCAGAAAGCATCAAAATACAAGTTACTCCACGAATAGAAAACGTACCTATTATCCACACTGCCTTCGAAATAGGAGATCCAGAAGCGATCATAGAACGATATGCCAAGGAAAAAGCTTTTGATTTTATTTTTATAGGAACGCGAGATAAGCATGGAGCAATGGATAAAATACTAGGCAGTGTGGCTATCAATGTGATGAAAGATGCTCCCTGCCCCGTTTTCGTAATTCCTGAATTTGCAGCATATCGTACGACCACCATCGTTACGTACGCCACTAATTTGGAAGAGGTTGATCCCTACGAAATTTGGCGGGTCTCAAAATTATTAGCGCCTTTTAATCCGATCATTCGATGTGTACATTTTGAAAAAGAAACTGGTGCGGAGAAAACCGCTATTGATATGGAAACGCTCAAGTCTTTCTTCTCAGACAATGCTCCTGCTCTCCAAATTACTTTCCACGAAATTGCTACCGACAACAAAGTAGATAGTATGCTAGAGGTTTTGGTTACTTTTGACACCAATCTTTTAGTTACGTATCAACCGCAGCGAAATTTCTGGCAACGATTGTTGCACCGAAGTTTTACCAAGCAAATGGCTTTGTCCGCTAAAGTGCCCA
Organism: Saprospiraceae bacterium; assembly: GCA_045110315.1. Classification (GTDB taxonomy): domain Bacteria; phylum Bacteroidota; class Bacteroidia; order Chitinophagales; family Saprospiraceae; genus CALFBG01. The sequence continues at coordinate 2,613 of JBGCFY010000133.1, forward strand.
TTCTTGTCTTGAAAGGATAATTTTGAAACTACTGTTATCAAAATAGTATCTCAGCAATCTGTTTTACGAGTCTTGCTTCTCCGTAACAACCTCTGAAATAGCGGGCGCTTTCCAACGTTCATAGGCAATCGGACTTTCTGCTGCTTTCCGGATCGAATTCGTCGTTCGGCGTTTGTCTTTGATCAAAGCAAATGTCATAATTAAACTCGTCCCAATAATGATAAAAAGTAGAATTCCAGCTTCGAAACTTACAACTTCTGCTTCTTTCGGAATCGCATAAAAAAGTAAAATGGTAATCAATCCACGCGGAGCAATGAAAAGTTGTGGCAAGATATCCTTGCCGATGGATAAACGCAAAATAACGTAGCGGATGCCATAAATAGAAGCCAAAAGTAAAATACTCACTACCGCAACTTGGGCGTTCGCTAAAGAAGCCAAAGAAATTGTAATTCCAAAAATAACGAAGAAAAAGGTTCGTACCACGAATGCCGTTTCTACGGTAATAACGTGAAGCCCTTCGTAAATTTGTTTGGCTTTTTCTACCTTTAACCATTTGCCCAGTCGTCCTCGGAAAAACAGTTTCATATTAGCAATCAACAAACCAAAAACGAGAATGATGATTAAAGAAGAAAGGTGCATTTTTTTGCCAATTGCATACAGCAAAAGAAGTACCGCAATTAATAAAAATAGCTTGGTGTGACTTTTTATATTTTGGAAGATTAATACGATTAAGTAACTGGCGACCAACGACAAAACAATGGTCAGGATGACATTCAGCCCAAAGCCCAAAAAGCCACTAGAATGTCCATCTCCACTCGTTTCTATTTGACTCGTCAAGAAGTAAAATAACATAATCCCCAGAATGTCTGAAAAAGTACTCTCGTAGATATGAAACTCTTTCTTGGCCTCTTTTAGTCCCGTGACACTCGGAATAATAATCGCACTGGACAAAATTGATAACGGGGTCGCGTAAATCCAAGCTTTGGTCATCGTCATGCCATCAATGAATTGGTGTAAGATTAAAGCGGCAACCCAAGTTGAAGCCATCAGCCCTACCAGCGCAATGAGAAAGGCTTTGCCAATAAACCAGTATTTCTCTTTTTTGAGTTCCAACTCTAAGGCGGCTTCCAAGACGATCATAATCAATCCTACGATACCCAAAATCTCGAGAATGGGGAAGAAATTTAAATCTCCCGCGCCCATCGCATTTAAGCCAAACTTAAGCACAATACCGAGTACAATTAATAAAAGAACCGAAGGTATATTAGTCTTCCGAGAAATTTCTCCAAACAAGAAAGACATAATAATAATGGCCGAAGCACTAATGATTAAATTATAGGAGTTTAGTATTTCCATGACGTAGTGATACTTTGCTGGCTTTCGCCAAATTATTTATTAACGATTTTACAATCGTAATCAAACCCTTTTAACCAATTGATAAAATCGTACAAATGGGTTTCTTCTTTTACCAAAACCTTTACGTTCAGTTGATGCTCATCCACAGGATTAATCTCTGGTTTATGATTCCAATCCAAAAAGGGCGTCATCACCAATAAATCCATCAATTGCTTTTGAAAGTTATCCTTGAGGGTTTTTGCACGCGAAATTCGCAATTGGTAATACCCACTAATTTCTTCCCCCGACTGTAATAAATATCCTTGCTGCGTTAAGGTAGAATAGTCAATAAACTGAATGCCTTTGCTGGTCGTCGTCTTCAAACCAAAATTCCCAATGGCAGAAATAATCCCTTGAAAATTAGCCGTTTTGATTTGTTTGCCTAAAGCAAAATAAGGATCAAATTTAATGACTTGTCCGCTGATATAATTCTTGATATGATTGTAGGCAAAAATAAAGGCAGTCAAGACCAAAGCCCCGTGGAAAGGTACGTTGATAAAAACAAAAACCATCAGCACCAATAAAATGGCCAAAGGTTGACCTACCAATAATATTTCGTGCGTTAGTCGTAAGGCTCGATTTTGGAAATTACCCAGAAAATATGCCCGTTCTAATAAACCCTTGAGGAAATACAATAGCCCAAAAAAAATGGCTAATTCCCCAATGGTAATTAGTAGTTGTCCCCAAGAAAATAAATTAACAATGTCCATTTATAATTGATTTGGTCTTTTCATTTTAAAGCTGTTTTTTTTGATGGTAAACAGCTTTATTTATAAAAACTCAGATACGATTTTTCGTCAAGGATTTGCCCTAATTCGTTGACCACAACTTCGTTGATTTCCAACCAACCATCGGGATACCTTTTTAAGAAACCGATGTTCATCAGTCGCTGTAAGATATTTCCAAATCGTTCTTTGAAAGCAGGGCCAAAAGCTTTTTGTAACCGATACTCGTTCGTTCGCTTTTCCATCATAATCGCCGCTAATAAAATTGCCGTATCCGGTTTAAGAAAAGGCGGTAAACTCATAACCTCATGTTGACGATAAACCACTTTTTGATCGTTGAAAGGGTAAGTAGCACTCGTCCATTCCATCAATGCTTCGCCGACATTTCCTTGCGAAGCGCGGTAAATACGTTTAATCATTTTATTCAGTCCATTAGAGTCAATCTCCGCTCCTTTTTCGTTAACAAGAATTTTATGCGTTGCACCGTGACGGACAATGATCGCCTGACGAACTTCTGCCAGACTCATTTTATCTAAATTAATCTCCGATTGAAAAATATTATCAATCTGATGTGTTTTTTGCAAACGGGCTTGTAACCAATTGCTCATCGACACCAAGAAAAAGTTATGCCGCGCATGATTATCCAAGTGTTCGGCTAAAGCTTTAATATTTTTACTCAATAAACAGTCCGGCGCATTCCACAATTCTAAATCATCAATCCATACCAAACGCTTTTTGTTGATCGAATACTTTTCTAAAAAATCAAGCGCCGCTCCCAAATCGTAAGTCGTCGTCAATTTCCGACCTTCTAGGTTCAGGACACTATTTGGCAACAAGCGTACAAATTCATTGTTAAAAAATCGACGTGCCACCAATGCTCCAAAAAGGGACTTCCCAGAAAATCGTTGTCCACTGAGCACGATCGAACCCCGAAAGTATTGTTTCCATTGCGCAACTATTTTCTCCACGTGCGCTAATTCGGCTTCTCGACCATTCCAAAAAGATTCTCCGATGTAACCTTCCGTCAAGAAGATACTGGCATATTGTTGATGTGCTTCCGTCGTCGTTCTGCTTTGTACAAACCGAACAATTTTCTCAGAAATACTCAGGGATTCTTCTTCTGCAACGGAGGCACTTAATTGTCGAAGTCGTTGTAATTGTCGGTTCCACCAATTGTTTCCAGCTTTCAACCACTCATTTTCTCCAAGTTTAAATTGATCGACGGTAGATTGTAAGCTAACGGGCAAAAATTCTTGTTCTAAATTATAAATCGACGCAAATCTAAAATCTTGTTCTAGTAATTTCAATACTTTCTTGGACAACCGAGTCAGTCTTTTTTCGTAAGCGATTGCGCGCTCGGTAAAGCGTTCAAGTGGCTCATTCAAGCTTTCGTTGCTAGCGTTGTTGCTAATTTTCGTTTCGTTAAGCATCAAGTTCGCTTGATTACGAATTGTTACCAACGACATTTTTACGCCATTGTAGGTATTATTGGTTGTTGCCCAAACGTCATAAAGGAGCGGCAAAATTTCAGATTCCATCCATTGCCGGATTCTCCGTTGCCAATTGATATCCCGATACTCGATTTTTCCATCTTGCGTATGCACCGGAATTTGTCCGCCAGCAGAGAGCGTACTGACATTTTTTTCTAGACTATCTCTAAATTCATCAAAATGATTGACAAGGTGAATTTCATCAATTTTTTCGTTGATAAAGTTCGGTAGTTCTTCTTTTTTTTCGAGGAGATTTTCTTCGATAAAGGCATTGATCCGAATAGATTCCTTCTGGATATTTTCGACATCCGCTAAACACTTTTCAACCGTAGTTTTCACCAATTTTCGCAATTGTTTAAAATGTACGATCGTCGAAATTGCTACGTCAAATTGCTTCTCTAAATATTGACCTTGTTTGGCTAGTTCTGCAAACTGTTCGCGGTAGGTCGGGTAAGGATTAAGTTGTAATTGCCAAGCTTCAATTTCGTTGTCTACCCCATTTTTGGTTTCCCGAATCTTTTGACTGCGGTACGCCACAAAGTTAAACACTTCCTCAAAAGCCATTTGTAAAGTCACTTTCGAAGTTTTTTTCAGCTCGTCCGTCGCCATTGCATCAATCACTCCTTCTTTGAGTAATAGTGCTGCTTTTTGTTGTTGAAACAAAATATCTCGCCACAAAAAGAGAAAGGATTTAGCCAGATTTGGCCACTCATAAGTCAAGAGGTAATTATTCAAAGATTCCTCTTCCTTCAACGCCACGAGTGCAGCATCTCCAATTTCTTGAAAATGAGTCACGACCGTCGTCATTTGATCACTGAGTGCTTTCAAAAAAGCGTTGCGCTCTTCGATTGCCCAAGTTTGATCAATTACGTCTTGTAATAAGGATTGATGATTAGCTTGCAACATTAGGTTTTGGTATCATTTAGATGGTAATGTAAGCAAATTATTTTCCTTAACTCACTAAGCTAAGAAGTTGTTAAAACTCAAAAGTAGCACCTGTTGCTTTCCGATATTGCGCTTCCTCCTTCCACGATAACATCAAGACGCCAAAATTAGATTCCGTCACTTCTCTTTTCTTAAAAACTAAGGCTTTTTGTCCAGCAGCATCAAGCAACTATTTTTTAAATTTTTTCTTTTTACTTTTAAGCAATTCTTCGGTATTTTTCATTAACTCCTTGAGGCTTAAATTGCTATCGTCGGAAAGTTCAACGATATTTTGATACGTTTTTTTCTCAATATCATCCGCCGTAATGTGGTATCCTACGTAGTCTTCAATGGCTGAAAGCAGCGGTTTTTCATCCGTACTACAAAAGCTAATCGCTTTTCCGCGTTGATTGCCACGTCCCGTTCGACCAATTCGGTGAACATAGTTTTCTGCCTGTTCCGGCAAATCATAATTAATCACGAAGTTGACGTTTGGAATATCAATTCCCCTCGCCGTCACGTCCGTAGCAATCAATAAAGAAATCCCCGTTCCTTTGAATTTTTGTAAAATTTCTAACCGGTCTTTTTGATCAATTCCACCGTGCAGGGTCAAACTTTCCACTTCTACCCTCGTCATCGCTTTTTGTACTCGCTCCGCGCGAACTTTCGTCCGAACAAAGACCAACACTTTAGCATCGGGATGATCTTTGATAAAACGTTCCAAGAAAAATCTTTTATCATCCATTTCAATGAAACTCACCGCGTGGTCTACATTTTTAGAAACAGGATCTTTCGGAGAAATTTGAATCCGAATTGGCTTTTTGACGAGCGAATAGGCCAGTTTCTTGATCTTTTCATCAATCGTAGCCGAGAAAAAGAGCGTTTGCCGTTTTTTAGGAATATGCCGCATTAAGTCCCTAATATCTTTAATAAAACCTAAATCCAGCATATGATCCGCTTCGTCGAGTACCAAAATTTCCACCCGATTCAAGCGTAAATGTCCCTGACTAACCAAATCAAACATTCGACCCGGCGTTACCACCAAAATGTCAATATTCGCTTGCAAACGAGCAATTTGAGCTTCCTGTTCTACACCACCAAAGATACAATACGCCTTTACTCGGGTACCGCTGGCGATGGTTTTGATCACGTCTGTAATTTGTATCGCCAATTCTCGGGTTGGTACCATAATTAGGCATTTAATCCCGTCGGGGCGCCGTTGATTCAATTTCCTAGAATGTAAATGATGAATCACAGGAATGGCAAACGCAGCGGTTTTACCCGTTCCCGTTTGGGCAATAGCCAATAAGTCCTCCCCTTTCAAAATGTGTGGAATGGACTTATATTGAATATCTGTAGGTCGCCGAAAATTGAGTTTGGCAAGACTACGTTTAATCTCGGGTGCAAAATGGTAATCGTCAAATTTCATATAGCGGAAAGCTACGAGTTTATTTGGAAAAAAGGAAGACTCATCAGAAATTTAGCTCGAATCTTATTATACAACAATAAAAAATATTATATTTGAAAAAACACCAACTGTAAAATGATTCCAAGAAATTTATCTAAAACAGTTCAAAAAACCATTGCAAAAGGAGAAACCGACGAAGCTATTAAGGTACTTGGACGGTCTAAAACCATTAAAAATGATCCTAAGCTATTACAGATTTACAACCTTATTTCGGCGCAGTGGAATAAATACAAAACCGAGAAAAATCAGAATATTAGACGAGAAGATGACCAAAATCGAACCTTGAATCAAATTCATCTTTCCATTTTAGAATTAGTAGATGGCGATCTAAGTGCTTTAGAGCAAGCACCTCAAAATAGTAGTCCAATCAAAGAAAGTGGGAACACTGCGTTAAAGTATTTTATCTACGGAATCATCTTTTTCCTTATCATCTGGGGAGGCATGGAAGCTACAGGAATGCTTTCTCCGGAACCCTACACACCTCCTAGAACGAATACGAGTAGTAAACCAGTCTTACGAGCATTCAAAATTTACATTATCGATAATAATGGGGTACGAACCAACAATGTACACATTGCCAAGATTTACCAAGATTATACTGGAGAAATTACGATTGGAGGACGCAAACATATCTTAACTAAGATTGTTGAAGCGGATCGAGACCAAATGGAATTCTATTTTCAAAATAATGGCCTCTACCATTATAAGTATATGCTTCCTAGCCTAGCGGATGCGCAAGCAGGGCGCAATACCAATAGCGGCATCGTACTTTTCAATAATCAACAAATTGCTAGTTGGCGAGCAGAAGAGATGAGCTTAAACTAAGCGTTTTACCAAGACACTTCAAGAAAATCTAATTTTATTTCGCAAGCTTATAGATCGCAACGGATTTGATATTGACAAATTCTCGAATCCCTTCCATACCCAACTCTCGCCCGAAGCCAGATTGCTTAATACCGCCAAAAGGCATCCGTGGATCTGACCGTAAAAGATTATTGATCGCGACAGCACCAACTGAAAGTTGACTGGCTAGGCGCTCTGCTTTTGCGATATCTTTTGACCACACTGCCGCGCCCAAACCATATTTTGTATCATTGGCTAAGCGAATTGCAGCCGCTTCATCTGCTACTCCAAATACCACGGCAATCGGTCCGAACAGCTCTTCGTGGTAGGCGCGCATACTGGGTTGGACTTCCGTCAAAATAATCGGATCGAAATAATAGCCTTTTCCCGTTCTAGGACCTCCCGCCAAATACACTTTTGCACCTTTCGCAACGGCATCTTCAAATTGCGCGTTCAGATTATCCCGCAAGTCTGCGCGTGCCATCGTACTAATTTGGGTCGTTGAATCTAATGGATCTCCAATTTTCAAGGCTAACAATGCAGCTTTAAAAAGTGGTAAAAACTGATCCAACACCGCTTGTTCTACGATAATCCGTTTGGCAGAAATGCAACTTTGTCCACAGTTGTTCATTCTAGACTTGGCTGCTAACTTTGCCGCTAAGGCCAAATCTGCATCTGCCAAGACGATAAATGGATCAGATCCACCCAATTCTAACACACATTTCTTAATCGCTGCACCAGCAATCTGCGCGACCTTCGCACCCGCCACATCACTTCCCGTCAAAGCAATGCCCTGCACCAAATCGTGCTTAATAATTGCAGGAATATCCTCAACTTCTGCTAATAGGCATTGAAAAATGGCTTGTTTCGGTATAATTTCTTTGAAAATAGTTGCGAGGGCGATACTCGTTAAAGCTACATTAGGAGCCGGTTTGAGTAAAACGACATTGCCCGCTAACAAAGCTGGAATGGCAAAACGTAAGGCTTGCCAGCAAGGAAAATTCCACGGCATAATACCAAGGATAGCACCGATGGGTTCATAGCGAAGATAACTTTTCTGCGCAGCGGTTTCAATCACTTCGGGTTCAAGTAAATTGGGAGCTGCCTCCGCGTAATACTCGCATAACCAGATACATTTTTTGACTTCTGCCAAAGATTGCGCGATGGGTTTTCCCATTTCCAAAGTAATCAATTGGGCTAATTCTTCCTGTTGAAGCACCAATCTGCTAGCAAATTGCAAGATGCAAGCTTGACGAATAGCAAGTGACTGATTTTTCCAATCATGGTACGCGGAGGTACTAGCTTGGAGCTTTGCTGCTATTTCTACGCCCGTAAGTGCCTCAAATGCTTGAATTACTTCGCCATCAACTGGATTGATAGAAACAAAGGAACTCGAATCTAGGGCTCGATTATTCTGCGAGTTGGAAATGGTAGTTCTCAAATTTCAAAATATTTACATGCTTATTCTCGTACTTCTTGATTTGCTTGAAAGCGTCATCTCCTGGATTTTTCATTACCTTTTCAAAAGCAAAGCGAGTATGTAGATACTTACGTTGTTCTACGTCTAAAACTTCTCGAAATTTAGTACCATGCTTTTTTAACATTCGACCTAAATACAACATCAAATCATATCCAACAAATGCTTCTCTAGTTGGTGGCGCAGCATATTTGTAAAAATATCGTTGACGGAAAGCTTCGATATCTGCTTGTTCCGTATCAATAAAAGTCGAACTACTGACGTGTACATTAAGCTCTTCGTAATAATCGTAACTACTGAGTTCAAAATCCAACCATTGTGGCATTCCGTAAACGATAACTTCGTTGTTTCCTTTAGCAATTCTTAGCTGTCGCAAGAAACCGTAGATAAAAGTCGAACTTGAAAAAGAAGGCACGATAAAGACCGTTGTTTTACCTTGCTTAATTGCGGGCGTAACATCAATATCCGTATAATCTCCGGACGCACTATTCACGATAAACTCCTCGAAACTTGCTGCATCGGAAGTCCCGTCGTAAGCTGCATTCGCTTCGTGAAAGTAGGTAAATCGTTTCTTTTCTGCCGCTTTATCCCTACTCAACAAAACCACTTGATCTGCATCGTAGTTTTTACGGACGTGCCGAGTGATTGCTTCACAATGACTTTTTAGAGAAGGTTTATTTTGGATGAAAAATGGATTTTCGTTAACGATATCATCGTAAGGTCTCAATGGAGA
>JBGCFY010000134.1:0-76285 GCA_045110315.1 Saprospiraceae bacterium
GCTTTAAATAAATCCTCTCGGTAAGTAATTTCTAAAGAGAAGTTGGTTGCTGTAGGTACTAAATTGAATCCTAAAGTGAGTTCTTGAGCGGCAAGATCGATTGGCTCCGTGGCATTCAATAAGAATAAAACTTGATAAAAATCTGCTGCTCGATCTAAAGCGCGCGCCACTTCTTCAAAGTTAACGCTATCGTGTTGTTCTCCTTCCTTAATCGTTTGCTTGAGCTTTGTCAAGAAAATATTAAATTCCAGATTGTTACTTAGGTTACTACGTACTGGTATTATCATTCCGCGATTAGCAGAAAAATAATTAGTTCCTACGCAAATATCATCTTGCGCAGTATAACGATGTAAGGTTAACTTTAGCGCAGCAAATAAAAAGTCGTAACCCTTGCGATCTTCAGCTTTTTCTAAATCAGTAACCGCAGCGAATAAGCTTTGATCAAGTGGAAAAGTTAAGGTTGCCGAAGGAGTGAGATTTTCGTTCGTCAGGCTAAAGTCTACGGGTAGATTTAAAGGTTCTACGTCCAAAAGTTGATTTTGCCAATACGCTAAGTCAAGATCCAAAATGGGTTGACTGCTATCCATACTGACTTCTTGGATTAAAGCTTCGTAAGCATCCAAAAAGTCAACGATGCTTTCTTTTTTGTATAATTCTGTTGAATAATCACACTCGATCTGTAAATGATCTTCAAAGTCGATTAAGTCAATCGCGAAATCTTGGGTAATGTAATTAATTGGTGTAAACTGCAAAGAAGTTTCTAACCCGTGAAATTCGGGAACCGCTACGTTAGAATCTAAATTGAAAACTACCGAAATTAAACCGGGATTACTCAATTCTCGAATATCCTTTACTTCTCGAATGAAGTAAGGTAAAGAACAAGCTCTATGTTCAAATGCACTAAAGAGTTCTTTTTTCACGACAGTGAAAACATCCTGAAAACTCATGTCCTTTTCCAAAGAAATAAAAAGCGGTAAAATGCTCGCTCCAAATCCAATCATCTCACTATCTTCAACGCCTTTTCTACCATCGACTGGAACACCAATTAGAAGTTCGTTCTGTCCCGTTCGACGATACAATAAAACGGCAAAAACGGATAAGAAAGTCATAAAAGCAGTATTGCCACTTTGCTTTCCTACGCTAATTAATTGGTCTTTAACTTGACCAGCGATTTGTCTTCGAATTCTTCTACCGTGGTATTCTGAAAACTTTGGTCTTTCAAAGTCCGCAGGAAATTCAAAAAACGTAGTCGCTTGAGAGAATTGATCAATCCAAAAAGCTTTGGAAATTTTAAATGCTTTTTGATCAATTAGAAGTTGTTCCTGATAAATATAGTCAGAAAATTGAACGGTAGGTTTCTCTACAAAATGTATTTGCTGCTGTTTGGCAGAATATCTTTGTGCCAATTCTTTTAAAATAATACCTGCTGACGATCCATCGTAGATAATGTGGTGTCCAGTAAAAATCAAAAGCTGTTCGGTCTCATTCAGCGTTAATACTTTTACTCTAAAAAGTGGTCCTTCCTGTAAATCAAATGCAGTTTTCGTTTCTCTTTTCAGGCATTGACTAATGACGGCACTTCGATCTAAATCAGTTGTCTCCGGCGTAAGGTGATCAATACTTACAGAAAGTTCTCGTAAAATATTTTGGTGTAAACCATCTGCGTTGATTACGGTTCGTAAACTTTCGTGACGTTGCACGGCTTCCTGAAAAGCTGCGTTAAGTGCCGCAATATCTAAGGTTCCCGTGAGTAACAAACTCGTGGTAATATTATAGCCCATGCTTCCTTCTTCCGAGTACTTCGCAAGATTTGCCAGTTGCTGTTGTACGGCTAGTAATGGAATTTTTTTGTAGCTAGGCTGTGCTCCTTTGATTGTTAAAAAGTCCTCGTCGTCTGGATCAATTTTCGCTTCGGGGAAAAAACCACCGTCGATCATTTCGTAAATAGTTTCTTTTATTTTACGAATAACGACTTGTATATCTTCTTCGGTGTGTGCCGTAGAGAGGAAACAAACTCTACGTTCCCAAGTATAAATGCCTTTATCTAATAAGGTTCTAAAAAATAAATCTAATTCGATTGGGCGCAATAATGGATTGTATTTCCCATTCGATTGGAATCGAAAAAGTGAACCAAAATTATCAACTCGAATCTCAATCCCAAGTTGGTTAAAAAATGCGTTGACCTCACTGGCGAAATGTTCGGTTAGTTGATTTACTCGCTCGTATAAAGCTGGTCCTTCTGCTTTGATGTGCTTCAGGGTAGCTAATGCCGCCGCTAAAGTTAAAGGATGTTTACAGAAAGTACCACCAAACATAGTCATTTCTCCGTGTGGCGCAGAATCGTCTCCAAAGTTCCACTGTCCACCATCGACCGTATCGAGGTATTTTCGTTTGCCCGCAATGACACCGATTGGCATTCCACCACCGAGTACTTTACCGTAGGTCGTGATATCTGCTTTGAAATTTAAGAGCGCTTGTGCACCACCGGCATGTATTCTGAATCCCGTAATTATTTCATCAAGAATGAGGACGATACCTAATTCTGTCGCTAAGGCTCTTAATTCTCGTAAGAATGCGATTGGGAATATTCCTGGTCGTCGACTTTGAACGGGCTCTACAATAATTGCAGCAATCTCCGCTTGATGTTGGCGAATAGTTGCCAATGTTTTTTTAGATCCAGGATCTAAGACGAGAATATCTTTGACAAAATTGTGAGTTGTTCCAGAGGTACTTGGGATACTTGATTCGTCGTCGCGTTCCATATCTCGTTGAGCCAAGTTACCATCAAAAGTACCGTGGTAATATCCATTGAACAAAACCACTTTTCTACGTTGGGTAACGGATCGTGCAATTCGTAATGCAGCCATAACCGCTTCCGTCCCCGTATTACTAAAAGTAACTCGTTCTGAATCCGTTAATTCACTAATTAAAGTAGCGACTTCTCCTGCCAAATCAGTTTGTACCGCCAATTCAAAACCTTCCGCTAGTTGTGCTTGAATAGCCTCCACTACAAACGCAGGTTTATTCCCAAAGAAATTTACACCGTAACCAATGGCAAGGTCAATATATTCATTACCATCCTTATCCCAGATTCGCGCTCCGTCGGAACGTTCCGAAAGAATCGGGTAAGAAATATCTTTTAAACTTTTTCTAAAGTCTATGCTATTGATCCAATCTGATAAAACGGGTCGATAAGCACTTGTGTATGCTCTCGAACTTGGTGTTTTGGTGGTAAACCGTTGTATCAGTTCTTTAATATAATTTTGTTGTCGTGCCGTAAATGGCTTCGCCTCTTCCAGTAAGCGTGTATCGTATTTAACGATTTTAAAATCTTCTGACAGAACGGTGTTTTTGTCTGCCGGAGCACTCCTTACAGTCTCCTTCACCGATGCAGCATTAGCTACTGGTTTCCCATTTGTATTTCCTTGTAAAAGACTTAATTGTTTGTCGATCGTATCTTTCAAGACATTCAATTGGGTTGTCATTAACCTTTCTAGTGAGCCATCCAAACCACCTAGTGCCATTGAAGCATTGGAATGATCTGCAACGGTTGTCGCCGTTTGTGGAACCTCAGGAGTTGGTGTTGTTACGGGAACGTGAATCGTTTTCGTCGTTTTAGCCGCAACTTCCGCAGCGATAGATTTTAAGGTTGGAAAATTTTCAAAAATCTGACGAGGAGAAATTTCTACGCCATAAGTTTGCTCAATCTTTTTGAGTCCTCGGATGAGAACAATAGAATCCGCCCCAATTTCTAATAGTGGAATTTCTAAAGGCATTTCTGCTCCAGGAATGCCTAACAATTCTCCGAATAAATTTTGTAATTCTTCTGTAACAATACTTTCGCTAGAGACCGTTTTTGTAACAACGGACTGCGCGGTGGCAGTTGCCAAAGGCTGATGGTTGTGACTAGGCTTCGCAGTATTTTGATGCTGTTCAAACCAAAATGATTCGCGCTGAAAGGGATATTTTGGTAAGTAGGTAAATCGTGGCAAAACAAAATCTTGATGAACCGCTTTCCAGTTTATATTTTTTCCCGAGGTATAGAGCGCCCCCAAGCTATTAAACAAGGTATGCCAGTTGGTCGCTTTACGATGTAAGCTAGGATAAATATGATCAATAAATGGAATTCCATTTGCAATTAGAGCATTGGTAAGAATGGGGTGTGGACTTACTTCTAAGCAATAATCAAATTCTTTAGTGATTACCGTTGCGCAAGCTTCCGCAAAATTTACGGGTGCCAAAATGTGCTTTAACCAATAGGCTGCACTAGCAATCTCGTTCGTTACTTCTTTCCCCGTTAATGCGGAGATAAAGCAAGTTGTAGGTTTTTTAAAATTAACTGTTGCCAATACTTCTTTAAATTTGGGAAGCATCGTTTGCATTAAGGGCGAATGAAAAGCTTGTTCTACTTTCAACAACTTACACTTGACTCCTTGTTTTGTCAACTTATTTTGCAAAGTTTCAATGAAATCTGCCTCGCCGGAAACAACAAAATCTTCCTTCGTATTCATTGCAGCGATGGAGACTTGATCTTGATGCCCCGCAATCCATTTTTCAACTTCCGACTGACTCGCAGTGATGGTTAGCATTTTACCTTGTGTAGTCTCTTCTTGCATTAACTTTGCGCGCCAAGCAACTAATCGACAAGCATCCTTCAAGTCATAAACACCTGTAATACAAGCCGCTACATACTCTCCCAAACTATGTCCCATTACCGCTTCAGGCATTATATTCCACGACATCCACAATTTAGCCAAAGCATATTCAACGGTAAAAACCAAAGGTTGAATGTGTAACGTAGCGTTACTTTCTGCCGTAGCCGTTAATAGTAAATCCTTAACCGAATAACTGAGTTCTGCTGAAAATAATTTATCACAGGCTTCAACACAAGCTCTAAAAACTGAGTTGGTATGGTAAAGCTGCGCGCTCATTCCAGGATATTGACTTCCCTGTCCACCAAACAAAAATAAACCTTGTAAATCTTTATGTTGCGTTCGTTTTACCTTTGGTGCTTTAGCTACTGCTACTTTTAACTGATCCGCAAAACTTTGAACGGAATCTCCCGTCAAGGCCAAGCGATACGCAAAATGCGTACGATTTTGATTAGTAGCCATACAAATAGCCGCAACTTCTTCTTCTGAAACGCTAGCAAATAACGCTATATACCGTTCCACCAAAGCAGTTAAAGCAGCTGGAGATTTTGCAGAAATCGTTAGTAAGTGAAAATCTTGGGATGGTAAATCAACGGAATCCGTCTTCGCAATCACTGGCGCATTAGCCATCAACAAATGACTATTTGTTCCGCCGAAACCGAAAGAACTAATGGCGGCAATTCTTTCTGCTTGGTCGTATTTTTCGATCTTCTGTGGAAATTCAAAAATACTATCTGCGAGGTTAATCCGCGCATTCACTTCCGTTAAATTAATATTTGGTGGAATCTGCTTATGATTTAAAACAAGTACCGTTTTGATCAAACCTGCAATTCCTGCGGCGGCTTCTAGGTGACCAATGTTTGATTTTACGGCGCCCAGAAAACAAGTGTTCTTTTCACTACGCTTACCATAAATTGATTGTAAGGCATTGAACTCAATTGGATCGCCGAGTGGGGTTCCGGTTCCGTGCGTTTCGATATACGAAACTTGCTCCGGACTCAAGTTGGCATTTTGTAAAGCTGCGGTAATTACTTCCTGTTGAGCCAAACCAGAAGGTGCCGTTAAGCCATTGCTTTTTCCATCTTGATTGATGGCGGAACCTTTGATTAAAGCATAGATATGATCGGCTGCCGTTTGCGCGTGTGTTTTTGATCTTAAAATTAAAACCCCTCCACCTTCTCCACGAACGTAGCCATTGGTTTTTTCGTCAAAAGGTCTACTTTTTCCTTCTTCGGAAATCATGCCCGCTTCCGAAAATACTTTCCCAAATGCTGGCGTCAGAATTAAGTTAACGCCACCCACAATCGCGGTATGACAATCGCCATTTAAAATACTTTGACAGGCTTGATGAACCGCTACAATAGAAGAAGAACAAGCGGTATCAATAGCCATACTTGGCCCTTTGATATTTAAAACGTATGAAATTCTATTCGCGGCGATACTACCAGCTGTTCCTGTGCCTAAGTAAACAGAATTATCGGTTGGAGATTGGGTTTGTAAGTGCAAGTATTCGTTGGTACTAATACCAATAAAGACCCCTACTTTTTCGTTTTTGATTTCCTCCTGCGTTAATCCTGCTTCTTCTAATGCTTCCCAACACAACTCTAACAACAAGCGTTGCTGCGGGTCCATGCTCTTTGCTTCCGCTGGAGAAATATTAAAAAATGCCGGATCGAAGGTATCGATTGTATTTAAATAACCACCCATTTTTAGGTGCTGATACGGTTCCGACAAATCTTCCATCTCTGCCGCTAATTTTCGTTCAGAGAATTCGTCACCAAGAATATCTTGAATGCCATTTTTTTTGTGCAAAAGTAACTCCCAAAAGCTAGCAATATCTTTAGCACCAGGGAAGCGACAAGCTAAGCCAATCACCGCGATATCCTTATCTTTTTCGAAAGTGTTTTGCGCGGTGTTTTGTTCGTTACTTTCTTGAGGAGTAGCCGTTGATATTGGAGTGATGTTTGCCTCGGACAATTCTTCACAAATATATTTTGCGATGGCATTAATGGAAGTGTAATCGTAAAAAACAGTGGGTGAAAAATCTACGTTAAGCCATTCTTCTATTTCTCCGGCTAGACGCGTCAACTTAATAGAATTCATACCAAAATAGCTCAAGGGCTCCGATGGATCAAGTTCGGAGGCAGCTAAAGAAAGTAATGCTCCTACTTTTTGGCTTAACCAATTTTTTGTAGTTTTCATTCGACCTTCCATGTCAAATTTTGGTTCCACCATTTCTGACGGACTTGGTGCTACCGGTGTTTCTACTTTAGTTTGTTCGGAAGTGGTTTTAGCACTAATTTGTGGTGCCACACTCCAACTGTATAAAGATTCTAATTCTTCTTTTTGAAATGCTAACTTACAGCCTGCCCGCTGAATCTTCCCGCTGGATGTTTTAAGAATACCGTGTGGTTTGATGAGAATAATCGCGTGAGCACCTAACTCATGTACCTCCGCAATACTTTTTTGAACGGCTTTGATAATTGTTGGACCATCGAAAGTTCTCCAACAACTTCGTTTAATTTCTTGCAGTACAATTAATTTTTCGCCTTCCTCCGTCAATACGGAAAAAGCAGCACCAGCATTCGGTTCCAAGTCAGGATGACTTTGCTCAACGGTCAATTCTATATCTTGTGGATAAACATTTTTTCCACCGATGATGATCAGGTCTTTGATTCTTCCCGTGACAAATAATTCTCCGTTGATCAACAGTCCGAGATCGCCTGTTTTCAAATAAGGTCCGTCCCCATTTGCTAAATAATTATGAAAAGTTGCTTTTGTGGCGGCTTCTTTTTGCCA
Organism: Saprospiraceae bacterium; assembly: GCA_045110315.1. GTDB lineage: Bacteria > Bacteroidota > Bacteroidia > Chitinophagales > Saprospiraceae > CALFBG01. The sequence goes on from JBGCFY010000134.1 coordinate 7,452, forward strand.
ATATCCAAGCGCTACGCTCCCCCCTTTGATTAATATTTCCCCCACTTCATAATCTGGTTGAGGAAGGTTGGTCGTCGCATTATGAATAACAATTTCTGAATCTTCGGCGGCGATACCACAACCTACGAATTCACTTTGGTAAGCATCCGTTCCATTTTGCAATAAATAGAAATTCGTTGCTGCTCGTACGCCCGTAGCGTAAAGTGTATTTTCTGCCATTCCATAGCCTGGAAGCATAGTCGTTTTGCGTAAGCCATAAGCTTTGAAACGTTCATAAAACCGTTTAACCGTTTCCGCTCTAATGGGTTCTGCTCCATTAATGGAAGATTGCCAATGTTCTAGGTTGATTCCCTCCAACTTGTCATCACTCAAATCAATACAAAGATCGTAGGCGAAATTTGGTGCGCCACTGTAAGTTCCTTTATACCGCGATACAGCTTGTAGCCATTTAACTGGGCTTTTAATAAAAATACTCGGTGGAAAAACGTAAGAAGGAAAGTCGGCATAGAAGGGGTGCAGGATTCCTAAGATCAAACCTAAGTCATGAAAAATAGGAAGCCAACTAATCATTGCATCCGTGGTTTGACTATCTAGTAAAACTTTAAAGTTATGAACATTGCTAATAATATTCTGATGAGAAACCATGACACCTTTCGGCGCGCCTGTAGATCCAGAAGTATATTGTAAAAACGCAAGTGTATCTTTTTCAATTACTGGCAATTTTAGGCGACCTTTAATTTTCTTTAATGCTGCTTTATCATCCGTTACGAGGATAGGAATACTATTCCAATATTCAACTGAACTGGAATTATCAATTTTTGTTTTTTGACAAGTAAGGATAATTTTAGGAGCTGCATCGTTGAGAATACCTTTAATTCTTGCCGATAAGCGATTTCTACGAGGAGGAAAAGCAGGAACGGCAATGACGCCCGCATAGAGACAAGCAAAAAAAGCGACAATAAAGTCTAAGCTAGAAGGATATAACAAAAGTGCCCGCTCTCCTTTGAGATTTTCATTTTGTAAATGAGTCGCAATTTTTCTAGCCTTTTGACGTAAATCTTTATAACTAAGACTATCCGTCACCTCTACTCCTTCTGCCAGAAAATGATAGACAAATCTATCCGGTGTATCCTTCGCTCTCTGCTCTAGTAATTTGATTAAATTCTGATCTGGTTTTGCGCGATTAATGTCCATTTTTCCCTTCCAAATTTTGAGTGAGGTTTCACCTGTGACTAATCATCAAATTTAAAAATTTCGAGAGAGTTATAAAATAGCTAGAAGCTATCATTTTGGCACTTCTCAAAACTAACCTTTAGTAGTCTCCTACTAGTCCAAAAGCATCGTTTCCAGATCATTTCAACCCAAACAAATTGCCTTCATTTTTTTAAAAAAAAGGAATGAAAAAGGAGGACTATTTTAGGCACCAATACTCCTTAAACCACTTAAGAAATGATCTTAGTATTTATAAAAGAATAGTCTAAATTAGTCAGGAATTTTCGCCAAAAGTGGAACAACAATGGTACCGCCGTACTAGTTATCCTACTCGTTTGTGCAAGTACTAATATAGGCGGTATCCAAAGGTTGTTAAATAACAGCTTCTTTATAGATCCAAAACTTCGAATTCTTCTTCGCTTTCCTTGGTTTCGGAGTACTTCATGACTTTGATATATTTAGCCAGTTCAGCGATTGAATTAAATTGAAATAGCGCTTTGATTGGTAATTCAATCGAGAGTTCTTGTCGAATTAAAGAAACCACTCTAGTTGCTAGAATTGAATGCCCACCAAGTTCGAAGAAATTATCGTGGATGCCGATTTTATCTATTTCCAAAGATTTTACCCAAATATCTTGTAAGATTGTTTCTATTCGATCTCTTGGTGCGACGTACTCGTTCGTAATGAGCGAGGCACTTTCCGGCAAGGGTAAAGCTTTTTTGTTAATCTTACCATTCGAGGTCAATGGAAAAGCCGCTAAGGCTACAAAAATAGAAGGAAGCATATAAGCAGGAAGTACCGTTTTTAAATACTTTCGTAATGGCTCTTTTTGACTTTGATCGGGCGTTTCCTCAGAATCAAAGACCACGTAGGCAACCAAACGCTGATTGCCCGAAGCATCTTCTTTTGCTAGGACTACTGCTCGGCGAACCAAATCGGATGCTTCCATTACTTTCTCGATTTCTCCCAATTCAATTCGGTAGCCTCTCACTTTGACTTGATCATCAATTCTACCCAAATATTCCATATTGCCATCGGGCAACCAACGCGCTAAATCTCCCGTTCGATAAAGTCTTTCTGGCGTTACACTCGCTAGCTGCACAAAACGTGTTGCCGTCAAAGCTGGTCGATTCAGATAGGCTCTTGCTACTCCAGCACCCGCGACGTAAAGTTCCCCACTCACTCCTACTGGAGATAACTTTTGTTGCTTATCTAAAATGTAGCAATTTAACGTTGGAATCGCCTTTCCAATACTACTTAAACCCGCCTGAATATCTGCAGCTAAGATTTCTTTGTAGGTTACGTGTACGGTCGTTTCTGTAATACCGTACATATTAATCAATTGACAGTCGGGATAACTTTTTTTCCAAGGTGCTAGCAGCGCAGGCTTCAGAGCTTCTCCACCAAAAATAACGTAGCGAATCGGACAGTCCAAGTCGGTCATGGTAAAATAATCCTGCAATAGATAGAAGGCATTAGGCGTCTGATTAAAAACAGTTACGCCCTTTTCCACTATTAATTCTCCTAAAGCAATAGGGTCTTTTGTCATTTCTTCTGACAATAGGAGTAGTTTTCCACCGTGTAATAAAGCACCATACATTTCCCAAACGGAAAAGTCAAAGCAAAAAGAATGGAACATCGTCCACACATCTTGCTCGCCAAAATCAAATAACATTTCATCATGCTTAAATAAGCGAACAACGTTCAAATGTTCGATTAAGACACCTTTAGGTTGTCCCGTAGAGCCGGAGGTATAAATAACGTAAAGTAAGTCCTTTGGAGAAATAGCTATTTGTGGGCTATTTTTAGCTTCTTGCGCTAAATCTATTGCTTGATCTTTTAAACCGATACAATGGACTTCTCCTCGTTCCTCCCAAAAATCACTCGCCGCATAGTCCGTAATGACAAAATCCGTCTGGGTATCTTTTAGAATGAAATCAATCCGTTCCGTAGGGTAATTAGGATCAACAGGAACGTAAGCCGCCCCCGCTTTTATAATCCCTAGCATTCCGATAATCATTTCGATGGAACGTGGCAGACAAATCACAATTAAAGCTTCCGATTGCACGCCTCGCTGCAACAAATGATGTGCAAGCTGATTCGCACGTTCGTCTAGTTCTTGGTAAGTTAAAGTTGTTCCTTCAAAATCAAGTGCGACCTGACTTGGGTACAAAGCGGCTTGTCTTTCAAATAAATCGACAATCGTTTGGTCTCGCGGATACTCGACGGGCGCTTGTACAAATTTCGTTCGTATTTTTTGTTCTTCGACTTCCGTCAAAATATCCAGTTCGGAAACTAAAGCGGCGTCCGTTTCTACTAATTGACGTAGTAAGTGTTCAAAATGTCGATGAATCAATTCAATGTAGCTTGGCGCAATCAAGTGATCGTTATAGCTAAATTTAATGGTCAGCGTTTCTGCCAAACCAACAATGATGGTTAAAGGATAATTGGTTTGTTCTTTGATCTCTACATTTTCGATCTTCAACATCCATTCTTTCTCCAATAATTCACCGATAGGATAATTTTCAAAAACTAAAATGCTATCGAAAAATTCTCCTGTAATTCCATTCCAAGTTTGAATGTCATTGAGGGCAGAATATTGGTAATTTCTTGCTTGGGTATGTTCTTTTTGTACTTCCGTTAACCAATCAACGATACTTTGCGCCTCGTTTATTTTTACGTGCAGTGGGAGCGTATTGATAAATAAGCCAACCTTCGATTCTACGGATGGCAAATCTGTTGGTCGACCAGAAACAGTTACCCCGAATGTTACTTCTTCGCTACTTGTATATTTTGACAATAAGAAAGACCAAATGCCTTGCATAATTGTATTCACGGTCAAGTGTTTCCGCTGGCTAAAGTTTCTTAACTGCTCGGTAAAGGCTTCGTCTAAGTCTAAACTAAGATCACGTGCGTTTCCACTAGCTTCGTTGCGATCAAGTTTGCTATCAATAAAAGGCAGTAAACTAGGACTTTCAAAGTCCGATAGATACCCTTTCCAAAAAGCTTTCTCTTCGTAACGATCTTGTGCGTAGATGTATTTGATGTAATCCTCGTAGCGATCTTCTTGTGGATTCGTTTCTTGTAATGCCGGTTTTTCTTCCGTCACAAAAGCTTCGTAGGCATTCAACAAATCATCAATTAACACTGGCATTGACCAACCATCAATCAAAACATGGTGACAAGTAAGAATCATTTTATACGCCGTCGCGGCAACTTTAACGAGCGTAATTCTAAACAAAGGTGCTTTTTTGAAATCAAAACTCGTCTGATGATCTTCTGCTAATAATCTTGCTAATTCCTCCGCTAGTACTTCTGGTTCAAAACGACTATAATCTAAAACTTCAAATGGTAATTCAATCGACGGATAAACGCATTGTACGGGAATTGCGAGTTCATCATAAATGAAAGCCGTCCGTAGAATTGAATGCTTATCGACTACGTGTAACCAAGCTGATTTCAAAGCATCGACGGCAACGCCTTCCGGCAAATCAAAACTGTATTGTTCGCGATAAGCCTTGGATTCATTATCGTACAATCCGTGAAAAAGCATTCCTTCTTGTAACGGACTCAAGCGGTAAAGCGATTCCAATAATTGCTTACGCGGAACGCCTTGTTCTTCTACCGCTAAGAAACGATCTAAGGCTTGATAATCTATCAGTCCTGTTAAACCATAATCTGCCACCGTATATTCAATCGTCTCTTTAGCTTGGCAATATTTGATCAATTTCGTTAAGTTTAATACAAATCTTTTTGCCAATTTTTCGATCGTCTCTTCGTGATAGTGCAGCGTAGTGTACGACCAAGACATATTTAATTGCTGTGCAGCAACAGCACAGTTTAATTCTAATTTATTTTCAAAAATAAAATCTTTACCAATACTTTCCCCTACCGATTCTTTTGCTGGACTTAACCACGGATTATCATTGACTAAATTATCTAGTTGACCTAAGTAGTTAAAGGTGATATCCCAAGGTTTAACGCTAGCAGAAGCTTCATTTTTATAATATTGCAAAACACCATATCCAATACCTTTATCAGGAATTGTTCTTAGTTGACCTTTCACTGCTTTAAGTAACTTATCCATCCCATCTTCATTCCTGTTACTTTTCTCAATGGACAACGAAACGGGATATAAATTAGTAAACCAGCCAATGGTATTACTTAAATCAAGCAAGGGCAAAACGTCCTCTCTTCCGTGACCTTCCAACCCGACCGTAATCTGATTTTCTCCTGACCATTCGCTGATGGTTTGTACCAATGCGCTTAATAAAATATCGTTGATTTCAGTTTGATAAGCTCGATTCACTTCTTTTAATAATGCCGTCGTGAGCGATGCAGATAAGTCTACAGTAAACGCTTTCACAGACTCCATCGTTACGGGCACATCTACTGCGGGTACAATATCCGTTGGCAATGGACTGAAATCGTTTTGAACCTTAGTCCAATATTTTTCTTGCGCTAGCATTCGTGGAGACTCACTCAATGCTTTTAAGCCGGTGGTCCATTCTCGGTAGGCGCTAGACTTGAGTCCCAACTGGATAGTTTCGCCCTCACTGGCTGCTTGCAATCCAAGTGCAAGATGCTCCAATAATATTCTCCAAGAGACACCATCAATCACAAGGTGATGAGCGACAATAAATAGACGATTATCTTTTTCATTAGCTGGTGTTTTAATCCAAACAACTTTAAAATGTCTTCCTTTTTCTATGGTGACCGATTGTTGTGCCGTTTCACAAACTGCTTTGATGCGCTCCGACAAATCTGTTTCGTCCATCCTTGCAACCTCACTCCAATCTACTACTTCCAAACTATTAAAAGGAGCGTGATAGTCTTGCTCCCAAGAATCTGCAGTCTGGTGATACACGAAGCGTAACGCATCGTGCTGGGCAACAATGGCATTGAGTGTAGCTTGTAAAGTTTCTAATTCCACCGCAGCGTTGAGGTTCAACAATGCCGCCTGATTGAATTGAACCGTGGCTGCATTTGGCTTTGCTAAAAACCATTTTTGAATCGGAAGTAAGCTTGCACTGCCCGATAAGATTCCTTGTTCTCCAGTTACTACCGCTTTAGCATCTTCAATCTTCGCTGCTAATTGCGCAATCGTTTGGTGCTCAAAAAGATCTCTTGTATGTAAAGGATAACCTGCTTGTTTGACGCGACTAACCACTTGAATCGTGATAATAGAGTCTCCACCTAATTCAAAGAAATTATCGTGTATACTAATACTTTCTACTTGTAATAAATTACTCCAAACCGTTGCCAACATTTTTTGCAAATCCGTCTGAGGCGCTACGAACTCATTTGTTCGTTCCTTTTCAAAATTGGGTTCAGGTAAGGATTTTCGATTGATTTTCCCATTGGCAGTCAACGGTAACTCCGCTAATTCGATGTAAATCGCTGGCACCATATATTCTGGTAATTCAGCTTTTAAATAAGCAATTAAAGCTGTTTTGTCTAGTCCCGTAGTTTCTCCCGACTTCAATGGCACAGCGTAAGCGACTAACCGTTTATGACCATTTGCATCCGACCTTGCCAATACGACTGCTTTGTCAAGCAATCCAGACTGCTGCATCGCATTTTCTATTTCGCCTAATTCAATTCGATGTGCTCTAATTTTTACTTGATGATCTATTCTACCAACAAAAGCTAAACTTCCATCGGGTAACCAATATGCTAAATCTCCTGTTTTATATAACCGAGCATTATCTTCTATCGAAAATTTATCGGTAATAAACCTTTCTTCCGTTAATTCTGGTCGATCTAAATAAGCTTTTGCCAATCCTGCTCCACCAATGTATAATTCTCCGATTACCCCCGGCGGTACCAAGTGTCCTGATTGGTCTAATAAATAAATTTTTACATTATGAATAGGCTTCCCAATCAGTGGCGACCGCGTTTGATCAATCGCTTGTAATTCGTAAATTGTCGTGACAACCGTACTTTCCGTAGGACCATAATTATTGAGGATTCGATACGATAAACCGGTAATATCAATCGGTCCAAGACTATCTCCACCCGTTAATAAATACTTTAAATCTAAAGCTACATTTCTTGTAATCTTTACCATTTCGGATACCAAAACTGTTGGAACGAAACTATGGGTAATTTCATTTTCTTGGTAAAACCTTACGAGCTGATCGGGCGCAACTCTTACTTCTTCTGGTAAAATATACAAACTTCCTCCTGCCGCTAAATAAGGCCAAATTTCTACAATCGAAGCATCAAATCCAACGCCTGCCACGAGTGTTGACCGACTGGCTGCCGTTACTTCGTATTGATCCCAGTGCCAGTGAATTAAATTTACTAAAGGTCGATGTGGAACCAAAACGCCTTTGGGTTGTCCCGTTGAACCAGAAGTGTAAATCACGTAGGCGATATCCGTTGCCGTTGCAGGACTTGAGCTATTAATTGGTGCAACAGAAACTGATGCTGTATTTTCTATAAAGATAACTTCCACCGCTCCCTTTGGCAATTTACTTTCGTAAGCAAGGGTTGAAATCAGATGCGTCGCCTGTGTATCCTTTAAAATAAACTCAATCCGCGAGCTTGGATATTGTGGGTCAAGGGGAACATAGCTTGCTCCTACTTTCAAAATAGCCAACATACTTATAATTAAATCGACTGAACGATCTAAACAAATCGGCACCAAGGTATTCGCTTGTACACCTTGCTGAATCAAACTTTGTGCAACTTGGTTGGCGCGACGATCTAAGGCACTGTAAGTGAGGGTTTCTGTTTCTGATACAACCGCAGGTAAATTTGGCGTTTTAGCAATCTGAGTTTCAACTAACCCTAATAACGTTTGATCTTCTGGATACGTTTTCTCGCTTGCATTAAACTCTTCGATTAATATTTTTTGCTCCGCTGCGTCCAATATTTCTAGCTCGCTAATCAGGCTAGCGGGATCGGCCAAGACGTTCGCTAATAGCGTTTCAAAATGCCCTACCATTCGTTGAATTGTAGCTGGCAAAAATAAATCACTGCCATATTCGACGTTCAAGTTTAAAGTTTTTCCTGTATCAATCACATTGAAACTCAATTCGAATTTTGCCATTGCTTGTTCAAATGCGAGTGGCTTCATCGTTAAATCTGATAAAGATATTTCCGCATCGTCTTTCGCATGGTCAACGGTAAAAACGACTTGAAATAATGGATTCCGGCTACGATCTCTGGTTGTTACTAAACGATCTACTACTTTTTCGAAAGGTACTTCTTGATGCTCATAAGCGGCAAGCGTATTCTTTTTAACCTCCTGCCAAAATTCATTAATCGTTTTGGTAGCATCGACGGATGTTCTTATGGCTAGCGTATTGACAAAGAAACCAATTAGTGGTTCCAGTTCTCCTTGGGTTCGATTAGCAATTGGCGTACCGACGCAAATATCATTTTGTCCTGTGTATTTATATAATAAAACCTTAAAGACAGACAAGAGTAACATATACAAAGTCAAGTCTTCTTGCTGAGCTAATTTTCGCAAGTCAGCGGCGAGTCTTTCGTTAAGAACAAAATGTTCATGACCACCACTGGTACTTTGGATCGCAGGTCGCGTAAAATCAGTTAGTAAATCTAGTGGTTCTAGATTCGCTAATTGTGTTTCCCAGAAAGAAAGTTGCTGATCCAATCGTTCGGGGTTCAAATAGCTACGTTGCCAAATAGCAAAGTCTGCATACTGAATTGCTAATCTCGGTAAATTTGCGGATACCTTCGCTTTTGCTGCTTGATAGAGTGCTTGTAATTCTGCCAAGAAAATTGGCTCCGACCAACCATCCGAAGCAATGTGATGCATTACGATCACTAATACCTGTGCTCCTCCTTCCTGAGTAATCAAACTCACTCGTAATAGAAAATCATTCGATAAATCAAATGCTTGATTTAGTTCTTCCTCAATGTAATTTTCAAGCGCCGATGCGGTTAATTCTTCGGAGACAAAGTTTAGTTCCCACGGTCGATCGTTAAGTTCAACGACTTCTTGATAAGCGATTCCAGCTTCCGTTTTATAAACTGTCCGTAGTACTTCGTGTCGTTCCAAAATGGCAACAAAAGCTGCTTGCAAAGCAACGGGATCAACCGTACCTCCTAATTCAAAGACCATTGGAATATGGTAATGAGTACTTCCTTCCAGTTGATCAATAAACCATAAGCGTTCTTGCGCAAACGAGAGCGGAATATGTGCAGGTCTGATCGCTTTTTCAATAGTCACCGACTGAGATTGTTGTTGTTCGGACAAGACTTTTGCTAACGCAGCAACGGTCGGATGAGCAAAAAGTGTTGCAATTTTCAACTCTTTCCCTAAAGTTTTTCGGATCGCAGAAACGAGACGCGTTGCGAGTAATGAATGTCCTCCAAGTTCGAAGAAGTTATCCGCTACCCCTACTTTTTCCACGTTCAACAAATTCGCCCAAATTGCTGCTAATTCTTTTTCTGCAGCATTACGAGGTGCAAGATATTTTCCAGATCGCAAAGCAGTGAAGTCTGGTTGTGGTAAAGCTTTTTTATTAATTTTCCCATTGGGCGTCAGCGGTAAAGCTGCTAACTCCACCAATAAGGAAGGCAACATATATTCTGGTAACTGTGCTTTCAAGTATGCTTGAATTTCTTGGCGCGTCGTGTCGCTAAACTCCTCTTCCGAAACAACGTAAGCGATCAATCGAGGGTCACCATTGATGTCTTGATGTGCGATCACAACGCACTGTGCTACAGCCGTAGCTTGTTGCAGTACCGTTTCGATTTCTCCAATTTCAATCCGGTACCCTCTAATTTTTACTTGATTATCAATCCGGCCTAAGTACTCTAAATCTCCATTGGGCAACCATTTTGCGAGATCGCCCGTACGATATAATTTTCCATCTTCCGACAACGGATGATCAATAAACCTTTCTGCGTTGAGCTTACGACGATTTAAGTAACCGCGTACCACTCCCGCTCCAGCAACGTACAACTCTCCTAAGACGCCAATGGGGGAAAGCGATTTGCTCGTATCCAATAAATAACAGCGTAAGTTAGGAAGTGATTTTCCAATGTTACTAATTCCTAAACGGATATCTTTTGCCGTAAGTTCTTTGTACGTTACGTGTACCGTTGTTTCGGTAATTCCGTACATATTGATCAATTTACAATCCGTATAGCGTTCTGACCAAGCCTGTAATTTACTTGGACTTAAGGCTTCACCTCCAAAAATTACGTAGCGTAAATTCGTTGTAGCTTGCTGTGCTAAATACGTTTCTTGTAAAAGATAAAAAGCACCTGGCGTTTGATTTAAAACAGTTACTTTTTCTTTTACCAATAAATCTGCAAAAGCGGAAGTATCTCTGGCAATTGCTTTGGGAACGACGATTAGTTTTCCTCCGTGTAATAAGGCTCCAAAAATTTCCCATACCGAAAAGTCGAAGCAAAAAGAGTGAAACATTGTCCAAACGTCTTCTGACCCAAAATCGTATGTTTCTGGTTTATGTCGGAATAGACTTACCACGTTACAGTGTTCTACTAAAACTCCTTTTGGTAAACCTGTTGAACCTGAAGTATAAATAATATATGCTAAATTTCCTGCCGCGAGCTTAGTTGTTGGCTTACTCACTGACTCTTTTTGTAAATTCCCCCAAAAGGAAGTCACGAAAAGTAATTCTACGTCTACGAGTTCCGTTAATAATGTTCGATGTGCTTCGTTGGTAATCACCAACTGCGCATTGCTATCATCTAGTATATAATTGATTCTTTCTTTAGGATACGTTGGATCAATGGGTACGTAGGCGCCGCCTGCTTTCAAAATTCCCAGAATAGAAATAATCATTTCGATGGAAGGTTCAATACACAAAACAACGAGTGTATCTTCTTTAACATCTTTACCACGTAGGTAATTGGCTAATTGATTAGCACGTTCATCTAATTCCAGATAACTCAAGGCCGTTCCCTCAAAATCAACTGCCAAATTTTCGGGTGTAAACCTTACTTGTCTTTCAAAGAGATCGACGATGGTATCCGTTTTAGGATAAATAATCTTTTTAGGATTAAAAGATTCCAAGATTTGCTTTTCTTCTGCGGCGCTCAACATTTGTAGCTGATCAATCCGTACAGAAGTATTTTGTACAACGCAGGCGAGTAATAATTCAAAATGAGCCTGCATTCGTTCGATCGTCTCCGGTAAAAACAAATCTGTGTTGTACTCAATTAATGCTACAATTCCACTTTTGTTTTGTGTCAATTGAAAACTTAAGTCAAACTTCGCAGTATCTTGTTCAAAAGGCGCTGGTGTAATTTTTAAGCCTCCCAATGCCAAATTGACCGCTTCGGTTTGATTTTCCAAACTAAATAAAACTTGGAATAAGGGTGTTCTACTACGATCTCGATTATAAGCTAAACGATCTACAATTTTCTCGAATGGTACGTCTTGATTATTATAAGCTTCTAAACTGGTTGCTTTCACTTGTGCCAACAAAGTTTTAAAAGCAGGATTATTACTCAAATCGCTTCGCAGGGCTAGTGTATTCACGAAGAACCCGATTAGGGGCTCAATCTCTGTTTGTACTCTATTTGCCACTGGGCTACCCACACAAATATCTTCTTGTCCACTATATTTATACAATAAAACTTTAAAAACGGACAACAATAACATATACAAGGTTACTTCCTCTTGTTGCGCGAGTGCTTGTAATTGTGTTGATAGATTAGGATCAATATCAAACTGTAAAACTTTTCCTGTGTTTCGTTGAATGGCAGGTCGTTTGAAATCTGTGGGTAGATTAAGCGGAGCTACACCTTGTAATTGTTGCTCCCAATATGCTAATTTTTCTTCCAGTATGCTTCCTTCCAAATACTCTTTTTGCCAAATGGCATAATCTGCATACTGAATAGCTAAGGGTGCTAAATCAAGTTTTTGTTTTGCTTTTCTTGCTTCGTAGAAAGCAGCAAATTCTTCGACGAATATTGGTACAGACCAACCGTCCGCAGCAATGTGATGCAATACAATTAGTAGGTAGTGTTCCGTCGCCGAAATTTGAAATAATTCTGCTCGTATCGTAAAGTCATTTGCAAGATTAAATGGACGATTGATGGTAGCTTCACAAAGTTCCGCTAAACTTGTTACCGAACAATCCTGTCGTTGCATCGTCCAACTTCGATCGGTGCTCTCCATTACCCATTGGCTAAGCTCTCCAGTTTCATTTTCGTAATAAACCGTTCTTAAAATTTCGTGCCGTTCAATGATTGCTTGAAAAGCTTCTTCCAGTGCCTCTACTTCCAAGTCTCCCGTTAATTTAAACAAAGCAGGAATGTGGTAGTGTAAACTTCCTTCTAATTGGTCGATGAACCATAATCGTTCTTGTGCGAACGATAACGGAATCGTTGTTGGTCGTTTTTGATTTGAAATTTTAGGAATTTGAGCATGTACCTTTTGCTGGCTAATATACTGTGCTAAATCTTCAATTTTATTGTAAACAAAAAGATCGCGAATCGAAAGCGCTACGTCAAACGCTGAGCGAATCGCAGCGACTAAGCGCATTACTAATAAAGAATGTCCACCAAGGTCAAAGAAGTTATCCCGAATACCAATTTGCTCTAATTGCAATAAGTTTTTCCAAATATTTACCAAGCTATTTTCCATCGCATTCCTCGGCGCCAAATAGTGTCGAGCGACTAAAGAGTTTGCATCTGGTACGGGTAATTTTTTTCGATCAATTTTACCATTAGCACTTAGCGAAAACCCGGGAACCTCAATTATCATCGAGGGAATCATGAAGGCGGGTAATTTACTTTTCAAATATCGCTTCAAAGCCTTCTCATCAAAAGATTGCTCGGGACGGACGTAAGCCAGTAATTGTTTGTTGCCCGTATGATCTGCATTTGCAATGACGACACATTGTGCCACTAATTTTGATTGCTGGAGTACGGCTTCGATTTCTCCTAACTCAATTCTATACCCTCGAAGTTTGATTTGGTCATCAATTCTACCTAAGTATTCGATTTCTCCATTCGGTAACCAACGTGCAAGATCACCCGTTCGATAAAGCTTACCATAATCTCCTTTTCCATATGGATTATCAATAAATTTTTCTGCCGTCAAGGCTTCATCTCCAATGTATCCCAAAGATAAACCAGGTCCTGCCAAGCATAATTCACCGTAGCAAGCCAAGGGAGCTAAGCTCGTACGATTCGGATGCAAGATATAAGTTTTGGTATTACCAATCGGTTTACCAATACTATTGTGTTTCAATGAAAGTTGATCCAAATCATCAATGCGGTGCGTAGTTGCGAAGGTGGTAGATTCCGTTGGACCGTATCCATTAATAAAAACTAATTCTTGGTGGGTCGTCAATAATTGTTGTACGCGCGTTGCATTGATGCTGTCTCCTCCCGAGAGCAAATATTTTAATCCTTTGAAAAAAGGCAAATAGTTCTCAACGGCTAAATGAAACAAACCTGCTGTCAACCATAAAGTATTTACACCTTCACTTTTTAACTCCTCCGAGATTCCTTCTAAGGATTTTAATTCAGGACTGGCAATGACTAATGTACCGCCCTTTAGCAAAGCACCCCAAATTTCAAAAGTAGAAGCATCAAAAGAAATTGGTGCGTATTGATACAAGATGGTTTTTTCGTCTAAGAAATTAAGACTACGATTAAAGATCAAGCGCACTACGGACTGATGCTTAATGAGTACCCCTTTAGGCTTTCCGGTAGACCCCGAAGTATACATGACGTAAAGCTTGCTCTTCGCATTTAAGGACAAAGGAAGTTTTTGCTTAGAAGCTTCGTTAATTTTCAACCAATCATATTCTACCTGAATGATAGAGAGATTTTCTTTACCTGCAAAAATTTCAGTATAGGCTTTATTACAAATTACAAACTTAGCCTGTGCATTATCAATCATATAGTTAATGCGTTCCTGAGGATAATCCGAAGCGATTGGCAAATAGACACCACCCGCTTTTAGAATTCCTAAAATGCTAATCACCATTTCTAGGGAACGATCAATACAGATTCCGACTAAGGTTCCTTCTTGCACACCTTCGTTGCGTAGGTAGTGCGCCAATTTATTAGCCAATTTATTTAAAGCACAATAGCTTAATTTTTTCCCACCACAAACTAAAGCTGTTTTCTTCGGATTGGCTTTGACCTGCGCTTCGAATAGATCTACTAAGTTGTGCCCCAGCGGATAATCTTCAACCGTATCATTAAAATCTACTAACAATTGAGCTTTCTCTACTGGAGAAAGTAATTCCAAGGCTGATAACTGATCTTTTCCTTTCGTAACAATTTCGTGTAAAACAAGCTCAAAATGTTGTTTCATCATTGCTACATAATCCGCCGCTAACAATTGATCATTGAAACTAAATTTAATTTTCAATTGATTTTTCAAACTTACCATTAACGTCAAGAGGTAATTCGTTTGCTCTTTGACCGCTACTTCGTCCATATCCAACAACCAATCTTCCGTACCTAACATTTGCGTCGGGTAATTTTCGTAGACCATCAAGCTATCAAAAAAGTCACCTTGTACTCCCGACCATTGTTGGACTTCATTCAAGGCAACATATTGGTATTCTCTTGCCGCAGTATGTCCTTTTTGCAAATCAGTAAGGTACGCTTGAATGGAATCAAAATTGGCTAAATTAACGCGTAAAGCTAAGGTGTTAATATATAATCCAACACGCTCTTCTGCACCCGCCAAATCAGTTGGTCTTCCCGATACGGTAACCCCAAAAACAACATCTTGACTTGCTGTGTAATTGGCTAATAAAATAGCCCAAACTCCTTGTACTAAAGTATTTACCGTTAAGTGATTTGCTTGCGCGAAGTTTTGTATTTCTTGCGTAAATGTCTCTTCAAAAGTGAGGCTGATTTCGCTTAAGCTCGTAGCACCTTTATTTCTATCTTTTTTATTATCAACAAATGGCAATAAACTTGGCGTAGCAAAACCCTGCAAATAGTTTTTCCAGAAATCAGCCGCGGCAAATTTATCTTGTGCCTGTACGTATTGTATATAATCTTCAAATTTTTCTTGCGCGCGTGTGGGCAAGGCGACGCCTTGACTAAAGGCTTTGTAATAGCTAAGTAAGCGTTCGAGTAAGATTGAAGTAGACCATCCATCTAATAAAATATGATGGAACGTCCAGATCATTTTATACTGACTAGAGAGTTTTACTAAGCGAATCCGCATTAATGGTGCAACACTGAAGTCAAAACCTGCTTGGTAATCCTCCGCTAAATAATCAGCTAAACGAATGGCTTGTTCCGCTTCGCTAAATTCACTAAAATCTACCACCGCAAAATCTAAGTCTACTTCTCGATAAACGACTTGTACCGGTATACTCAATTCGTGGTAGAAAAATGCGGAGCGCAAAATAGTATGATCTTGCAAAATTGCCGACCAAGCGCGTTGCAAAGCAATCAGGTCAATTTGATTGGCTAAGTTAAAACTAAGTTGTTCTTTGTAGGCTACTGCTTCATCGTCAAACAAGCCATGAAATAACATTCCTGCTTGTAAAGGACTTAAAGGGTAAATCGCATCAATCTGCGTACTCCGTAGCTTTCCGTTTTCTTCTCTTGTATTTAAAAATTGGTCTAAGGCGCGATAGTCAATACTCGCTGGTAAACCATAATCACTTACCGTTTTTTCAGTATCAGGTTTCGCTTGACAATGCTGAATCAAACTCGTTAAGTCATTGAGATATGTTTTTGCTAGATCAGCAATTGTCTCCGACTTGTATTGCGTTGTCGCATAGTCCCATGTAAGTTGTAAAGTACCCGCACTCACTTCTGCGCCGATGACAAACTGATGAGCAAAGGAAAAATCCGAAGCCGTATCTGCACCAGCACTTTCTTCCGCCATTTCAAACCAAGGACTATCACTGACTACGTTATCAAGCTGCCCCATGTAATTAAATAAAATGCTTGCTGCGGGATGTGCTAATTTCTTGCGAACATTTTGGTCAGGATGCAAATATCGCAACGCACCATAAGCCATGCCCTTTTCAGGAATAGCTCTCAACTGAGCCTTAACTGATTTAATAAGATCCCCGAGACTCATTTCCGTTTCCAACGAAAGCGCAACGGGATACAAATTAGTAAACCAACCAACAGTATTGCTCGTATCTATATCGGTAAAAAGTGCTTCTCTGCCGTGTCCTTCTAAGCCAATGACAACTTGATTTTGTGTTGACCAGCGTGTAATAGTTTGCGCCAAAGCAGCCAACAATAAATCGTTAATTTCAGTGTGATAACTTTGGTTTGCTTCGCGCAAAAGTGCTTCCGTTACATCTGCATCTAAGCTTAAGCTGTAACGAGCAACCTCTTGCTGTGTCTGGGGTTCCGCCGTAGTGAAATCAACGGGTAATTCAGCCGTTACTTTACTGAGGTTTTCCCAATAGCTCAACTGTGCCATTGCTTGCGAGCTCGTTGCATAATTTTGTAATGCGGCCGTCCATTGACGGAAAGAGCTCGTTTTTACTCCTAGGTCAATTTTTTGATTATTATATAACGCAAATAAAGCTGTTTCTAAATGATCTAATAAAATTCGCCAAGAAACACCATCAACGACAAGGTGGTGAATAACTAGCAACAAGCGATCTTGTGATTCAAAGTCAGGGGTTTTGATCAAAACAGCTTTCATCAATTCTCCCTTTTCTAGGTTTAGACTTCGCTGATATTGATTGCTTACTTTGGTAGTCGAAGTAGCTAAATTTTCTGCTGTTGTAGTCGCTGTCAAATCAACAATTTCCAAATTAATGGAAGGCTCTCCGTAGCGTTGGGTTGTATCTTGGTAACGGAAATTCAACGCATCGTGATGTACTGCTATCGCTTTAATGGCTTGTCTCAATAAATCTTCCTCCAAGCTTTTCTTCGTTGCCAATAAAATTCCTTGGTTGAAATGTTCGGGCGTTGCCGTAGTTTGATCAAAAAACCAATGTTGGATGGGTAATAAGGCTGCTGTTCCCGTCAATGCACCTTGTTCCGCAATAACTTGATGCTTGGACTTTTGGATCGCTTGGGCTAATTGGTGAATGGTTTGGTGTTCAAAAACATCTTTTGGTAGTAAATGATATCCTGCTTTTTTGATTCGACTCACCAACTGAATCGTGACAATAGAATCTCCACCGAGTTCGAAGAAATTATCGTGAATCCCAATCGGACTACGTTTTAAAAGCTGCTCCCAAATGATAATTAAGCTTCCTTCCAGTTCGTTTTTTGCTTCCGCAAAATCTGCTGTAGAGGAAACCGTTGGTTCCAACTTTGCCAATTCCTTTTTATCTATTTTACCATTGGCATTCAACGGTAACGCCGCAAGTGGCAAAATGGTCGTTGGGATCATGTATGCGGGTAACTTCGTTTTTAGCGTAGCTCCCAAATTTTCTGTTGTATAATTTTCTTTCGCTACGACGTAAGCTGTTAATTGTGGTCTTCCTTGAGCATTTTCTTGGTATAATACGGCACAAGTATCCACCGAAATTTCATTCTGAATTGCCGTTTCAATTTCTCCTAGTTCAATTCGGTATCCGTTGACTTTTACTTGATCATCTACTCGACCCACAAATTCGATATTCCCGTCGGGTAACCAACGTACTAAATCTCCCGTTCGATAAACCTTATTCCCCTTGGATTGAGGAAGCTTAACGAAACGTTCTGCCGTCAAATCTGTACGATGTAAATATCCTCTCGTTACCCCAGCACCTCCAAGGTAAAGCTCCCCTACTGTACCGATGGGTGACCGATTTAATTGTTTGTCTAAAACGTAAACTTGCGTATTTGCGACTGGCTTGCCAATGGGTAAACTTGCACCTTGAAAAACCGTTTGGGCGGACACTTTAAATTGTATTGCCGTAATGCTCGTTTCCGTCGGACCGTACTCATTATAAAAATCGTGATAATAAGCCCACTCATTCGCTAAATCAATACTACATTTGTCTCCACCGGAAATGACACGCTGTAAGGCAGCATATTTTTTCACGGGAATGGTACGCAATAAACTCGGTACCGTATGCAAATGTGTAATTTTTTGTGTTTGAATATAGTTGGATAGTGCTTCTGCGTCTAAGAGTACCGTTTTTGCGATAAGATGTAAAGCAGCTCCGCTTAATAAGGCTAAGAAAATCTGTTCTACCGAAGCATCGAAAGCGATGTTAGACAGTTGCAAAATGCGTTCGTCAGCGGTTACTGCAAAATTTTGCTGTTGTGCGTAAATCAAATTAACGACACCACCGTGCTCCACTAAACAACCTTTGGGCAAACCAGTACTTCCAGAAGTATAAATTAGGTAAGCTAAATTATCCGCAGCAATTTCTTTTTCAAGGTTCGCGGTATCATAGCTCGTTTGTTTTGCTTTAAATTGAGCGAGTAGCTTCTCGTTGACAACCAGTTTACAATTGCTATCTTTTGTAATGTAATCAATTCTTTCTTTTGGATTTTCGATATCAATTGGTACGTACGCCGCACCCGTTTTCAAAATCCCCAGCAGTGCAATAATCATCCATTCTGAACGCTCCACTTGTAATGCTACAAAATCTTCTTTTTGCAGAGAAAATTCTTGTATTAAAAACTGTGCAAATTGATTACTCAACTGGTTAAGTTCTTCGTAACGATAAGCTTTACTTTCAAAAACTAAAGCGATACGGTCGGCGCTTTGACGTACTTGTTCTTCGAAACAAGTGACCAAACTTTTTGTTTTGGGATAAGCCTGACTCGGTGCTTGGAAATTCTTTTGTAAGTTTTTCTTCTCCAAAGAATTAGCCAATTCAACCGCAGCAATGGTTTTTACTTTTGGAATTAAGAATTGTTTTAAGGCTTGATCAAAATGACTTTTAATCATCTCTACGTAGCTCGCTGCTAGTAAGTCTTCATTATAATAAAAGGTAAAACTGAGCGTATCCGTTAAATTTACCGCAATGGTTAATAGATAATTAGTTTGTTCTTTAACCGCAACGTCCTCTATTTTCAAACTCCAATCCTGCGAAAGCACTGCTCCCATCGGATAATTTTCAAATACCAAAATGCTATCAAACAAATCTCCCCGTAAACCGACCCATTGCTGAATCTCTCCTAATGCATTGTACTGATAACTCCGCGTCAGTAATTGCTCATTTTGTAAGTTGGTCAACCAAGGAAATAACTGAGCATCTGGCGATACTTTTGCCCGCAAAGGCAAGGTATTTATATAAAGACCAACTCGTTCTTCTGCGTTGTTTAAGTCGCTTGGTCTCCCCGAAACGGTTACCCCGAACATTACATCTTCACTCGCCGTATATTTTGCCAATAGCATTGTCCAAACGCCTTGCACTAAGGTATTGATCGTTAAGTGTTTTGCTTGTGCA
The DNA here is from genome assembly GCA_045110315.1 of Saprospiraceae bacterium. Taxonomy (GTDB): domain Bacteria; phylum Bacteroidota; class Bacteroidia; order Chitinophagales; family Saprospiraceae; genus CALFBG01. Next base: position 26,966 of record JBGCFY010000134.1, read on the forward strand.
AAAGTTTTGAACTGTTGCGTCATTGAGGCATTAAAGTCTAAACTAAAATGACCGATACTGTTTCCACCTTTGTTTCGATGAATTGTATTTCCCGCAAAGGGTAATAAAACGGGTTGCTTAAATCCATCCAAGTAAGCTGTCCAGAAAGCTTCTTCTTCAAACTTATCTCTAGCTTGTAAGTACCGAATATAATCTTCAAAATTATCCTCTGTCCGAGTTGGTAAGCTTGCCGTTTCGCCTTGGGTTAAATAATGATCATAAGCACTTAAAAGTTCTTCCATAATTATTGGCATCGACCAACCATCCAATAAAATATGGTGACAAGTCCAAACCATCTTATATTTACCGGAAGGTAAATGCAATAAACTCAAGCGCATTAATGGAGCCTGACTAAAATCAAAAGCTTGCTGATGATCCGTTTTTAAGAAATCCGAGATGGCGGCTGATTTGTTAGCTTTCTTAGTGAAATCTATGACCGCAATCGGCATTTTCACTGATCGATAAACGCCTTGCACGCTCATCGCTAATTCATCACAGAAGAAGGCACTTCTTAAAATGCTATGCTGCGCCAAAACGTAATCCCACGCCGCTTGCAAACAATCTATCTTTAAACCTGCCCCAAGGTCAAAACTGTATTGCTCAATGTAAACGTGGGCAGAAGCTTCGTCGTACAAACTGTGAAAAAGCATTCCTTCCTGAATTGGACTGAGGGGATACAAACTAGTAATTTCTTCCTTGATACTTGCTCCGGCAGCAGCTCCGAGTGTCGTCGCTGGCAAAGCCAAAAATTCATCTAAAGCTTGATAACTAACTTCGGAAGATAAACCTAAGTCGTTGGGCGTCCAAGTCGGAGTAGTTTGTGTTTGGCAATGTGCAATTAACTTTTCTAAATTTTTAAAATAATCTTTTGCTAATTGTTGGATTGTTTTTTTATAAAAATGCAACTTGGAAAAACTCCAAGTCAATTTCAAGCATCCATTTAAAACAAATGCATTTAATTCTAAAGCAGCACTCAAGCGATTTTGAGCACCTTCACTTTTTCCAATAGCTTCTTTGGCTTCTTTGAACCAATCCGTTGCGGTAAGTACATTATCTAATTGCCCCAAGTAATTGAAGACAATATCCCAGTTGGCAGCAGCTAATTCCGTGCGTACCGTTTCCTCAGGATGCCACGTACGTAGTAGTCCGTAGCCCATTCCTCGGGTGGGAATACTCCGTAATTGTTCTTTCACCGATTTAATCAAATCAGCAGCAGGATCGGTCGTTTTGGTTGTTAAAACGACTGGGTAAATATTGGTAAACCAACCTACTGTATTGCTAATATCTAATTGCTGTGTCAAGTCTTCTCTTCCATGTCCTTCTAAACCAATTACGATTTTTTCTTGCCCGGACCACGTGTTCAAGGTTTGGGCTAATGCAGCTAGAAGTAGGTCATTAATATCTGTCCGATATGCCGTATTTGTTTTTTCTAATAGCGCTTTCGTTGTCGAGGCATCAAGCGACATGGAAAGCTCTGCTACGTCCTTGACTTTTGCAACCGCTTTTAATTTTTTATCTACGGGTAATGCTTCGTACGACTGAGCGACATTTTTCCAATACTGCGTTTGAGCTAAAATGGGTTTTGTAGTAGCGTAACTTGTTAAGAAGTTCGCCCACTCACGATAGGAACTTGTTTTGGTTCCTAAGTTGATGGTTGTTCCCGTAAAACTAGCCGATAATGCCGTATTCAAATCTTGCAATAAAATTCGCCAAGAAACGCCATCAACTGCGAGGTGATGAATGACGATTAGTAAACGATCCGCAGTTTCTGTACTTGGTGTTTTTATCCACAGCACTTTCAATAATGCTCCGGTAGCAATTTGCGGTTGTGTTTGGAAGACCGTGCAGTTTTTAGTAAGTGCTGTTGTAAAATCCTTTCCGGTCAATGCGGTTAAATCCAACTGTTCCAAGCTTGTAGTGCAATTCGTATACGCTTGTTCCCAAACGCCATTTTTCACTTCGTAGGCAAACCGCAAAGCATCGTGCTGGGTAACTAAAGCCGTAAGACTTTCCTCCAACTGCCGTGCAGAAGTACTCTTATCAATTTGTAATAAAACGGCTTGATTGTAATGTGCCTCCTTTTCGTATTCTTTTTCGAAATAAAAGTTTTGAATGGGTAACAGCGGTGAAGTTCCCGTGAGTAATCCTTGCTCTCCAATAATTGGCTGTGCTTGTGCTTTGACCACTTTTGCTAAAGCTGCAATGGATTGGTATTGAAAAATATCACGCGGTTGAATTTGCAAACCTACCTGTCGAGCACGACTGACCACTTGAATGGTAACAATTGAATCTCCCCCTAGTTCAAAGAAATTTTCTTCTATGCTAATTCGATCCTTACCCAAAAGGTGTTGCCAAATAACGGCTAATTTTTCTTCTATTTCCGTACGTGGTGCGAGATACTCCTTCGTTGATGAAATGGCATTTTTATCGTGTCCTTCTGCAAAGAATTTTTTAATTAAAGCATTGGCATCAATTTTATCGCTAAGATTTACAGGAAATTCCTCTACAAAGCAGTAATGCGTAGGTCGCATATAAACGGGTAATCCTACTTTGCAGTTTTCTCGTAATTCAAGTTCTAAAGTGGCTATTTTTTTCTGTTCAACCGTAGGTCCTACAATGACAAAAGCGATTAAAAACTCTTTGTTGTTTTGATCTTTGTGTGCTAAAACTTCTACTTCGGTCAATTTTGAAGACTGTCGTAACAAGTTATTAATTTCCCCCAATTCGACTCGATGTCCGTGTATTTTTACTTGATTGTCTTTTCTACCTAAAAATTCTAAATTACCATCTTCTAACCAACGCGCTAAATCTCCGGTACGATACATCGTATCACCAAGCGTATGTGGAAATGGATTCGTCACAAAACTTTCCGCCGTTTTTTCGGGCATTCCTTTGTAACCAGCGCCGACACCGACACCAGAAACACATAATTCTCCAGCAATTCCGATGGGCGATAATTGGTCTTGTGTATCCAAGACGAAAATATTCATGTTTGAAATTGGGCGTCCGATTGGCACTCTTGGCAAATTCACGTTTAGCGTTTCTTTGACTTCAAACTGTGCAATATCGTCAGAAGCTTCGCAAGGACCATAAGCATTTAAAATTCGGATCTTGGGATAATTTTTTTTCCAATCATTTACTAACTTGACAGAAACGGCTTCTCCACTTAAAAGCATCCACTCCACACTAGCCAACGCAGGTTTATTTTCCAGCGCCTTAATATGATCCATTAATCCCCAAATATAAGAGGGTACAAATTCGACAACGTTGATTTTCGTTTTTTCAATAGTTGCCAATAAGCTATCGTAATCTAGTAAGTCGAACTTATCTATAATGACCAATGCCCCCGCTTTCAATAACGGACCGAGCATTTGCCACACCGAAATATCCGAACCAATTCCTGCACTCTGCAAAAACCTAAATCCATCCGATAAGGACAAAGCTTCGTACTCCGCGAGCAAGTGATTTAAAGCACCATCGTGCCGACTAATCGCTCCTTTAGGAAGTCCAGTGGACCCTGAGGTAAAAAGTAAATAAGCAAAACTTCTTAATTCATTTTGATTAGGAAGATTGTGTTTAGCGGCTTGTTCAACTTCAAGAGCAGTTAAAGAATTTAAGCCCATTTTATTATAACTGGCAATTAAAGCCGGTGCTTCTCCTTCTAAAACGAGTACCGCGTGGAGTGTTGTGGTCGCAATATTTTTCAACAAAGTAGCGCTACTGATGAGCACTTTTACTTCGCTCTGCTCCATCATCGTCTCGATTCGTTCCGTTGGGTTTTGAGTATCTAAAGGCACATAAACCGCACCTGCTTTGAGGATACCGAGCAAACAACTAATAAATTCGGGTGTTCGTTCTAAGTAGACGCCGACAAAATCTCCTTTTTGAATTCCAAGTTGCTGTAGGCTATGACCAATTTGATTTGCTTTTTCATTTACAACTTTGTAAGACCATCTTCTAGTACCATGAATGACTGCGATACTTTCAGGATGAGCCGCCGCGATATTTTCGAAGCGTAAGTTAATGGGTAAATCATTGGCTAAGTTTTGTGCCCCTTGATTAAACCATACTTCATTTTTATACGCTGCTAATCCTAACAAACTTTCCTTTTCGGTGGCGGGAAGCATATTAAGGCTAGCAATTTTTTGGTATGGATTAGCAACAACGGCACGTAAGAGCGTTTCAAAATGTAAGACTAGACGCTCAATAGTCGTTTTCCGAAATAAATCTGTACAATATTCTACCGTTAAATCTAGTCCATTTTCCGTTTCGACCACATCGAAATCTAAATCAAATTTAGCACTAAATTGATCCGTTGACTGAATCGTCAAATCTACCGCACCGAGTGATAAGTCTGGTGCGGGTGGATTATTTTGCAAAGCGAACATGATTTGAAAAATCGGAGTCCGACTCAAATCTCTCGCAATGCTTAACCGATCTACAATTTTTTCAAAAGGAACTTCTTGGTTTTCGTAAGCTGATAAAGTGGTTGCTTTTATTTGTGCTAGCAGGTCCAGAAAGTCAGGATCGTTTGACAAATTACTACGAAGTGCAAGTGTGTTGACAAAAAAGCCAATTAAGGGTTCGACTGCCGTTTGGGTTCGATTTGCGATGGGCGTTCCAACGCAAATATCATCTTGCTGGCAGTATCGTTGTAATAATATTTTAAAAACGCTTAACAATAACATGAACAAGCTAACCCGTTCTTGTCGGCAAAGGCGCTGTAATTGATCGTATAATTCTTTATCTAATTGGTACTGTAACCGATCTCCTTGTGTACTTTGAATTGCTGGACGAGAAAAATCTGTCGGTGTATCTAATTCTTGAACGCCTTCTAAATGTTGTTCCCAATAATCTAATTTTTTGCCAAGTATAGCACCTGCTAAATGATTGCGTTGCCAAAGTGCATAATCTGCGTACTGAACCGTCAGATGTGCTAATTCAGGAATTTCATTTTTAAGTTTAGCGGCATAAGCAATTTGCAATTCCTCTACCAAAACAGCTTCTGACCAACCATCCGAAGCAATATGATGCAAAAGTAATAATAACTGATGTTCGTTTTCCGACCGATGGAACAACTCTGCCCTCAAGGTATAGTCTTGCGTCAGGTCAAATACTTGATTGATTTTAGCTTGTAAATACCGTTCTAGCTTTTCCTGTGAAAAATCTGCCGCTTGGTGGTAATTCATTTTCCAAGTAGAAGACGCATCATCGAAGGATAAAGGCGCTAGTATTTTTTGATAAGCTAAACCGTTTTCATCTTCCTCAAAAACGGTGCGTAGTACTTCGTGTCGATTGATAATTGTCCGAAAAGCGAATTCCAACGCTGCGATGTCAAGTGCTCCGGTTAAATTTAAGACGATCGGAATATGGTAATGAATGCTACCTTCCAACTTATCGATAAACCACAAACGCTCTTGTGCAAAGGACAAAGGAATTTTTTCAGGTCGAGTCGTCGGGACAATTTCTGCTAATACCTCAACATTTACGCTTGCATCCGTCGTATGAATATATCGTGCGAGGCTAGCAATGGTAGGATTCACAAAAAGCTGCTTAATCGGAAGTTCAATTTCGAAGCGCTTTCGTAGAAGAGAAACTACCCGAGTAGCCAAAAGGGAATGACCGCCTAATTCAAAAAAGTCATCGTGAATGCTCTGTACCGTTACTTGTAAAAGTGCTTCCCAAATTTCTGCGATACCTTTTTCTACTGCGTTACTCGGAGCAACTTGTTTTTTGCGAGAACGTACTTTTCCCGCTTGTGCTTTGAAAATGGTAATTAATTTTCGCTCGTCAATTTTATCACTTAAGTTAACGGGGAATTCATCAACAAAACAGAAATAAGTCGGTTGCATATAACTTGGCAAACCTTCTGCGGAAGCTTCCCATAATTGATCTTCGGAAATTGCTATTTCAGAAGTCGAAGCTTCGTTCTTCTTGTCGACCACGATAAAAGCGACTACCGCTGCTGGTGCTTTATTTTCTTGATGTACCAGTACGTGTGCTTTTGCAACGCCTGCTAATTCTCGTAAGAAATTCCCAATCTCTCCCAACTCTACTCGATGTCCTCGGATCTTAACCTGCGCATCCATTCTACCGAGAAAAACAAGGTTTCCATCGACTTGCCATTTTCCTAAATCTCCAGTGCGATACAAGGTTGTTCCTAGTAACTCTGGAAAAGGATTTTCAATAAAACTAGCTGCCGTTTTTTCTGGCATTCCTCGATAACCTGCACCAACACCAACGCCAGTCACACAAATTTCTCCTGCAATCCCAATTGGACAAAGCTTGCCAAGTTTATCAAGAATTACAATATTCATATTGGCAACAGAACGACCAATCGGTACTTGTGCCAATTTAGGATCAAGTTTATTTTTTATTTGGTACTGTGAAATATCATCTGATGCTTCGCAAGGACCGTAAGCATTCAATAGGTTAACGTGTGGATACAAACTTTGCCAAGCATTGACTAATCGCACGGGTAACGCTTCTCCACTGAACATCAACCATTGTAAACTTTCCAACGGAGGAGGTACTTCTAAGGATCGAATATGCGCTATTAAACCTTTCGCAAAAGAAGGAACAAATTCTACGAGATTAATTTCTTCTTTTTCTAAAGTAGTTAATAATTGATCATAGTCAAGTAGATCGTATTTATCAATAATAACTAAGGTTCCTGCCTTTAAAAGCGGTGCAAGGATTTGCCAAACGGAAATATCTGATCCAATACCTGCACTTTGCAAAAACCGGAAACCATCCGCTAAGGCTAAATCTTCATATTCCGCCAATAAGTGATTCATCGCACCATTGTGGCGACTGATTGCTCCTTTCGGCGTTCCCGTAGAGCCCGAAGTATACAACATATACGCCCAGCTATCAATTTGATTTTGATTTTCTGGGTTTGTCGTTGGATAAGCACTGATTTCTTCTTTGGTAATTAACTGTGTCGTAGTCAGCGTTAACGTTGGTGCTGGTGTGTTGGTTTCCTCAAGGCAAAGTATCGTATCAATCGCAATATCTACTAAATTAGGCAAATACATGGTACTACAGATAACTGCCCGCGCTTCGCTATTTTGGATCATTTTTTCGATCCGTCCCTTTGGATTTTGGGTATCAAGTGGTACGTATACAGCACCCGCTTTCAAAATCCCGAGTAAAGCGCTTACCAAGTAAGGACTTCGTTCTAAATATACCCCTACAAAATCTCCCGCGTCAATCCCCGCAGCTTGCAAAGCACGAGCAACTTGATTGGCACTTTGATTTAAGCTTTCGTAAGACCAAGCGATATTTTGATGACGTACTGCGATGGCCGTTGAGTGTTGTGCAGCGATCGCTTCAAAATGAAGGTTAATGGGTAATTCGTTGGATAAGTCTTTTGCACCAGTATTGAACCACTCTCCTTCTGTCGTACTATTTAAACCTAAAATCAATGCGCGCTCCTGATCAGAAACTAAGTTTAATTCATCTAAAGATTGATTGGGTTTTGCAACGATAGCAGACAACAATTTTTCGTACTGCAACATCATTTGTTCAATGGTTGCGGGTAAGAAAAGGTCGGTACAATATTCAAAACTTAATTCGATTCCCGTAGGCGTTTCCAGTAAATCTACGGACAGATCAAATTTAGCCGCGACCTCAATAAAATCTTCTTGCACTAAATCTAGGTTGCCCAATTTTTGAATCGAATAATCAGGATTGTTTTGCAAGGTAAAGAGGACTTGAAAAATCGGACTGCGACTCATATCTCTCGTCCCTACTACCCGATCAACAATTTGCTCAAAAGGAACTTCTTGGTGTGCGTAAGCATCCAGACAGGTTGTACGAACAACTTTTAAAAATTCTAAGAAGCTAGGATTCTCTTTCCAATTTGTTCGTAGTGCTAAAGTATTAACAAAGAAGCCGATTAGTGCTTCCGTTTCATTTTGAGTTCGATTGGCAACAGGAGAACCTACACAAATATCTTTTTGTCCACTGTAGCGATAAAGTAATACTTTAAATGCGGCTAATAGCAACATAAAAAGTGTGCTTCCTTGCGTTTGCGCTAAAGCAACTAAATTCTCTTTTAACGATTGAGGAATCGTATATTTTAATAACCGGCCTTGGGTAGATTGAAATTTGGGTCGTACAAAGTCCGTAGATAGATTTAAGGTCTCGACGCCAGATAATTGGGTTTCCCAGTAGTTTATTTTATTTCGTAAAATTTGTTGTGATACCGCTGACTTTTGCCACAAAGCATAATCTGCGTACTGAATCGGTAAATTTGCTAAAACTTCGGTCGCAGCGTTGCTAAAATTCTTTACCAATTCGTTTACTAAAATAGCAAGTGACCAACCATCCGCTGCAATGTGATGCAAAACGATAACCAAGATATATTCTTCTTGGCAAAGTTGTAAAAGTTTTACCCGTAACATATAATCGTTAGCCAAGTCAAAGGGCTGTCGCACGAAATTGTTAATTTCTTTGGGTAATTGTTCTTGATTGGTAACGGTAGTTAGGGTAAATTGCCAATTATTTTCGAGTACTTCTTGGGCAACGAAACCCTCTTCCACTTCTTTGTAAATTGTCCGTAGAATTTCGTGGCGTGCTACAATTTTCTTAAAAGCACGTTCCAAGGCCAAGCCATCTAAGTTGCCATTAATTCTAAAAACGCCAGGCATATGATATTGTTGGCTCCCCTCTAGCTTGTCAATAAACCATAATCGTTCCTGTGCAAAAGATAAAGGAAGTTCCGCGGGTCGATTTTCAACTTTTACGATTGGTGCAACAATATTTTTGGGTGCTTGCTCTACCCAATTTGCCAAAGTTGCGAGGCTAGGGTTTTCAAAAATATCCTTTACAGCTATTTCGCAAAACAATTGCTTCTTAATCGTTGAACTTACCCTGACAGCATGTAAGGAATGACCGCCTAGTTCAAAGAAATTATCATGAATTCCAATTTTAGGAATACCCAAAACTACCTGCCAAATAGCGGCTAACTTTAACTCCATTTCAGTTTGCGGAGCAAGGTATTCATTCGATAAGACTTCGCTAAGTTCAGGATTTACTAAGGCAGACTTATCTAGTTTACCGTTGGCATTAAGTGGTAATGATGGTAATTCCAAAATAACAGAAGGTACCATGTACGGTGGCAACTTCGACTGTAAATAACTTTGTAATTTTTCTTTTTCTAAAGTTCCCGCTAGCACAACGTAGGCAACTAAACGATGTTCCCCATTTTGTGCAGGTTGTAATAATACAGCTGCTTGTTGCACCGTCTTTTCTGTTTGGAGTACAGTTTCAATTTCACCTAATTCAATTCGGTAGCCATTGAATTTTACTTGTTCGTCCATTCTTCCAAGAAAAACGAGATTGCCATCCGCTTCGTAGCGTACGAGATCTCCCGTTTTATACAATTTAGCGGAAGCTTCAAAAGGATGGTCAATAAATTTTTCGGCGGTTAATTCGGGTCGTTGCCAGTAAGCTTTTGCTAATCCAGCTCCACCGATATGTAATTCTCCCGCTGCACCGAGTGGTAATTGTACACCATCTTCATTCAATACAAAAACCTGCGTATTTGCAATCGGACGACCGATCGGCAAATTCAAGACTTCAACACTTGTTCCTTTTGCTAGCGGATAAACAATTGACGTAACGGTTGTTTCCGTTGGCCCATATTCGTTGTAAAAATCATGGTATTTTGCCCAAGCGTTGGCAAGTTCAACACTACATTTATCTCCTCCCGCCACAACTCTTTTTAAGGCAGGATAAGCCTGCACTTTAATCGTTTTCAATAAGCTTGGAATAGTGTGCAAATGCGTAATTTGCTGCTGCTCTAAATAAGAAACCAGTTGATCACTATCTAACAATAGGTTCTTTGAAATTACGTGCAAACTTGCACCGGATAATAAAGCTAAAAAGATTTGTTCTACGGAAGCATCGAAAGCGATATTCGATAATTGTAAGACCGCTTCTTCTTCTGTAAATTTAAAACCTTCGCGTTGTGCGTGAATTAAATTAAGCACATTGTGATGCTCAATCATGCAACCTTTGGGTTTTCCAGTACTTCCAGAAGTGTAAATAAGGTAGGCGAGCGCGTTGGCTGAAACGCGATTTTCTTGGCTATTGTGTGTCTCGTATGCGCTGGGTTGAGCAAAAAATGGAAGTAATACTTCCGCTGTCAAAACAAGTTTACAAGCACTATCTTGAATAATATAATCAATTCGATCTTGCGGATTAGATTGATCCAAAGGCACATAGGCTGCTCCCGTTTTTAAAACGCCTAATATGGCAATAATCATCCACTCTGATCGATCGAGATGAATTGCGACTAAATCTCCCGTTCCAATAGAAAAATCTTTCCGTAGGAAATCGGCTAATTGGTTACTGCGCTCATTCAGTTGAGCATAATTATAGCGCTGCGTACCAAAAACTAACGCTACATTTTTGGGTGTTTTTTTTGCTTGTATTTCAAAAGCACCTACCAGTGAATTTTCCAATGGATAAGACCTTGGAGTTAAATTGGCATAAGTGGCTAGTTGTTCTTCTTCGGTCGTGGGAAGCAGTGGTAACGCTACTATTTTTTCTTCAAGGTGTTGCTCGAATTGTCCGATCATAAACAATAAGCGAGTCTGTAATATTTCAATTTCTTGTGGCGTAAAATAATCTAAATGATAGTCTATTTTTAGTTCTAATGCTTGTTCACTACCATAATCACACCATCGAATTTCTAGTGGTAGCACATTTCCCGTCGTAGCGGATAAATGTTTTACCTCTGTTACTAAGCCTTCCATTGAAACGGCAAAATTCATCGGCTCATAGTTGACTACCACATCAAAAATTTGGGTGCGTCCATGTGCTAATAAATGTAATGCTCGGTTTAAATGACTAATTGGATAATTCTGATAACGATAGTCTGATCGTTGTTGTCTTTTTACCGCTTGGATTAAATCTTTTAGTAATTGTTCGGGTTGATAATCTGATTTAAAAGGGATTAGTCCGGAGAACATTCCCGCTAAATTTCTTTGGATGCGATTGCGGCGTTTATGGATAGGAATACCTAGTGTCAAATTGTTCGTAGCTGTGATTCGACCGAAATAGATGGTAAGGGCGGCAATTGTCAACTGTTGCAAACTCGTTCCCGTCGCTTTGGCTAGCTGATCGAAAGCCGTTCTTGTGGTTGTAGGAATTTCTAAAGAAAACCGACCAGACTGCTGTTCGGTATGCGCCCTATATTTTGGAGAAAGCAGTTTTGCTGGAACGGTGTTGAATTGACTTTGCCAATACGTTTCATCTTTGGCGTAAGAAGTAGCGCTAAGGTATTCAACAGCACCGATAATTTCGGCTTGGTAAGTACCGGGTGCTTTAGTGGTCCATTCTTCTTGGGTAATCCGATGAGAATAATCTTTCGCTACGTGTTGCATCATGATCGCAAAACCAAAACCATCGGTCATGAGGTGGTGAAAGCGAGAGAATACCCAATATTCTTGTGGTGCAATTTTCAGCAAATAGATTTCAAAAAGCTGAACTTGTTGTATATCGAAAGCCTGTTCGAATCTACTTTGCATCCAAGCTTGTGCTACACGAGGAGCATTTAATTCCTTGGAAAAGTCGAGTTCAGGAATTTCAAATACTAACTTTTCTTCCGCAAAATGACATTGAGGCCTCGCCCCTTGAAAGTCAAACCTTAGTTGAAAAACGTCAAATACAGTAGGTAAATCTTTAACTGCATTCACAAAATAATCTTTGTGCAGTTCACCTTTCAAAATGACATAGCCACCTACGTTATAGTGCGGACTATTGACATCTGTAATTTGATCATAGTATACTTCTTGCTGAGCAAGATGCAAGGGCAATTTATTCATTGTATTTTCTCATTTCTTACAAGTTTTCACTTGAAAGACAGGTTAATTAACTTTGGTTTCTAATATCAAGATTCGACATTAAATGCTTGCGCAATTTCGTTCAAACACAAAGGAAAGAATGATAATATCAAGCGAAATACTTTTGATAATATTCGATTTCCCTAACTTTTAGGATTAGAAATTCTGTACACTTATGTCCCTGTGACCCTAGTGGTTACCCATTTTGTATACGGTGGCGTAGTTGAAATTTTAAAGAGGGTACTATTAAAAATAGTTTGGATTAGTCCATTGCTTAATAAGCTAAATAGTTGATAACGCTACGATATTTTGCTTCCCTTTTTCATTGCCATTATTTTGGCGATCAACTTAAAATTGATGTTTGGTGATAAAGTTATTTTGAACAATAGCAGAAACAAAACCTGAGTACCTAAAATATCAACCGATTTAAATTACGAAGTATCTAAGACACAGTATGTGTTCAGCGCATTTCTAAAATTCTGTCAGTTGACTCCAACTGACGAATATGAATTTACGATAAAATAAGAGCGAAATAATTAGTATAAGAAAACTTAAAAATTGAAATGATGTTCAGTAGGTTTTAAATGAGATACATTGGAACACTCCGCTTTAAGTACGGCTCAGTGTACTCGTATAATGTCATTATCCAACAACGGTATTTTCGAACTACTACTTAAAGGAGTACAAAGTCACACTCGAACAAATCATTCCTAGGCGACCATTTACTGATCATTTCTTTTAATCAATAAAGGATACGTAGTTTTGTTTTTGTACAGCGTGATAAGAACAGTAGTTTAAAGTAAGTAGTTCAAGGAAATTACCCTTAAGGGGAATAGCCGTAGCCTCCTCTTAAGAAAATTTAATTTCCACGAATAATAGAATAGAACTGACTTTACACAAAATCATCTATAAGCTCAATTGCATTGCAGATAATTTTGTGCATTCATAAAGTCTAATTTATAAAATTGTCAGTCTATTTTATTTACATAGAAGTAGTTGCCTCTTCCATAGTCACTTTTTTTCCGACCATAGCGAGTTCCTTTTCTAGGTAGTCATATAATGGCTGGATGTGCATTTTTTCATCTGTCCATCTAGCTTCTAGCACCTCAATCATGTGGTGTTCGGAGATCATTTCTCCTTTGTAGTAATGTCTGACGATTGGGTGTAAGAATTGACTTTCCTTCGCTTCCATCACTTCATCTCTTGCGATTCTATTCGCATTAAAAACGTCGACACCAGTCGTATCTCCATATTCTAATGTCAAAATAAATTGATGATCATCCATCCAAATCTTAGAGTCGTGGACGTAAGCGGTAGGTACTGATTCGGTGTAAGCGGCTGTTCCTTTTGCTGGATTTACCGTTAATAGGTCACAAATAAAACCAAACTGTTGCCACAAGCAAGAAGAGCGGTTAATGCCTTCCATTAAACGATCGGTAAGGTTACGCACCGTAAATGCTACCTCTTCACTAGGAATTTCAACGTTTTGGTATTTATCATGCATGATATTGAATAAACAAGCTGCATTGTAGCGGAATCCGTGGATAAAGGCAGAAGTGTGTTTTTTCCAATCTCTCATTTGCGTAAGTGCTCCGATGAAATACAAGTCGTCCACATTCGTAGACCCCCATGCACTTGTTTGATCAGGAAAACGATCATTAATAGCTAATGCAGGCTTGCACTCTTCTCCGAAAATAGAATCGTCGAATTTAAAACCTGTTGCTACGATAACGTGATCGTACATGATTTCTTCAACTTCGTTATTCGCGTGCGAATAGTTGAAGGTTACATATAATTTACCATCTCTTTTTTCAACTTTTTCCACCGTAGCGTCAAGTACTGCATTTTGAGATTTAAGCTGGTAAGTATCTAAAAAGTTATTATTGAGCGCACGTAAATGTCCTACGAAGTGCGTTTGCCAAGCAAATTTGATTGGACTTGGACTGGCAATATGAATTGTAGCTGCCGATGAAATTAATTCATCCGCTGTTTCGAAACCAGAGTTACCTTTTCCTAAGACAAGTACTCTCTTATTGTTATATCTGCTCTTTTCAACGGAATAATCGATGTAATTCTCACAATGTTCGATTCCAGGAATATCAGGTGTATTCGGTTTAAAAGTACCGGTACCCACAACTACTACTTTTGCTTGATACGTATCTCCATTAATCGTCTTAACGATAAACAATCCATCTTTCTTATTAATAGAGACGACTTCAGAGTTATAATTAATCTTAAGTTTAAATTGCTCAGCGAAATCCTGTAGGTATTTTACCAAGTAATCTGCAGAAGGGAAATAATCCTGAGAGTATTTGCCCATTCTCATGGTGGTATCATCTGAAATTAGAGAATTCCAATCCCAACGCATTTTTAATTCTGGATCATCAGATCCAATATGCACTTTGTTGATAGAGATCAACGTTCGGCGTCTTGGGTATTTTTGAAAAAAGCTTCCTGCGCTTGCTGCTCTTTCTAGTACGACGTAACTAGATTCTGATTTTTCTTCAAGGTAGTATCCTAACTGCAAACCTGCTGGACCTGCTCCTATTACTAAATAGTCTAATGTATTCATAATAACAAATTTATAAAATTGTCTAATTAATTTTCTTTCGGGTGTGTTCTGTATAATCTATAATCGTTTTCCTCAGTAATCATTGATCAAAATAAATCAGTTCTAGTAAGTAAGCACTTAATGCCATTCTTGGTACAGAGTAGTAGATTATAGGAGGTTGCGCTGATGTGCTCCGCACAACCTCCTATCATTTAACTTTGTATTCTATTAAGTATTAATTCTGGTTGCTTGATCAATTCATCTTTTACGATACGTCCATAATCGAATTTAATCATTCGCTCTGCACAATTGAAATAAGCATCATCGTGTGTAATGGCAATCACTGTTTTCCCCATTCGCTTCATATCAGGGATCATAACGGTATAGAAGAATTTACGGAATTCAGGATCCTGCTCTGCTGCCCACTCATCAAAGATTAGAATATCTTTTTTTTCTAAAAGAGAGTAAATCAGCGCCATCCGCTTTTGTTGTCCTTTCGATAAAGTATGGAATACTTTATTATTCTTATCATCGAATTTGATCACCTTACGGAGCTTCATCGTTTCTAACAAGGAAGCAAATTCTTCGTTAGATTCTCTAAGATCTAAGTCATCGTAGTTTTCACTAAAAAGATAGTTATCCGTAAAAATAGCTGCGAGTTGATCTCGGTAGTAGGATAAATTATCTTTAGTAATGGTGTGACCATTTAAAGACATTCGACCCGACTTTGGAACATTCAAGCCACTGAGTAGATTAATAAAAGTACTCTTACCACTACCATTACCTCCCGTAACGAAGATACTTTCGCCTTTCTTAATTTTGAGGTTAATTGGTTTAAGTTCGAAGGTGACTTTGTTTTCTTTATCGAGGTATTCGAAAGTAACATCTTCAAATTCGATTTCAGTGAATTCTTTATTGATTTCCGTGAGGTCACCGTGTCCTTTAGTAACGTCAACGGTAGCACTAACAATTTCGTCAAACTCTGTGATTCTCTTAATGGCAATCCCCATTCCGATGAACTCATCCATTACACCAATTACGGTACTGATCGGTCCCATCAAGAAAAGTAAGGTTAACATGAAAGAAGTCTTTACAGCCATATCAATACTCATGAATAACGGCAATACAAAAAGTACAACTCCAATCATTACATACCAAGCGTAAGTTCCTAGTAATTCATTACCTAATGCTCTAATCAAGAAACGAATTGTAATATCTTTCGCTTTGATTCGATTGACCGAAATAAACTTAAAAAAGATATTATCACTACGTGTGATACTCATCTTGATTTCCTTAAATCCTCCAAGAAAATCATTGACATTCTGCATATATGTATCTGCTAACTCTCTTACTTCATTTTGATCTTTTTCAATTTGAATATTTCGATAAATATAGACGAATGCTAAAGCAACTAGAGAAGCGACAACGATTACCGCACCCCATAAGTTGATCCAGAATAAATAAGCGATACCAATAATCACCATAATAGCGGCGTTAAAAGTTTCTAGAAAGACTAATGGAAATTGCTGAATCTGACGAACATCTCGTTCTGCCGTTCTTACTTTTTCTTCGGTCAATTTTAAATAATCATTATAAGAAGCAAATCGGAGCTTATCATAAATGGCAAGCGTTAGATCATTTCCTAAATTATAGGTCAGCTTAATCATGTATGATTGAAACCAAAGTGCAATGAAAAAAGAAACAATAATAAGCGTAACATATACGACCCAGTCTTTATCTGCTAAACTTGGATCTTCCATAAAAGGAAGCGGTGTATCGGTAATCTTGTTATTAATCATCAATAACAAGGCTCCTGCCCAAAGACTATTCATCATCCCTAGGATCCCTAGGTTAATGAAAAAGAATTTAGATTTCTTTTGAAAAAGTGTAAAAAAGTTCACAAGTATATTTTTTAGTTAATAATTAGAAAAAGTTTTTTCTTCGATAAATTTCATTGATAAATCTACAATCTTAGGGAGCAAGTGAAACTCTAGAATTCTAAAGTGGTTTGACATAATGTAGTGATGTTCTAATTCGCCATTTGTCATTTGCTTCCAATCCTTCATTTTCTTTTCAGTTCTCTTTTTGACTTTATTAGCCTCTAAGGCTAAAATGTCGGCCTTAATTTTATGCTTCCCTGGCTTGTATGCTTCCAAAACCGTTTGGGAATGTTCCAGTAAAGTTGTAATTCGTTCCAATTCACTCGGAGGGAAATCTACTTCGTAATCATTCAGGTGCATGGTCATAATTCCTTCCACTTCGTCACCGGATGAATTCAATGCTTTTACTACTTTCCGATCTAAAGCTTTTCTCATTTTTTGATAATTCCAAGTTTTATTCGTTGGAAGGTTTTTATCAACTAAGATCAGTTTTTCGCAGCTTCGTCCATCTTTTTCAAGTAAGCGTACGATTTCAAAAGCAATCAAAGCGCCCATAGAAAATCCAAATAATATAATAGGTGCTGTTTTATCTACGATCAGGTCCATCATTTCATCATAGTAAGCTTTCGCCATTTCTTCGATGCTGTTGTGAAAATCATCATCACGATCGAAGCCTTTAAATTGAAACCCAATACAATTCACTCCAACATCTTCAAATTTATTCGCAAGCGGATAGTAAATGATTGACGATCCCAAAATAGGTGGTAACATAAAAATGGTTCGTTGCTCATTTTTGAGTTTATTCAAAGGCAACATCAAAGCATTTTCCTTGAACCCATTTCCAAAGACAAAATTGTCTTTCTCTTTTTGTTCCACAAATTCAGCTAATTGCTCAATCGTAGGATTTTCAAATAATTCTCTAAGGCTTATGTCTACTTCTAAATCCCTCTTAATAGCAGAGACCACTCTAGTCGCCAATAAAGAATAACCGCCTAATTCGAAAAAATTATCGTATACACTTACGCGCTCTACATTTAGTAACTCTTTCCAAATGGTCGCAAGCGATCTTTCTGTTTTATTTCGAGGTGCCAAGAAAGGCACACTTTTCATTTTAATTAATTGCTTCAATTCCTGTTCTAATGCTTTACGGTTTGTCTTTCCATTAGCGTTTTTAGGAAAAGCATCCAAAAAGATGTAATGAGCAGGCACCATATAATGTGGTGTATATTGTAGCAAGTAAGCTTTTACATCACTTGCCTCAACTTCAACATCTTCCCCTATTCTCAGGCAAGCAGCGAGTACTTTTGTTTCTTGATCATAAAAGACTACGGCATCTTCTACAATCTCATGCTGTAGTAAAAGTGCTTCAATTGAGCCCAATTCAACCCGTACGCCTCTAATTTTCACTTGAAAGTCTTTTCTTCCTCGAAACTCAAAGTTGCCATCTTTTCTAATCATTCCTAAGTCTCCCGTTTTATATAATAAATCATTCGGGTCTTTGATCTTAGGGTGCTTGACGAATACCTTTGCCGTCAAGGCTGGGTTTTGATAGTATCCTAAAGCACGATAAGCCGTGCGTACGTAAATTTCTCCAACATTTCCTTGCTTACAAGGCATCATATTGTCATCCAAAATGATTGCTTTACATCCTGAAATAGGTTGACCAATTGGAATACTGTGCGCGGTATCGCGGAGGTAATCTATTGCGTAGGCAAATTTGATCATCGTCGTCTCTGACGCTCCGTATAAGTTAATTAGCTGTGCTTGATCACCAAAAGAGGCTTTCCAGTTTTGCACATCTTCTCCGTATAAACTTTCTCCAGAAAGCAATACATATTGTAAAGCTTTAGGCTGTAACTGAGGTCGTTGGTTCAAACTAATAAGTTCTCTAAGCACGGTAGGTACACAGTGAATGAGCTGAATTCCTTCGCGATCAATCCAATCGATCACTTCGTCCAAAGAAAGAACACCTTCTTTTTGTGGTGGAATACAACAAGTACCACCGGTACACAAAGGCACAAACAAATCTCTTAAGAAAGCGTCAAAACTAGGTGCTGCGAACTGGCTTACTTTCACCTGCTTGGGAAGATCCAAGTAATTGATTTCCCAATCAATAAAATGATTAATTCCTTTAAAAGCTCCCAAAATCGCTTTGGGTGTTCCCGTGGATCCAGAGGTAAAATAAATGTAACACGGATCATCTGCTTTCAACGTAGGTTGCGCGACCGTATCAACGGGAAGTTTTTTACTCGTGGAGATAAAGTCAAATTTCGCCAAAGCGGTATTATCTTCCAAGGGCGATAAATCGTAGTAACAGGCCGAGAAACTTTGTGCTTTTAAGTCTTCACTAATTCTTTCGAGTCGCTGCAAGTTTTCGGGTGCTAAAATGATCCAACTAGGTTGATAATCAAGAATCAATTTCTGAATTAAAGCATTTGGAAATTCTGGATTAATAGGAACGAAAATTTTACCCGCTTTTAGAATACTGATCATAGATTTTGCCGTTGCCATTGCTGATTTGACAAAAACGAAACAGAGTTCTTCGCGAGTACTCCCAAAATAAGTCAGATTCTTCGCTAACTCATCCGTCGCTGTTTTCAAGTCCGCATAAGTGCACTTCTCTTCTCCTCCCGCAATCGCTAGATGATCTGGAAAAGCTGCTGCTTGAGCTTCAAATAAATCAATAATATTTTTAAAATCAGTATTCATTTTTTTAAAAATTTACTTAGCCTGGGTTTAAACTTTTACCAATAATGGGTTTCTCGCAATAATATCTAGTGGATCAATAATTGAGTAAGGATAGAAGAATGATTGTTCGTCTCTCCCTAGACTAGTCAGTAAATGAATCTCGGTACAACCCGCAATAAACCCAGACACTTCGTATTGCTTAACAATTGCCAATACACGTGCGCTAACAGAAATTGGCGGTACGCCTCTTTTTAAGTATTTATAAATAAAGCCATGTAAAGCTTCTTGATGCGCTTCCGACATAAAGCAGATTTTATCTTTAATCTTATCCCAATCTTGGTGCGCCTCCAATACTTTCATTTGGTGCGTACCTTTCGTTGCTAAGAATAGAAACTTTCCTTCTCGGCGTTGAATGCTCCGTACCGTAACGTCTACCAAAGAAATGATTCGATCTTTAAAGTAGCTTGGCAATTGATCTACCACGTGGTGCATCGTAAAGCAACAAATCACGTATTTAGTTGCACCAGCCCGATCAAGAACTTCTAAGGCTTTGAGTAAACCATCATATACGCATTGCGTTTCTCCTTTTAAGAAATTTGTAGAACGATCTGGGATAGCTGGATTCGAATACTGAATGACAAATGGCGCAGACTGTTCCATCGAACCAAAAGAAAAGTATTTATACAATCTACTCACAAATTCCGCACTAGCTAAAGGTCCCATTCCTCCAACTACGCCTAAAATTTCTCCTTCCTGCACTTCCGCTGTTTTGGTATAACTACTCATAATTCTTCTTTTTTTAATTAGTAATATTTGTAGGCTTTTTAGTCGTTAAAAAATTCCATCAATTCGTTCTCTTGTGCTGCTCGTTCTTCTGCCGACAAGTAATTCAATTCTCCGATAGCCGTTTGCCGATTCGCTACAATTGATCTAGCTAACTGTTGAAAATGAGCCGCCATATCTTTCATTCTTTCTTCTCGGAATAAGCTTGCATTGTAGGCGAACAAACAACCGATTCTATTGCCTTCCGTCAAAGCATACAAGGTAATATCGAACTTAGATCCGGTTTCCATTTCCGTAATGGAGTCTTCCCCTAAGTTCTCTTCTTCTGCTCCATCTACCACTAAGTCATCTCCCATTGCGTTGGGTTCGGACCATTGATTCAACATTGTAAAGAAGACTTGAAACAATGGCGCTCGATTCGCTTGACGTACGGGTTTAACTCGCTCCAATACTTTCTCGAAAGGAATGTCTTGGTGCGTATAAGCTTCTAAAGTAGTTTGTTTTACTTGGTGTAATAATTCCTGGAAACTCACATTTTGATTTACGTGATCTCGTAGCGCAAGGGTATTCAAGAAAAATCCGATTAAAGGTTCGACTTCTTGATGCGTTCTATTTGCAATTGGAATTCCTACACTGATATCTTTTTGACCACTATATTTGTGCAATAAAGTTTTATAGATAGAGAGTAACAACATAAATAAAGTCACTCCTTCTTCTTGTGCCAGCTGCGTCAAGGATTCGCTCAAAGTTTTATCCATAAAGAATTTCAGTTTTGCCCCTTTTGATGCGTTAGCGGAGGCTAATTCGAAATCTGTTGGTAAATTCAAGACTTCTGTGCCCGATAATTTATCGTTCCAATACGTTAACTTCTCCTCTAATACCTCTCCGCTCAAGTAACTACGTTGCCACAAGGCGTAATCTGCGTATTGAATTTTCAACACGGGAAGATCAGGCAAACGATTTTCCATTTTCGCGGTATAAATTTCGCTCAATTCATTCAAGAAAATTGGTCCAGACCAGCCATCCGTTGCAATGTGATGCGTCACCACAATCAATGCATTTTCTTCGGCAGATAATTTTACCACCTGAGCGCGCATAAGATGATCCTTCGCCAAATCAAACGGCTGATTAACATATTGATCGGCGTATACTTCTAAGTCCGTTTCATCTGCTTCGTCATAATTCTCAGAGAAATCTACGAAGGTCAAATTAAACTGATCTTCTTCCATGATTTTCTGATACGCTTGTCCTTCGATTTCTTCGAATACAGTTCTAAGCGTTTCGTGTCGATTGACAATATCTTTAAACGCTGCGGACAACTTGTCAAAGTCTAATTCGCCTTTGAATTTCGTAATCATCGGAATATGATAGTGCGTACTTTTTCCTTCTATTTTATCAACAAACCATAATCTTTCTTGAGAAAAAGAGAGCGGAATGTGTGCGGGTCTTTCCTGTACCGTAATTGCAGGTAGCAAACTACTTCTAGCTTCCAAAACGATATAATCTGCCAAACTAGCAATCGTAGGTTTCAAGAATATTTCTCGAATGGGTACTTCTTTCTGAATCGTCTTTCGAATTTCTGAAACCAATCTTGTAGCGAGCAAGGAATGTCCACCCAATTCGAAGAAGTTATCGTGAATACCAATTTTTTCTACGTGAATTAAACTCGTCCAAATCTCAGCGAGCTGGGCTTCCGTTTCGTTTCTTGGTGCTACGTATTCGTTGCTTCTTAATCCTGAAATAACTGGATTAGGTAAAGCTTTTTTATCAATTTTCCCATTACTCGTCAGTGGGAAGGCATCTAATTCCATCATAATCGCAGGCACCATGTAATCTGGTAATTGCTTTTTCAATGCAGACCGAATCGCCTTCTGATTGTAATCTCCATTAGGAATAATGTAGGCAACCAATCGTTTGTCCCCTGACGCATCTTCTTTAGCTACAACAATACTGCTATAAACTAAATCCAACTCTTGTAATTTGGCTTCAATTTCTCCAAGCTCGATCCGGAAACCTCTGATCTTCACTTGATCATCTAATCGTCGGAAGAATTCAATATCTCCGTTAGCCAACCAGCGGGTAAAGTCTCCCGTTTTGTATAATTTAGTTGTTGCATTTTCCGTAAGGGAATCCTCAATAAATCGTTCCGCTGTTAAGCTTGGTCGATTGTGATATCCTCTTGCAACTTGTATTCCTGCGATATGCAATTCTCCGGGTACACCGACGGGACAAAGCTGACCTTGTTTATCTAAAATGTACAACTTAGTATTCGCTACCGGCTTACCAATCGGCACTTTATCTAGCTTAGTTTCCGTTGTAGGAACTTCCCAATAAGAAACGTCAATCGCAGCTTCAGTTGGCCCGTATAAATTGTGCAATTCAGCGTGTCCTAAATACTTTTTAAAGGCTGCAACGTGACTAGGCTTCAATGCTTCCCCACTACAAAGTACTCTGCGTAAACTCTGACATTCGTCGGCAGCTACATCAGGTAAAAACACCTCCAACATCGAAGGAACAAAGTGCATTGTTGTCACTTGTTGTGCCTCAATAATTTCTTTTAAGTACCGGTTGTCTTTATGGCCATCTGGTCGGGCAAAGACCAACTTGACCCCTGCAATAAACGGCCAGAATAATTCCCAAACGGAAACGTCAAAACAGAAAGTAGTTTTTTGCAAAATGACATCTTCTCCACTAATCAAATTATACTGATCTTGTGTCCACAATAAGCGATTCACAATACCCGAATGCTGATTCATTACTCCTTTCGGTTTTCCCGTAGAACCCGAAGTGTAGATGATGTAAGCTAGGTTTTCAGGAGTCAACTCAAGATCAAGATTGGTTTTCGCTTCATTTGCTATTTTCCTCCAATCTTCATCTAGTAAAACTACATTTTCAACTTTCGCAGTTTCCAAGAATCCTCTTGCAACACTATTCGTAATCGCAAAGTTCGTTGCAGTATCCTCTAGTATGTAGTTCATTCGTTCCGCAGGATAACTCGGGTCAATCGGCACGTAAGCACCTCCTGCTTTAAGAATTCCTAAAATCCCTACCATCATTTCTACCGATCGATCAATACAAATACAGACTAGGTCTTCTTTTTGTAATCCTGCTTTTCGCAAATAATGCGCTACTTGGTTTGCTTTTTCGTTTAAATCTTGATACGTAATTTCTTCTTCTTCAAAAACAACGGCAATGGCTGTTGGAATAGCCGCAACTTGCCCTTCGAAGAGATCAACTAAAGTTTGGTCCGTAGGATAAGCTCGTTCCGTATCGTTAAAGTCAAATAAAATTTGCTGCTTTTCTGGTGCACTTAAAATCCCTAGCTGATCAATTTTTTCAGTTGGCTTTAAGGTGATGGAAGACAGCAACATTTCGTAGTGCTTCATCATTCGCTCAATCGTGGCGGGAGCAAATAAATCGCTACAATATTCGATACCTACACTCAAGCCATTTTCTCTTTCGAATACGTTGAAGCTTAGGTCAAACTTGGAGATTTCATAATCGAATTGCTCCGTCATCGCTGCCGCTTCGTCCATCTCTTCGACTTCCGCAGTTGCGCTTGCTCGTTCTACCGTTGAGAGATCTAAGTTATTCCCTAAAATAAACATCACTTGGAAAAGTGGCGTACGGCTCATATCTCGTTGATCAACGACTCGATCTACAATTTTCTCAAAAGGAACATCTTGGTGATTGTAAGCTTCGAGCGTCGTTGCTTTCACTTGTCGTAGTACCTCATCAAAACTTGGGTTTTCACTTAAGTCCGTGCGCAAAGTCAAGGTATTGACAAAAAATCCAATGAGGGCTTCAATTTCTGCTTGTGTTCGATTGGCAATGGGACTTCCCACGGAGATATCATCCTGTCCAGTGTATTTATATAATAATACTTTAAAGGCAGACAGCAACAACATAAACATCGTGACTCCTTCTGCTTTTGCTAAAGTCTTAATTTGTCGACTCAACTTAGGATCCATTTCGAAAAACAAGTGTGCGCCCTTGGTACTTTGGATCGCAGGTCGTACGTAATCCGTTGGTAAATTTAAGACCTCAACTCCTTTTAATTTATTTTCCCAGTACTGTAATTTTTGTTCGAGTACGTCCCCTGACAAATGTGTACGTTGCCAGATTGCGTAATCTGCGTATTGAATTTTTAAGGCTGCTAATGCTGGTGTACGATTGGCTTGTTTTGCTTCGTATAATTCCATCAATTCTCCGAAGAAAATAGAATTTGACCAACCATCCGAGGCAATGTGGTGAAGTACAAGTACCACTAAGTATTCTGATGCCGATACTTTGAGTAAGACGGCACGTAAAGGATGATCTTTCGATAAATCAAAAGCTTTTGCAATAATCGCTTCTACTTCAAGTTCAATCGCTTCTTCGGAATAGCCTAACTTCTCTACGTATTCTAAACTCCACAATCCTTCGTCTAAAACACGTTGGTACGCCTGTCCATCTTCTTCCACGAAAACCGTTCTCAATACTTCGTGTCGATTAATCATTGCTTCGAAAGCATAAGCCAAAGCCGTTTGATCTAAATCGCTACCAAATTTCTGTACGGATGGAATATGGTAATGGGTACTTCCTTCTAATTGATCTAAGAACCATAATCTTTCTTGTGAGAAAGAAAGTGGAATATTCGAAGGTCTTGTTGCTACCGTTACGGGCGGCAATAAAGTGATTACGGATTTGGTCTCCAGGTATGCTGCTAGTGTCGATACGGTGAGATAATCAAACAAATCAGCGATATCTATTTCGATTGACATTTCTTGACGAATGGCAGATACAACTCGAATAGCTAAAAGCGAATGACCACCTAATTCAAAGAAATCATCCATAATACCGATGCGATCTACGCCCAGTATTTCTTTCCAGATAGTAACCAAGTGAATTTCCATTTCACTACTAGCTTCTACATATTCTGTTTTTACTAAACTTGAAACGTCTGGATTTGGTAATGCTTTTTTATCAATCTTTCCGTTAGCGGTCAGGGGTAATTTTTCTAACTCAACCATAATCGAAGGCACCATGTATTCTGGTAGTCTATTCGATAAGAAAGTTTGAATATTTTCTTTGTGGAAATCTCCTGTAGGTACTAAGTAAGCGACTAATCGTTGCGTACCACTCACATCACTTTGCGTAATGACAACAGCTTGTTCGACTTCGGAAGATTGTTCCAACATTTTCTCAATCTCGCCGAGTTCCACTCTAAAACCACGAATCTTCACTTGGCTATCTACTCGACCTCTAAAGTCAATACTACCGTCGGCTAACATACAAACGAGATCTCCCGTCCGATATAATAATTGTGCTTCCCCTTCTTTTTGGAAAGGATTCTGAATAAATCTTTCTTGAGTTTGTTCCGGTAAATTTAAATATCCACGGGCTACTCCAACGCCACCAATCAACAACTCACCTGGTACACCTACAGGACATAAAGCATTGTCTTGCCCCACAACGTAAATGCAGGTATTAGAAAATGGTTTTCCTATTGGAATACTAGTATAAGTATGTTCAAAATCTACGTGGTGTAATAATTTACCAATTGTCGTCTCCGTCGGACCGTAGTGATTCACTACTTTTAAGTTAGGAGCGGCTACTTTTATTTTATTAACTAAGTCAACGGATAATTTTTCCCCTCCAAACACAATGGCTTGCTTGGGCAATAAAATTCCCGCTTCTGTTTCTAACGCTTTCCAGTGTGAAGGAACGATTTTGATACAATCAATTGCGTTTTCTTTGAAATAATTCTGGATAAAATCGGCATTGGTTAAAGACGCTTTCGAGAAAACGTGTACGGCACCACCCGACATCAAACCACCATATAAAACAGTATTTCCTAAATCAGCAGACATCGTTGACATCAAACCAAAATTCTTGCAATTTGATAGATCTATTTGTGCAAAAAGACCACTCAAATAATCCGTTAAATTGCGGTGCGTAACGAGTACGCCTTTCGGTTGTCCCGTAGAACCCGAAGTATAAATTACGTATGCTAAATGATCCGGCGTCAATTTCACTGGGCGTAAGTCCTCTTGCACTGCCGCTTCCAAGTCATCCAACTGAATATCAATGGAGAAAATGGGTAAGCTCAATTCAATGACATCAAAAAGACTATCCGAGTGAATGATAATTGCTTTTACTTTTGTATCCTCAATGATATACGCTTTCCGGTCCATTGGATACGCAACATCAATTGGCACGTAGGCCGCACCCGCTTTCATGATTCCCAACATCGAAACGATCGAAAGTTCCGAAGATTCCATCATGATTCCCACGAGGTCATCTGGTTGGATCGCGTAATTGTCGATGAGGTGTTTAGCTAAACGATTTGCTTGGTCGTTTAAATCTGCATAGCTTAAGGTTTTCGATTCAAAAGCTACGGCGATCTCGTCCGGTGTCATTGCTACTTGTCGTTCAAACCAATCTACCAAGGTTTCTTCCGTAGGATAATCGACGGACATTTCGCTAAATTCTTCTAATAGTTGTTTTTTCTCCGTTGCCGCTAAAATTTCTAAAGCCCCAATATTTTCCGTTGGATTACTTAGTACTGCAGTAAGCAAGGTATTGAAATGCACAATCATTCCCTCAATCGTAGCGGGTAAGAATAAATCGTTGCAATAAATCACATCAACTTTCATCCCATCTTCGTCTTCTCCAAAGAAGAAAGAAAGATCAAATTTAGACGTTGCGTATTCAAACTCTTCCCCAGATAACGTTACGTCACT
The DNA here is from genome assembly GCA_045110315.1 of Saprospiraceae bacterium. Lineage (GTDB taxonomy): Bacteria > Bacteroidota > Bacteroidia > Chitinophagales > Saprospiraceae > CALFBG01. The sequence continues at coordinate 53,487 of JBGCFY010000134.1, forward strand.
TAGTTCTTGAGAATCAACTTTTTCGTTATTTTGTAAAACGAGTAGCACTTGGAATAAAGGACTGCGACTACGATCTCTTCGTTTGATCACGCGATCGACTACTTTTTCAAAAGGTACTTCTTGATTGGCAAGTCCCCCTAAAACCGTTTGCTTAACTGCCGCAAGATGATCTTTAAAACTGGGGTTTCCACTTAAATCTGAACGGAAAGCTAAAGTATTCACAAAAAGACCAATGAGATTTTCAATCTCTGCTTGGGTGCGATTTGCCACTGAGCTACCGATGCAAATATCTTCTTGTCCAGCGTAGCGATACAATAAAACTTTCATAATCGCCATCAACAACATATACATTGTAACGCCTTCTGCTTTTGCCAATTCCTGCAATGCTTGGGTAGTCTTTTGATCAATGTTAAAGTTGATCGTTGCACCGTTGGTACTCTGCGTTGCTGGACGAGGAAAGTCTAGAGGCAAATTGATGGGTTCGAGACCCGAAAGTTTATTTTCCCAATATTGTAATTTACTTTCTAACGCATCGCCATTTAAGTATTTGTGTTGCCACAAGGTATAATCTATATACTGAATGGGTAAGGCTGGAAGACTAAACTCCCGCTGTTCTTTCTTAGCTTCGTAAAGCTCTACCAATTCTTTTACAAAAATGGCCATTGACCAACCATCTGAGGCAATATGATGCATCACGATTGCTAGAATATATTCTTGCTGACCGAGATCCAACAAGGAAGTTCTTAGCATATGATCTTTCGCTAAGTCGAAAGGTTTTACAATTTCTTTATCAACTAAATTAGCAATTGTTTTTGCATTAACTTCTGCGGCTAAATCAGCAGCGACCAAGCGATCTAGGGTCCACTGATTTTCAGGTAGCACCACTTGATAGCCAATACCATCAATTTCTTGATAAACTGTTCTTAGTATTTCGTGGCGATTAACGATAGCGTTAAAAGCGTACTCCATCGCCTCTAAATCCAAGTCTCCTTCAAAACGAAGGATAACGGGCATATGGTAATTTACACTTCCTCCCATTTTGTCCACAAACCAAAGTCGATTTTGTGAGAACGACAATGGAATTCGCTCGGGTCGCTCCATAAGAACTACTTCTGGCAAAGAGGTCTGTAGTCCGCTGTTTAGGATAAAGCTAGCCAAACTTGCCACGGTAGGATTTAAAAATAAATCTTTGATGGCTAATTCTGTTTTCAATTCTTTACGAATAGCAGAAATCACCCGCGTTGCGAGTAAGGAATGTCCTCCTAATTCGAAGAAGTCGTCCATTACACCAACTCTTTCCAAATTGAGAATTCGTTGCCAGATCTCAGTAAGGATTGTTTCAATTTCATTACTTGGTGCTACGTATGCTTGCGCCATTAACTCCTCAATCGCTGGATTGGGAAGTGCTTTTTTATCAATTTTATCATTCGAAGTCAAAGGTATTTCACTCAATTCCATGAAAATGGCAGGCACCATATAATCTGGTAAAGTAGCTTTTAATCCCGTTTCAATTGCCACCTTATCATAAGCTCCTTCTGGCAAAACGTACGCTACTAGACGCTTATTTCCTACACTATCTTTCTTCGCTAAAACGAGTCCTTTTTTCACCATTGCTAGTGCATCCAAGACAGCTTCAATTTCTCCTAGCTCAATTCGGTGACCTCTAATTTTTACTTGGTCATCAATTCTTCCTAAGAAAGCGATATCACCACCAGGCAACCATTTTCCTTTATCTCCGGTACGATAAATTCTTTCCGCAGGATTAAAAGGGTTAGGAATGAATTTTTCTGCGGTAAGTTCTGGGCGATTCAAATATCCTCTAGCGACCCCTAAACCTCCGATACAAATTTCGCCTTCCGCGTAAGGTGGTAAAAGTTGTAAATTTTGATCTAAGATATAGATTTGAGTGTTTGAAGAAGGCTTACCGATGGGTAAGGCTGTTCGATTCTCATCTGTAACTTTTACTTTATAAGCTGCTGCACAAACAGTACATTCCGTCGGACCGTAAGCATTAATAAAATCACTAGATTTTGCACATTGTACCGCTGTTTTTACATTAGCAATATCTCCTCCGGTCATGATCGCTCGTAAGTGCGACAATTGGTCTACATCAAAGAGACTCAAATAACCTGATGGCAAAGAAGCTACGGTTACCCCTTGTGCTTTAATATATTCGATATATAAATCTTGATCATCAATAACTTCTTTACTCAGAACAACTAAGCACGCACCGGAACACAGGCTCATGAAAATCTCCGGGATAGAAGCATCAAAAGACAAGGATACAAACTGTGTCAATCGATCTGTTTCCGTCACGCCAAATAATCGGATGTGATCACAAACGATGTTGACTTTACTAGCGTGCTCAATCATCACGCCTTTAGGTCTTCCCGTTGAGCCCGAAGTATAAATAATGTAAGCTAAGTTAGTCGCTTTTAAGTTCGTTTGAACGTTTTCGATTGACTCCTTGCTGATCTCTTCCCAATCTTTATCGATTAAGGTTAACGCAACATTATCAAAATGAGCAAACAAATCAACGTGTGTGGTATCCGTGACGACTAAGGTAGTTTTACTATCATTAATAATATAGTCAATGCGCTCTTGTGGATATCCTGCATCAATTGGTAAGTAAGCTGCACCTGCTTTTAAAACGCCCATGATACTAACGATCATTTCGACGGAGCGACTAATACAGATACCAACGATAGCTTCTTCTCGGATGCCTTGTGTACGTAAATGACTTGCCAATTGGTTTGCCCGTTCGTTGAGTTCACGGTACGTTAAGCGTTCTTCGTTAAACGCTACGGCGATATTATCTGGTCGGAGTTTGACTTGCTCTTCAAAAAGGTCTACACTTGTTTTTCCTTCCGGATAATCAATGCTAGTATCATTAAATGTTTCTAATAATAATTCTTTTTCTGTGGCAGTTAGCAATTCGATATCTGAAAAGTTCTTCTTTTCCTGTACCACGATTTCATCAATCACCAATTCGAAGTGTGCCTTAATCATTTCGGCAAATTCGCGTTGCAACAAACTAAGGTTGTAACCAAATTTAATATTTAAAACATCCGATAGCGTAATCGCCATGGAGAAGAGGTAATTCGTTTGTTCTTTTATCTCTAAATTTTCGACTTCTAAATTCCATTCTTTATCTACGACGTCACCCAGCGGGTAATTTTCAAACGCTAAGAGGGAATCGAATAAGTCGCCTTGGATGTTATTCCATTTTTGAATATCATTAAGAGCCGTATATTGAAATTCTCTTGCTGCCGTATGTTCTTGTTGTAAAACTGATAAAACTTCCTCGATAGATTTCGCAGGATCTAATTTTACTCGAACTGGCATGGCATTGATAAACAAACCTACTCGTTCTTCCGCCTGCGTCATATCCGCCGGTCGACCAGAAACTGTTACGCCGTAAACTGTATCATTACTGCTCGTATATTTAGACAATAAGAATCCCCATACGCCTTGCACTAAAGTGTTAACGGTAATTCGTTTAGCTTGTGCGTAATTTTTAATTTTTTCGGTTAACGCATGATCGTAGTTGAGATACATCTCTCTCATCTGACCACCTTTATTTCGATCGATGGCATTATCTACAAATGGAAGTAGCGAAGGCTCTTCAAATCCTCCCATATATTTTTTCCAAAATGCCTTTTCTACAAATTCGTCCCGTGCACCAATGTACTTGATGTAATCTTCGTAACGATCTTCTTTTCGGTTAAGTGTTTTTTCAACGGTAGCTAAATCGGTAGCACCTTTTGAAAATTCCTCGTAAGCCAATAATAAGTCTTCTACTAAAATAGGAATAGACCATCCGTCAATCAAAATGTGATGGAATGTCCAAAGCATTTTATACGCTTTCTTTCCCGTTTTGACCAAGTTGACGCGCATTAATGGTGCTTGGGTAAAATCGAAACCACGTTCGATATCTGCTTCTAAAAAAGCATCCCATTTCGCCTCTAATTCGGTAGCCGGAACTTGACTAAAGTCTAGTACTTCGAAGGGTAAATTCGTTGCTTTGTAAGCACATTGAACGGGAATAGAAAATTCATTATTGAAAAATGCCGTTCGTAAAATACTATGCTTACCGATGACGTATTCCCAAGAAGCACGAAAAGCATCTATCTGTACACCGTTAGGAAAATCGAGCACCAATTGCTCCGTGTATGCCGTCAGGTTTTTATCATATAAATGGTGAAAAAGCATTCCTTCTTGCAAAGGACTGAGTCGGTAAATACTATCGACCAAAGTTCTTCTCGCCACTCCATTTTCTTCCGTATCCAAAAACTGATCTAATTCTTGATAGCTTACTTCTGGTGCGAGTCCATAATCGCAAGCCGTCAATTCTGTTTGTTCTTTTTGCTGACAATGTCGAATCAACCGCGTCAAGTTTTCTAAGTAAGCTGCGGATAATTCGTTGATCGTTCCGACTTCAAAATCTTTCTTAGAGTAAACCCACGTAATGGATAGTTTCCCACCAGAGATAGCAGCGCCAATATCTAATTTATTATCAAATGGATAATCATCTGCTACACTGAACCCCGCAGATTCCTCCGCTTCCATCAACCAAGTGCTCGTATCTACGACGTTGTCTAACTGACCAAGGTAGTTAAATACAATGTCCCACTTTCCGTTAGCGAGGCTTTTACGAACATCATCCGAAGGATGCAAATACCGTAGCAATCCGTAACCCATTCCTTTTTGAGGAATGGCCCGTAACTGCTCTTTGACAGATTTGATTAAATTACCTTCCGTTATTTCAGGGGCTACGGATAAGGCGATTGGGTATAAATTAGTAAACCAACCTACGGTGCTCGTGGTATCAATTTCGGACGAAACGTGCTCTCTACCATGTCCTTCTAAACCAACGATTACATTTTCTTGTCCCGACCAACTACTAATCGTCATGGCGAGGGCACTCAATAAAATATCATTGATTTCGGTATGGTAAGATTGATTTACTTCTTGTAATAAAGCTTGCGTTAAATCTTCATCCAAGGTTACGGCGCAGCCATCTGCATCACTTCCTAAAGAAGGTGTTTCTTCCGTAAAATCAAGTGGTAAAGCTTGATAGTTATTGACAATATTTTGCCAATAGGATAATTGTGCTTGAATGCGATCCGTAACGCTATAGTCTTCTAAAGTTGTCACCCATTGGCGGAAAGAGCTAGACTTCATTCCTAAATCCAACGCTTCTCCTTTTCCAAGTGCTTCGATGCCTAAGAATAATTGATCTAAAATAATTCTCCAAGAAACACCATCTACTGCAAAGTGATGAATGACAATAAACAGTCGATTGTGTGCTTCTGTATCAGGTGTTTTCACCAAAACAGCCTTGATTAAGACTCCCGTTTCGATATTTAGACTTTCTTGATTTTCTTGGCAAACTTTGGTAATTTCTTCGCCGAGATTCTTAGTTGTAATTTCGGTTAAGTCTACGATATCTAAGCTAGGTTCGTGCTTACCGTAAGTTTGTATCCATAAGCCATCTGCTTGCGTATATTCGAAGCGTAAGGCATCATGTTGTCGCACCAAAGCTTTGACCATTTGATCTAAATGCTCCGCTGCAATATTTTTGTCAATCGCAAATAAATTTTCTTGATTGAAATGCGAAAGGCTGGAATAATTTTTATCTAAGAACCATTGTTGAATCGGCAATAATGCGGCGGTTCCAGTTAGCATACCTTGTTCCGCAACGATCGTATTAGAATTGCCTTTAATTAATTGAGCAAGCTCGGCAATGGTTTGGTGTTTAAATAAATCTCTTGGTTGCAATTGATAACCCGCTCTTTTGATTCGGCTAACGACCTGAATACAAATAATTGAATCTCCTCCTAATTCGAAGAAATTGTCGTGAATTCCTACTTGCTTGAGGTTCAATAATTTTTTCCATACTTCTGCGATGGAAATTTCGACTTCCGTTTGAGGGGCAACAAATTCATTTGCTGTAGTCGTGGAAATATCTGGTTCGGGTAAAGCTTTTTTATCCACCTTACCGTTTAGGTTTAGGGGTAAATCATCCATTTCTACCATAATCGACGGTACCATATATTCAGGTATTTGCGACTTGAGGTAGTTTTGGATTTCTACTTTATCGAAAGTGTCCGTAGGTACGACGTAAGCAACTAATCGTTTTTTATTTCCATTGGCATCTGCTTTAGCCAAGACAACACATTTATTGACGAGTGGCGATTCTTGCATCGCTGTTTCGATTTCGCCCAGCTCAATTCGGTATCCTCTAATTTTTACTTGTGCATCTCTTCGACCAATGAAATCAATATTTCCATCTGGTAGCCAGCAGACTAAATCACCTGTTTTGTAGAGTACGGTATGTTCATTCTTATCGGTTTCTCCCAGAAAAGGATTTTTGATAAATTTCTCTTCGGTAAGGGCATTTCTATTTAAATACCCCATCGAAACGCCATCTCCACCAATACACAATTCTCCAGCTACTCCGATCCCTGCTAATTGGCCATTAGGATGAAGAATATACGCGGAGGTGTTGGATAAAGGTCGACCGATCGGCACCCGATCTTCTTTACAATCACGAATTGGATAGTAGGTCGCATAGACCGTTGTTTCCGTTGGTCCGTATACGTGAACCATCATATCGCTACCCAAAACTTTTAAAGCTTTCTTTACGTGTGGGACCGATACTAATTCTCCCCCGAAGAGTAATTTCCGTAGTCCTTTTAAGGCATCTAGATCAAAGTCTACGAACCCATTAAATAAAGCCGTTGTCATAAAGACTACGCTAATTTCTTGGTCGCGGATCACGGCTGCTAAACGACTAGGATCTTGTGCCGCTTGCTCGTTGATCATGTGTAAGCAGGCACCGTTCAGTAAAGTGCTATAAATTTCGTAAGTCGATCCGTCAAAAGAAAAGTTCGACCATTGCATTACTCTATCGTCTGGACGCACAGCAATTTCTACTGTATCGTAAGCTAATTTTAAAATATTTTGTTGGTTGACCAAAATACCTTTGGGCTCACCCGTGGTTCCTGAAGTGTACATCACGTAAGCAATGCTTTGCGTACTTAAACGAACACCAGGTAAATGCGTCGGATAGTCTTTTAAATCATCTGAACCCACAAAATCGTGGTCGGATAGATTCGACTTAATCAATAAACCATCGTGGCTATAAATAACGTGAGAAACGGAAGAATCACCAAGTAGATATTCCAATCGCTTCAAAGGGTAATCAATATTTAAAGGGACGTAAGTTGCGCCACATTTCAAAACACCGAAGGTACTGATGATCATTTCTAGCCCACGGTAAGAAAGAATTCCTACTCGATCTTGGTATTTCACACCTTTTGCCAAAAGACAATGTGCCATTTGGTTAGAGCGTTCATCTAATTCTTGATAGGTTAAACTTTTATCTCCAAAAACAACAGCAACTCTATCTGGATGTGCTGTTACTCGCTCTTGAAAAACATCAATAATCGTTTTTTCACGCGGATAGTCCAATGCGGTATCGTTGAAATCGGACAGCAATTGTAAGCGCTCCGACTTCGTCAACATTTCCACTTCGTTGAGGTCTTTCTTTTCTAAAACAATTATTTCATCCAGGACGGTTTCGAAATGACCTTTAATTGTTTCTGCGTAATCTGATGCTAATAAATCAGCGTTGTATAAAAACTTAACGTGTGTTTGATCCGTGACCGCAACTGCGATGGAGACCAAATAGTTTGTTTGTTCCTTTTCTTGCCAGACTTCTGCATTCAACGCCCAATCACTTTCGAGGACATCTCCAATTGGATAATTTTCAAAAACTAAAATACTATCAAAGAATTCTCCTTGAATCCCACTCCATTTCTGCACTTTACTGATCGAAGTATATTGGTACTCTCTAGCTTTTGTATGTCCTTCTTGTAATTCCGTCAACCATTCGGTTACGGACTGTCCTTCCTTCATCGTAGACCGCAACGGCAAGGTATTAATGTAGAGTCCAACTTTCTGTTCTGCTCCTGCTAAGTCTGTTGGTCGACCAGAAACGATAGCCCCAAAAGTAGTATCTTGATTTCCGGTATACTTGGATAATAAAAAAGACCAAACCCCTTGGATAACTGTATTGGTTGTGAGGTGATTTTTTTGAGCGTATTGTTTTAATTTTTCCGTATAGTTTTTATCGAGAATCAAGTTGATCTCTTCGGTATTTTTTCCACCTTTATTTCTTTCCGGAGTATTGCCGATAAAAGGCAAGAGCGAAGGCGTTTCAAAACCTTGCATATAAGTCTTCCAAAATTGCTCTTCTTTAAACTTATCCTTAGCGTTGATATATTTAATATAATCTTCGTAGTGATCTTCTTCGATTGCCTCCGGTTCTTTCCCGCCGAGCAACGCTTCGTACGCACTCAACATTTCATCCATCATAATTGGTACGGACCAGCCATCCCAAAGAATGTGATGATGCGCCCAAATCATTTTATATGCTTGATCATCCGTTTTGATCAAAGTAATACGCATGAGTGGCGCTTCTTTAAAATCAAAACCTTTCTCTAGATCAGCTTTTACAAATGTATCTAGTTTTTGCGTCAAAGCCTCCCCTTCAAAATTGCTATAATCAATGACTTCGAATGGAAGTACTACTTTATTAAAAACACATTGAACCGGAATACTTAATTGATCATAAATAAAACTACTTCGTAAAATACTGTGATTTTTAAGCACATATTCCCAAGAAGCTTTAAAGGCTGGAATATCTAAGCCTTCCGGAAAATTAAAATTAAAATGTTCGGTATAAGCACTAGATTTACTGTCATACAAACCGTGAAATAACATTCCTTGCTGTAAAGGACTCAACTCATAAATCGCAGAGACATCCTTAAGGTTAAGTTGAGTAACTGAATCCGTCGCACGCTGTTCTTTTAGGTAATCTATTAAAGCGGGTTTATTCGTTTTAATAAAATTAATGATATCCTTATTTTTTTTGATCGTCGCAACATCTTCTGCACTAAGCTTGCCCTTCAGGCCCTTTAGTATCAGATCTCCTTCTTTTTCAACTAAGAAAAGATTGAGTTTTTTTAATTTTGCAATGAAATGTTTCATTTAGTTTGTTGGTTAAAATTTTAAAATTTCGTCTCCTTCCACTTCGTTAACGCCCATCAATTCATCTAGTTCCTCTACACTTACTTTTCCGTCCAGACCATAATCCGAAGGAGTGAATTCTATGTCTTCTTTCCCTAAGCAATGTGCGATAATATTACTTAGGTTCTGCTTGTATGCTTTTGCTAATTGTTCGATAGTTGTGGCGTGATATTCTTTCGTTGAATACGTCCAAGAAATATTCAACTTTCCAGCGGAGATGGCTCCCGAAACTTCCAATTTGGCAGCTACTGGATAACGTTCTCCTGAATTTTCACCAAAAGATTCATCTGCTACGTCCAGTAATCCCTCTTTATCGACTACGTTATCGAATTGTCCTAAATAGTTGAAAACAATATCCCAAGTTCCACTGGCTAATTGTGCTTTGATTTCGGCAGAAGGGTGTAAGTATTTAAGAGCACCGTAAGCCATGCCTTTTTCAGGAACTGCCCGTAATTGTTCTTTTACCGATTTGAGTAAATTACCGATATTATCTTCCGACAAATTATCTGCTACGGCTAAAAGCGATACCGGATAAATATTAGTAAACCAGCCTAAGGTATCGTTGATATCAATTGATGCTGAGATTTCTTCTCGTCCGTGTCCTTCTAGCCCAATTACTACTTTTCTATAGTTTGACCACTCTGCAATGGTTTGCGCCAAGGTGCTCAATAATATATCGTTGATTTCAGTTTTGTAGGCTTTGTTGACTTCCTTCAGTAAAGCACTTGTCAACTCTTCATTTAATTCAATGGAGACTTGCTGCAAATCTTTTGCGTAAGAAACAGTCTTTGCATTTTCTGGTTGGTCGATCGAAAGGCTACGATAATCTGCTACGGTATTTTTCCAGTAAGACAACTGAGCTTCCGCCGCGTTGCTAGTAGCGTAAGTTTGTAACGCATTTACCCATTGTCGGTAAGAGCTACCTTTTTCTCCTAAATCAATCGCTTCTCCAGCGAGTGAAGCCGTCAAGGCTCGAGTAATATCATCCAAGATGATTCTCCAAGCAACACCATCTACCGCGAGGTGGTGAATGACCATAAACAATCTATTCTTCTTTTCGCTAGTTGGCGTTTTGAGTAAAACGGTTCTCATCAAATCCCCTTTCTCCAACGAAAGTGCTGCTTGATAAGTACTGCAAACTTTTTCGATCGCATTTTCCAGCGTAGCTGTTGCAGGTAGTGCTGTTAAATCTTCCGTATAAAGTTTAGCTTCTTGATCGCCGTAAGTTTGCGTCCATCCACTGGCTTCTTTTTTATAAACGAAACGCAGGGCATCGTGATGTGCAACGAGTGCTTTCATCACCGCCTCTAATTGGCTAGCCTCGATCGTTTTATCAATTTCTAATAATACTGCTTGGTTGTAATAATCAACTTGATCGTAAGGTTTTTCAAAAAACCATTGTTGGATTGGTGCTAGTTCCGAGGTTCCCGTTAAAAGCCCTTGTTCCGTTTCAATGTTGAAGGTTTGTTGTTCCACCGCAACGGCGAGTTCCGCAATGGTTTGGTGCAAAAACAAATCTCTTGGTTTAAGCTGTAAACCCATTCTTTTCGCGCGACTTACTGCTTGAATACTGGTAATAGAATCGCCTCCTAATTCAAAGAAGTTGTCATTGATTCCTACTTCCTCTAGGTTTAATAACTCTTTCCAAATGGTAACCAATTTGATTTCTATTTCACTCGTAGGTGCGAGATATACGGAAGTAATTAAACTTGCGATATCTGGTTCTGGCAATGCTTTACGATTGACTTTTCCATTTGCCGTTAAAGGCATTTCGGAAATTTCCATCATGATCGCCGGAATCATATAATCTGGCACTTGATTCTTTAAGTATAACTGAATCGCTTCTTTATCAAATTCGCCTGCAGGTACGATATAAGCGACGAGGCGTTTATTGCCATTGGCATCCGTTTTGGCGAGCACTACATTTTGGCTAACCAATGGAGAATTTTTCAAAGCTGCTTCGATTTCTCCCAATTCAATTCTGAATCCTCTAATCTTTACTTGGCTATCAATCCGACCTTTAAAAACAATGCTTCCATCCGCTAAGCGTACGACTAAATCTCCCGTGCGATAAACGCGCGCATTTTCTACTTTGCTAAATGGATCAGCGATAAAACTTTTGTTCGTTTGTTCTGATAAATTGACGTATCCACGGGCAACGCCCATCCCACCAATCAATAATTCTCCCGGTACGCCAATGGGACAAAGTGATAGATTTTGATTAACAACGTAGGTTGTCGTATTCGAAAATGGCAAGCCGATTGGAACATGAATATAATCCCGTTCAAAATCTACTTGGTGCAATAATTTACCGATGGTCGTCTCGGTTGGTCCATAGTGATTGACTACACTAATATCTGATTTTTCCGCTTTGATTTCAGCAACAATATTGGTTGACAACTCTTCTCCACCAAAAATAATCATGCGCTGTGGCAACAATAAATCTTGGTCGACGGCTAGGGCTTGCCAGTGTGAAGGCACAATCTTGATACAATCAATCGGATGCGCTTTGAAATATTCTTGAACTGCGATAGCGTCCGTTAAAGTTTCTTTGGTAAACAAATGTAAGCAAGCTCCCGTCGTCAATGCTGCGTATAAAACGGTATTCCCTAAATCGGCTGACATCGTTGACATCAAACCATAACTTTTGCAGCTAGCCAAATCAATTTTATCGGTCAAACCGAAAACATAATCACTTAAATTTTCGTGCGTCAATAAAACCCCTTTGGGTTTGCCCGTTGAGCCAGAAGTATAAATAACGTATACTAGATCCTCTCCTTTAATTGAAATACTAGGTTTCGTTGTGGCAGCTTTTGCAATCGTTGACCATTCTTGGTCCAGTGACACAAGCTTTAGTTTTTCTTGCTGTGTAAAAAGAGCTGCCCCCGATTCATTTGTCAAAACGAATTTTGCGGAGATATCTGCAACGATGTAATTGATACGATCTTGCGGCAATTCAGGGTCAATCGGCACGTAGGCAGCACCCGCTTTCAGGATACCGAGTATGGCTAAAACCATGTGATCCATCGGAGCTTTAAGACAAACGCCAACGAGTTCGTTACGTTGTACGCCTTGTGCTTGGAGATAATTGGCTAATTGGTTTGCTTTTTCGTTTAATTGTTGATACGTAGTTGCATTGCCTTCAAATAGCAAAGCATCTTGTTCCGGATATTTTGCTGCTTGTGCTTCGAAAAGCTCCACAACGGTTTTATTTTTTGGAAAATCAATTTGATTTTGGTTGAGTACGGTACTCAGTTCTTTCTCTTCGGTATCCGTTAAAATATTAAGTTGTCCGATTGGTGTTTGTACATCTTTAATAATAGATCTCAACAATACTTGATAGTGTGCCACCATCCGCTCAATCGTACTTGGCAAAAATAAATCGCTACAATAAACGACACCTAATGATAAACCATCTTCTTCCTCTTCAAGGCTAAACGTCAAGTCGAATTTAGCAACATCATAGCTAAAGCCATCTACTTCCTCTTCTTCTTTATTGTCCGTTCCGTCAAATTCTCCTGCTTCCTCTTCTGGCGTATTTTGTAGCATAAACAAGGTCTGGAATAAAGGCGTACGACTGAGGTCTCTCGTCTTTACAACTCGATCTACAATTTTTTCCAAGGGTACATCTTGGTGTGTATAAGCATCTAAAGTCGTCTCCTTAATTTGTGCTAAGAAATTTGAGAAACTTGGATTACCACTCAAATCGCTACGTAAAGCAAGCGTATTAATAAAGAATCCTACCAAAGCTTCTAACTCTGCTTGTCCACGATTGGCACTCGCACTACCGATACAAATATCTTCTTGTCCCGTATAGTGATATAGAAGTACTTTGAAACTAGCGAGCAAGACCATAAATAAGGTAGCATCTTCTCGTTGTGCTAAGGCTACTAATTCATTTCTAAGTTCGTTATCCAATTCGTATACGAGTCGAATTCCGTTGGTACTCTGAATCGGAGGTCTAGGAAAGTCAATTGGTAAATTGAGGACTTCCGTATCTTTCAATTGGGTTTCCCAATAGCCCAACATATTTTCCAGTACTTCTCCTTGTAAATAAGTTCGTTGCCAAATTGCATAATCTGCATATTGGATAGACAAGGGCGATAAAGTAGACGGGCGATTTTCTCGTTTCGCCTGATATAATTCTTTTAACTCTTGGATAATAATTGCTTCGGACCAACCATCGTACGCGATGTGGTGAAGTACAATAATTAAAACTTGTGATGCTTCTGAAAGCTTGACTAATTTGGCTCGAAAGACGTACTCATTTGCTAAGTCAAAAGGCTTATTAATTTCGGTGGTAATCAGTTCGTTTACCTGATCTTCGTTCCAAGCATTGCCTTCAAAAGACAAATCTTGGTAAGCTAGCTTCCATTCATTCTCAGGGAGAATATCCTGATAAGCGACACCATCTATATCTTTGTAAGTCGTCCGTAAAACTTCGTGGCGACTAATGATTTCATTAAATGCATATTCTAAAGTATCAATATCCATCTCATCCCCAAAACGTAAAATAATTGGCACATGGTAATGACTACTACCTTCTAAGCGATCGATAAACCACAAACGTTCCTGAGAGAAAGAAAGTGGAATTTGCGCAGGCCTTGGTTGTGCCGTTACTTCTGGCAACAAAATTCCTTTGGCAACAGAATCAATAAATTTTGCGAGCGAGCGAATCGTTTTGTGTAAAAACAAATGCTTAATCTCTACTTCAACCTCTAGTTGTTTCCGCACTGCCGCCTTGATTCGCATGGCCAAAAGAGAGTGACCTCCGATCTCAAAAAAGTCTTCATCTGCCCCTATTTGTTCGAGCTCTAAGACCTCTTTCCAAATCGTAAGCACCGCCTTTTCGGTCTCCGTTTTGCAAGGGGCAAGTGTTTTATTAATGAGTGTGCCATTTTCTTGCTGCTGGTAGTGAGCGATCAATTTTTTCTGATCTACTTTATCACTAAGGTTAACGGGCATCTGATCGATAAAGCAATAATGATCTGGTCGCATATAACTCGGCAAACCACTTTCACAAAGTTCAATGATTGCTGTTTTCAGAGTGGCTTGTACCGTTTCTTTATCTCCAGTTAGCGCTGCTGGTGTTAAAACGATAAACGCAACTAAAGCTGTTTTTTCGTATACAATGATATGTGCTTCTTTGACGCGATTTTCTTGGCGTACTAGCGCTTCTATTTCTCCGAGTTCTACTCGATTTCCTCTAATTTTTACTTGTCGATCAATTCTTCCTAAGAAGTCTAAATTGCCATCTGGCAACCATTTCGCTAAGTCTCCCGTTTTATACAAAGTATCCCCTAAGGTACCTGCGAAAGGATTTGGAATAAAACTTTCTGCCGTTTTTTCTGGCATTCCTAAGTAACCTGCTCCTACTCCAACACCCGATACGCAAAGTTCTCCCGGAATACCAATTGGACAAAGCTTGCCCGTTTTGACATCGACGACAAAAACATTCATATTCGGAATAGGTCGACCAATTGGAACTCGATTGGTATTACTTGCTAATACTTCTGCCACTTCGTACTGGGTAATATCATCAGAAGCTTCGCAAGGGCCGTAACCATTAAGGATACGAATAGCAGGATAATGTTTTTTCCAATCATTGACTAGACCGACTGGAGCTTCTTCGCCACTCAACATGATCCATTTTAGTCCCGTCAATCTTGGTGCTTCAGCTAAGTTTTGGATATGGTTTATCATTCCCCAAGTATAGGAAGGGACAAATTCTACGAGGTCAATATTTTCTTTTTCAATTAAAGCTGCTACGAAATTATAATCTAATAAATCGTGCTTATCGATAATGACGACTGTTCCAGCTTTTAAAATAGGGGCTAGTAATTGCCACATCGAAATATCTGAACCAATTCCAGCACTTTGCAAGAACTTAAATCCATCGGCTAATTCCATCGCCTCGTATTCTGCGAGGATGTGATTCATGGCACCATCATGTCGCGTAATCGCTCCTTTTGGTTGTCCGGTAGAACCAGAAGTAAAAAGCACATAAGCCCAGCTACGAAGATCGTTTTGGTTTGATATGTTGGTACTTTCGGCAGCATCCAGCGATGCAATATCTTTAACGACTAGCCCTGCATCTTTTTCAAGTTTTGCTTTAAGGCTAGCAGGACAAGCATCTACTGCGATTACAGCTGCTGCATCAATAGTTTCCAAGCCACCTAATAAAGTTGCGGTACTCATCACTACTTTCAAATCATTGTTACTAATGATTTTCTCTATTCGATCGGCAGGATTTTGTGTATCTAAGGGAACGTATACGGCACCACATTTAATAATACCGAGTAAGCTACTAAGTAAAATTGGACTTCTATCCATATATACGCCAACAAAATCGCCGGGTTGAACACCCATTGATTGCAGGCAATGCCCAACTTGATTCGCGCGAAGATTTAATTTTTCGTACGACCAGTTTTCCGCGCCATAAGTTACCGCAAGCGTGGTAGGATGGGCAGCTGCTATTTTTTCAAAGCGAAGATTAATCGGATCATTATTTCCTAAATCTTTAGCTCCTTCGTTGAACCAATCGCCTTCTTTTGTTGGCTTTAAGCCTAAAATTAAGGCACGTTCTTCTTTCAATAAAATAGGAATATCATCAACTCGAACTCCTGGATTCGATACAAAAGTTCTAAGGATTTGTTCGAAATGTTGTGTCATTCGAACGATGGTATCGTGCTTAAACAGATCCGTGCAATATTGCAACATAATGGTCAAGCCACTCGGGGAATCGTCCATGTCAAAACTAAGCTCAAAAGTAGAATTTTTAGTTTCAATAGATTCACTTTCAAGTTGTAAGCTACCGATTCCTTCGGACTCACTCTCCGGCGTATTATTTAAAACAAAACTAACTTGAAAGATAGGACTACTCGCAGCATCTCTTCCAACGGAGTGCATTTCGACAACTTGTTCGAAAGGTGCATCTTGGTTGGCGTAACCATCTAAGGTTGTTTGTTTAACTTGTTTTAATAGATCCGATAACGTAGGATTACCACTGAAGTTGGTCCGCATGGCCAACATATTAATAAAAAAGCCGATCAGGTTTTCCGTTTCGCCTTCCGTTCGTCGAGCGATGGGACAACCTACACAAATATCTTCTTGTCCACTATAACGATAGAGCAACACTTTAAAAGAAGACAATAAAGTCATAAAAAGCGTAACGCCTTGCTCTTTTGAGAAGTTACGAGCTTGTTGAGAAAGATCTTTGGGAAGAGAAACTACTAGTGCATCTCCTGCGGTACTTTTGACGGCAGGTCGTAGAAAGTCGACGGGCAAATCTAGCACCGCGGTATCTTCTAACTTCTTTTTCCAATAATCTAGTTGAACTTTCAGGCGTTCTCCCGAGAGGTAATTTCTTTCCCAAACGGCAAAATCCGTATACTGAATATTAAGCGCTGGAAGTTCAGCGGGTCTCCCTTCTTGTTTGGCGGTATATAATTCTCCTAACTCATCAATAACGATAGACATGGACCAACCATCGGAAGCGATATGGTGCATGACGACTACGAATTCGTATTCTTCTTCGTCTAATTTGACGAGGTGAACTCGCATCGTATAGTCGTTGGATAAATCAAAAGGCTTTTCAATTAGCGTTTCGATGTAATCGATAAAAGATTCATGATCTTCAAAATTAAGATCTTCGATCACGTTAACTTTCCAATCTTCTACCGGAAGTACTAATTGGTAAGCCTCCCCTTCTTCTTCTCGAATAACCGTTCGAAGTACTTCGTGCCGATTGACGATTTCTTTTAAAGAAGTCTCTAAATCTGTCAAGTTGAAAGCTCCGGTAAGTCGTAACGTTTGTGAGATATGATACTGTGTACTACCTTGAAATTGATCGATAAACCAAAGTCTTTGCTGAGCAAAAGAAAGTGGAATTCGATCATAAGCACTACGATCAAAGGGAAGTATTTTTTTATCTAGGGTATTTATTTTTTTGAAGTCCCCCATTTCGTTGGTCAAAAAATCAGTAATTTCTTGTTTGTTCTCTCTGAGAAAACCGACGAATTCAGGATCTACTTTTTTACCCTTGGCAACTTTAAGCCGAAGCTTACTATCGTCCAAGAACACAGAGATTCCCTTCTCTCTGGCTTGATCTAATATATCGATAACTTTTTTAGTAGATTCCATTTTGGGTACTGTATAATTGCAATGTTAGATAAAGGTTTTTCTTAATTCCGAATTATAAAAAATCAATCCTTTCAAAATTTTCAAAACCAACGTACTAGTGATAATTTATTTGTCCGTAAAGACTGCTTAGCTGACGTAATTGAGGTACGATTTGTAGTAAGGAAAAATATGCTTGGAAGGCACTTTCAGCCCTAGTCCGAGGTAACTCAAGAAATTATAATACACATTCTGCTTGGGTGCCCCTTTGAACAAACTCATCACTCCTTTCTTTGCGGTTTGAGGCGTATGCCAATCAATATTGAAAGAAATTGAGTAGCTTAAACCGTGTACTTGGTGTAACATCCCCGATGGCATAAAAAGAATATCCCCAGGTCCGATTACTACTTCTAATGGCTTAACATCTTTTGCTAGTGGGTGTTTTTCAAAATCAGGATTATCAGGATTCAAGCCTGCCCATCTCCAACCGTGTACATAACAAAGATCCGTTTGACTTTCAGGAATAAGAATAAACCTCTTTTGTCCGACGATTTGAAAAAACAAATTATTTGTATAGAGTGTATCGAAGTGCAGCGGTGTTAAACTTCCCGTTGCTCCCATAAAAAACTGAATATAATTTTGCCAGTTGTGCCAATACCATTTTGGAAACAATTCCAATGGAAACGGCTCAATGTCTTTTTTCATTTTTGGAAAAACGTGAAAAAAGGGCACATCGTGTAAGTAAGGTGGTCTAGCCGGATTTAAGTTATTCTTTAAATCCATTTCATATTGTTGGAGTGCTTCCACGTATTCGCTTAAGAAAACCGATTCTCGTTTTCCTTGAGAGACATCTCCTGTTTTCACGGCTAACTTCTGTCCTCCCTCATTCGCTTTAAAATAGTCTGCATTCCAACCTAGTGCGTCCCAGCTTTTCGTCATTTTACGAATTACAACGGGTTTATTTTTAGCTACATAATCTCGGTAGAACTCTTCTCGCGTCAAAGAATCAACGATAGTAACTTTTCCCATCTTGAGTTGACTCTTTTTAGGAAGTTGATCAACTGTTTTAGTTTGTTCCATTTTCTATTTAATTAAAAATTAGATTACTTTTTAAAAGGTTATGATAGCGCTTGTTTAAAGGATCTTAAAAAAGAAATTCAAACAAGCGCTCTAGGAGAATTAGTGGTTACAAAATGCTTACTTTTTATTCTGCGAATTCAACAGACTGCTCTTTCTCAATTTTTTCATTAAATCCTTTGTCTAATTCAGAAAGGGCAGATCGTAAAATCTCAACTGCGTTTTCAACAATTGTTCTGGTGATAATTAATGGTGGAACAAAGCGAATGACATTACTGTAATGGCCTCCGACTTCGAAGAGAAGTCCTTTTTGTAAGCAAGTTTGTTTCATCATTTTGACAAACTCTGGGTAAGGTTCTTTGGTTGCTTTATCCTTAACCATTTCGACGCCGATCATCAATCCTTTTCCTCTTACTTCACCGATGTAAGTTGACGCTTCTTGTAACTCACTTAAAAGCGACATGAGGTAATTCCCCATTTCGGTAGCGTGATCTGCTACTTTATATTTTTCAACAAAATCAAAAGCGCCATTCGTTGCAGCCAAACTAGCTTGATTCCCACGGAAGGTACCAATGTGATCTCCAGGTCCCCAAGCTTCTACATCTTTACGGTAGATCAATCCTGCGATGGGAAGACCTACGCCACCTAGTCCTTTAGAAACCGTAATAATATCTGGCACAGCGTCGGTATGCATGAAGGATAAAAACTTACCTGAGCGGTAAAACCCACATTGAATTTCATCAAAGATGACAACGATACCATGTTCCCGAGCCATTTTAACGGTCTTCTCTAAGAAGTTTCTTTGAGCAGGAATGTTACCACCTTCTCCTTGAATTGGCTCTATGATAATTGCCGCCGGGAGAGGAATACCAGAGTGACTATTTTCGATGGTCATCTTTATGTATTTGTAACAAGCTTCTCCACTGCTTTCCTCATTATTAGGTCCTTCTGTAAAAGGACAGCGATAAGGGTAAGAGTAAGGGATGAAGTGAATACCGGCAACTGACGTACCTAATTTTTTACGATAATGAACATCGGAGGTCATGGCTAAGGCTGCGGCACTCATACCGTGATAACCACCGGAGAAAGCAAGAATAGTATCTCTTCCCGTTTTAATTTTCGCCAATTTGATGGCTGCTTCTACGGCGTCCGAACCGGTAGGTCCACCGAAGGAAACTTTGTATTCTCCTTTCAAGCGATCTGGAAGTGCGTTTAACATTTTGGTAATCGCGTCCATTTTATTTTGAGTAGGAAAATCTAGGGCATGGATTAAGCTTTTTTGTTGTTCAAAAACACGCTCTAAAACTTCCTCGTTGGAATGGCCTAAATTAACAACACCTGCTCCTGCAAAGAAATCGAGGAATTGGTTGCCATCAACATCTTCGATAATCGCACCTTTTGCTTTTTTGATTGCGATTGGAATACCACGAGGATATGACACTACACTACCTTCAATTTTTTGTTGGAGGGCAATCATCTTTTTCGATTCTTTCCCAGGGATATGATCACTTACAATTTTTGCCGACTCTGACAAATGAAATTTTGAAAAATCAGTCATAGTATTTTATATTATCATTTGAATTAATAAAAAGGAAACAATTGGGTTTACGGCTGATTTTTTTTAAGCTACTACCAATTGAATCATACTTGAATTTTTTGCGTTCTAAATCAGTTTTCCATAGAATGACGCACTGAGCTACTTTACCATTCAGCCTTAAAATGCCGAAGAAGAAAGAGATTCAGTTTGTGGGTAATCCTTCCCACTTTGAGGAAGTATGAAGTACATAAGACGATTTTTCATCACAACTTCATTGTCATCATTTTTAAACAACTTTGTCCTCACTTAAACCCATTGCTTAGCGAAGGCTAAGCGTGGTGTTGTACGTGGAGTTTTTTTTGCTTAAAGGCGAAGACAATTTAGTGATCCTATAGCCTTGATACTTACCTTAGATTTTATACATTAATTTTTGTATGGATTCTACTTGAGGTTCTAGTAAAAATTGAGTCCGTTAGAAGCATCAAAATCAAGCTGATTGAAACTAGTTATCGCAATAGAGTCCGCTAAGAAAATTTGTTCGGTTGAAAGTAGCATACTCGTTAAGAAAACCGTGATTTTAATTTCAAGTAAATAACCGATCAAACCTTAATTCTTGGACATTTCCAAAGCTTAAAGTTAGAAATTGCTACAGAGATTAGGAATAGCTAAAACTTATCATTTTTAATAATAGACAGGGTGCTAAAATAGTAGCACAATGACTATACTGGGGAGTAATCGTAGCTGTTGTGAGACACCAAAACTTTACCGTCAATCTCTACTAATTTATGCTTGATAGCCAAGGCATATTTTAGGACAACTCCTCTACCCCGTAAATCTAGTTTTCTACGGATATTGGCGATGTGATTATTAACGGTATGTGGGCTGATGAAAAGCTTTTCAGCAATCTCGGGCATTGTTTTGTGCGTACCGACTAATGCTAAAATTTTCAACTGGGCGGGTGTCAATGAATTGAGTAAATCCTGTTTGGTATCGAAGGTTAGTTCTTTCACTCGGTTTTCTCTACGATGATTAACGAAGGGAGAGACGTAATTTTTTTCATCGAAGCACTGAGAAAGTTTTTCTAAACCATCTTCTGCGAATAACAGCGAATTTACATTAAGCGATAATGCTTTTCTTAAAAAGTCTGGGTTATGATTTTGTAGATAGAGAATCGTTTGAGTATTCACTTGATCGCGTTTCAATTGCTCAATGATTTCGAAACCATTGATTGAGGGTAAACCACCTTCAACAATCGCAAAGTCTGGTTGAAGTTGTTGAATCAAATCTAGGGACTCTCTTCCATCGGTGCTACTTCCAATTACTTTCAATCCTAATGAAGTACAACAGGAGCAAAGTGCATCACAAAGTAATCGTTCGGTTTTCGCAATAAAAATTGTTCTCATAAACATAAGCTTGGTTGCTTTTGAAGGTAAAAAAATTTGGTTAATTAGAATATTTGAAAACAAGCCGTAACCTTTTTAACGATCTCTCAAATTATCGTAATAAAAAATATTCTTTCCTATGAACGGAAGCAAGGGCTCATATACTTCCGACTAGGCAAAACAATGTCGTGCATACGATGTGTGACTACAAAGTATGAATACTACAAAATATCTACGTTGGTTAATTTTTGCTCTACATTAAAGATATTTCGAATCTTAAGTGCATGATCAAAACATGCGGAAAAGAGATTCAAAATACTGACTTGATCTACATCCGCTACTAAACGAACATACAGATCAATGGTCAAGAGACAAAGGTTTAGTTTGTCCTTGCGTTAGCTAGTTGATAGGCGTGTAAAATTTCAGAAATGTTCACAATAGTTTTAATAACAGCAATACGAAATAGCAGGAAATAATGTCTAGTTCGAGTAATTGCTTTGTGAAATAGGCTGGAAACGAAGAGCAGGATAAGATACTTGTCTTTTCGTTTATTTTTAAAATGAATTTAAAAATAAAAAAATTTGTATAATCAAGTTTTCTCAAATCCCTGGAGCTTAATAATTGTTCCTTAACTGATCTTTCGCAAAATTATTAATTTCTAACGAAAGCAATTATTAACACCAAGGTTAAAATCCTTACATTGAATAACTATAAACAAAGGTTTGATAGTAACAATGAATGACTTTTGCACTCCGTGTTCTGGGCTAAATAACAAAAGCTGTTATTTTGAACATTATTAATAGGCGGTATTTGAATTAATCCAATGAAAATTGGATTTGTTAGAATAAATAAGGTAAATAAAAAAAATAGTATGTTATAATTACGTTTTTTTAACTTTTTTATTCTAGGCTCAAGTTTAGTGATCTCTTTAACAAGTGTATATGATAGCTTTATAATAGAGAAGCGCTCATATGATCAGTTGTATACTACAAAGCTAGTTTATTTTTCGGGAAACACATAATTTTTAAAAGTTAAATTTACATTAACCAAAAAAACATAAACTGCTTAAAATTAATACGATAGCGTCCTGTAGGCTATTTGCCCGTATTAATAAAGTACCTTTTTGTTTGAAACGTTTCTATTAGTTGATTAGTATTTAGTAGCACAACAGAAAAACGTTAAAGCTTGGCATTCGACAACGTATTAGGACAAAAGTATCTTTTTAAAAGTAGATTTCAAACAAAATCCCGAAAGTTAACTTAGATTTAATACTATTAAGTAATTATAAAATTAGTCAGCAAACTACTACATAAGATAAGCATGATCTACTACGCTTTGTCTACAGTAAAAGTAACTTTTTCTTACCATCTCCGCAATAGTAGAAGTCTACTATATTTACTTAAAAAGAAAAGATATCCACTATAACAAATTGTTTGCTCTGAGCGGTTTCTAGCACACTGAGCATTCCTAACGAGAAGATCGTACTTTTTGTAGCGGCGTAAAAGATCTTGACCATCTCACATCAGTCCGCCTACGGATAAGTTGGTTACTGATTGGGGCAGCCTTGAGCATTGTGATAATAAAATGGA